>NZ_JAXGNC010000002.1:0-313741 GCF_040768185.1 Syntrophus sp. (in: bacteria) | reverse complement strand
TTCCGGGCTTACAAGCCCTGCCGCGGAGGCAGGGGAAACATCAATCTCCAATCGATGCTCGTCATTGGCGGCGGAAATCCTGTCGAACCATATGCCCGTAGGGTGGATGTGGTAAATGTTCGGCTTGTTGAAAATGTCCAGCGAGGCCAACAAAAGTTCCGGTTGATCCAGATACGCGTCGATGACAATGTCTCTCAATTCGCTCTTCGGCACCTTCCGATGCTGCATGGCCAGGGAGGAGTACCTGAAGACCGCCGAGGAAAAAAGTTCCAGGTTCTCGGAATGGGCAATGGGGAGCTTCTTGATCGAATAAAAGTAGGGGATAAAAAGATTCCAATGCGCCTCGACTTCAACCTTCTCGCCATCCTGCCTGAGCTTTAACAGGGCCGTCCGGCGGGCAATGATACGGACGGTCATATCCAGCGGCGCGCCTTCCGACCAGATCTGTGCAAGCAGATGCTTTAAACGCAGCTCTCCCAGCACCCTGACGGCCTCGGACAGGGTTGCATCCTTCCCGGGAAACGAAAACGGATCAGCCGTGCCGATCCGGGTAAAACTATTCTCGTTCCTGTTCCTGCGAAACGTAATATCCGGAAGGTCCACGCTGCTGGCCGTGGCGGGATACGTTGCATACATCGGAGATCCGGCATGCGCTGCAACCGCCTGCTGCTCAGAAGCAGCCTTGCTTTCCGGACGTCGGCCCTCTCTCATTCCTATTCCCCCTTTTCTCGCCTGTACCTTCGCACGGTTCGAAAGATCCGTCAAGATTTGAAAAAGGCTGATTTTATTCTTTTTCCGGCTGGCGAACCCCGGGCGTCAGGCCGATACCGCCAGCGGCCGGCATTTTGCCGATCCTGACCGCCTTCACCGGAGGCCGGGTCCGCAGCCGCCTCCGGACCGGCGCCGCTTCCGCCCCATGAGAATCATGAATTCGCACGATAAATTCTTCCGTATTTCTGTGGATTTTTTTTGGGAACATGCCCTAAAATGGCCTGTCTTCAATGTCACTCATGATGGAGAAGAGGGCCATGACTGTTCGATCCCCATGAACTTCAGGGCGACCAGGCAGGAAAGAGCAAAGCGGGCATGAGCCCTGCAGCAGGTGCTGCATCCAGAATTCGAAACCGAAGCCGACAAAATCCGCGCCTTGATCCGGGGCGGCCATTGGAAGACACTCTTTAAAGCTATGGGCATCGCAGCAGACATCGTCATTATCGTCATTGCCTCCCTGGCGGGAGGGCTGGTGGCGAAACTCTTCCGGCAGCCGCTGGTCCTGGGATACATCCTGGCCGGCATCTTTATCGGGCCGCACACCGGGGGCATCAATGTATCCAATCTCCAGGTCATCGAAAAGCTGGCGGAAATCGGCGTGGCCCTGCTGCTTTTCGCCCTGGGGCTGGAATTCTCCCTGCGGGAACTGCGGCCCGTCCGCAGAATCGCCCTTCTGGGAACCCCCATCCAGATCCTCCTGACGATCGGCTTCGGCTTCGCCATCGGCTCCTGGCAGGGGTGGGATTGGAAAACCTCCCTCTGGTTCGGGGCGCTGATCTCCCTGTCAAGCACGATGGTGATCCTCAAGACCCTCATGAGTCAGGGCTGGATGGGCACCCTTTCCAGCAGGGTCATGATCGGGATGCTCATTGTTCAGGATCTGGCCGTCGTTCCGATGATGATTGTTCTTCCGCAGTTGAGCCATCCCGAAACCGGCCTGCCGCTGCTCGCCCTGTCCATCCTGAAGGCGGCCTTATTCCTGCTGGGGATGATTTTTCTCGGCACACAGCTCATTCCCTGGATTCTCCGGCGCATTGCCGGATGGAAATCCCGGGAGCTGTTTCTCCTGTCCGTGATCGCCCTCGGCCTCGGCATCGGCTACGGGACCTACCTGTTCGGTCTGTCTTTCGCCTTCGGCGCCTTCATTGCGGGACTGGTTCTCAGCGAGTCGGACTATGGCCATCAGGCCCTGAGCGAAATCATACCTCTCCGGGATGTCTTCAGCCTGCTCTTTTTTGCTTCCGTCGGAATGCTGCTGGATCCGGCTTTTTTATGGTCCCACTTGAAAACCGTCCTGATCCTCGTGGTCCTTGTGACCGTGGGCAAGGGGCTCATCTTCGCAGGCCTGAGCCGGCTGTTTTCCTACCGCAACGTCATTCCCCTGGCCGTGGGCCTGGGGCTTTTCCAGGTGGGTGAATTCTCCTTCGTCCTGGCCCGGGTGGGCCTGAACACCTCTTCAATCAGCTCCGAACTCTATTCCCTCGTGCTCACCCTTACCGTGGCCACCATGTTTCTGACTCCCTTTCTTTCCAATCTGACGTCGCCGATCTATTCCTTCTTTCGTTCGCGGACGATTCGGGAGCCTCTGCAGACCATCAACCTGCCGGAGTCCGGAATGTCGAATCACGTGGTGATTGCGGGAGGCGGACAGGTCGGCCTGAACATCGCCAGGATCCTGCACCGGTTCGGCGTCGAGTTCGTCGTCATCGAGATCGATTTTCACCGGTTCGAACAGCTGAAAGCCCTGAATTTCCCGGCCATCTTCGGAGACGCCGGCCAGGCCTCCGTCCTGGAAACACCGCAGATCCGCCGGGCAAAGCTGCTGCTCATCACCGTACCCTCCGCCGTTGTTTCTCAGGCCATTGCGGCCCAGGCCCACACCCTTCATCCCGAGCTGAAAATTTTCGCCAGGGCGATCAGCATTGAACACATGAAAGACCTTCATGCCCGGGGCGTTTACGAAGTGGTCCAGCCGGAATTTGAAGCCAGCCTGGAGTTTACGCGTCAGGCCCTGCTGCACTTTGAATTTCCACCGGATAAGGTGCAGTCCCTTCTGGATGCGATCCGCTATGAGCTTTACGCCCCCCTCTATGATTCCGACAGTTCCTACCGGACACTCTCGCAGTTGCAGAGCGCTTCCCGGCTGCTGGAACTCAACTGGCTGCTGCTGAAGGAAGGAAGCCCCCTCATCGGCCGCTCCATCGAAGAGTTGCGCATCCGCTCACTCACCGGCGCTTCCGTTGTCGCCGTGATCCGCAGTGAGGCCCTTTTCCCGAATCCCACCCCGGATTTCCAGTTCCAGGATGGGGATTTCATCGGCGTTCTGGGGGATTCCAAGCAGCTTCGCGCCTTCCAGGAATGGGATCAGGGCAGTCCAACCGGTGCAGAAACGATCTCTCCCTGAGCCGGATCGTTCCGAGCCGGCCGGACACGCCTCTCAAGGTGGCCGGAACCTCCCTGTGTACGCTTCCGGCAGGATTTTGGTTTCCAGGAGCGGGCGGCCCTATTCCGGCTCTTCCTCCTTCAAGCTCAGCAGGATCTCCCGGACCTCAGGGAGCCCCGTTGCGCTCACAAGCACCTGAACAATATCCCCCTCTTCGAGAACCGTTCCGCCGCCGGGCACAAAGAAGCTCCCGTTGCGGCTCACCAGGACAATGAGCGCATCGCGGGGAAGCCCCAACTCCACAAGCGGTCGCCCCGCAACGGCGGCATCGAAGGGGATGACCAGTTCTTCGAGCCTGGTATCATCCCCCTCTACAGGCGCATACTCGATAGGATACCGCTGCTTCCGTTCAAACGGCGCCTGGAGCCCGAGCAGCCGGGCGACGGCGGGGATGGACCACCCCTGAAACAGGGCGGAGGTGAGGACGATAAAAAAGACGACATGGAAGATGGACTCCGCTTCCGGAATACCCGCCAGCAGCGGGAAGGTGGCAAGAACGATCGGGACGGCCCCTCTCAAGCCGACCCAGGAGACCAGGACCTTCTCCCTCCACTGAAGCCGGGCAAAGAGCAGGGAGATCAGGACGCCCACGGGACGGGCGATCAGCATGAGGAAAAACGAGCAGGCAAGGCCGACTCCGATCACAGGGATGATCCTGGAGGGAAAAACCAGCAATCCGAGGGTGAGAAACATGGTGATCTGACTGAGCCAGGCAAAACCGTCGAAGAATCGCAGCATGCTCTTCTTGTGGATGAATTCACTGTTTCCGGCAATCAACCCGGCGATGTAAACGGCAAGGAAGCCGCTGCCCCCGCAGGCCGCCGTCGAACCGTAAATGAATGACGCGGCTGCCATGGCGAAAACGGGATAGAACCCTTCATAAGCGGATTTCATGTGGTTGAACATCAGGACCATCAGTTTTCCCAATCCCAGGCCGAAAACGATCCCGAGACCCATCTGGACGGCAAAGAGAACGGCGATGGACCCCAGGGACGTACCAGGAATCGTCATGAGCTGAAGGATGCCCACGGTGAGAAAAACAGCCATGGGATCATTGCTGCCCGATTCGAGTTCCAGAAGAGGTTTGAGCTGCCCCCTCAGACTGATGCTCCTGGAACGGAGGACGGAAAAAACGGCGGCGGCATCGGTTGAAGAAACGATCGCTCCGAGAAGCAGTCCGCTGATCAGGGAAAGCTTGAGTACGTAAAATGCGAAGAGACCGACCAAAACCGCCGTAAGAAGAACGCCGAGAGTGGCGAGGCTTGTCGCCTGCCAGACGGTTGGCTTGACCTCCGGCCATCGGGTGTCGAGCCCCCCCGCAAAAAGGATAAAAATCAGGGCCATGACGCCGATTGCCTGAGCCAGTGCCGCATCGTCGAAATAGATCCCTCCGGGACCTTCCGAACCCGCCATCATGCCGATGCCCAAAAAGAGCAGCAGGACTGGCACACCCAGGTTTTCGGAAAGCCTGGCAACACCGATACTGAGAATGATCAGGAGCGAGCCGATCAGGATGACATATTCAATCGGTATCATGTTCTAACCGCCCCGCACTGCACCACACTGCTCCGCCCCATAGAACTTCCGCTCTCCTTCATCCCGGATCCGCCAACGCGATTTTGTGCACATCCCTTCCGGAATGCGGTACACGGAAGAATTCAACCCCTCCGGCACATGGCGCACCCTGTTTCTCTCTTTTATTTTCACCTTGAGATTGTATCCTTTTGAGTCTAATTTCATAGCATAGATGCGCAACAAATGCACACCCGCCTGCACCACTGTGTTGGGATGCGGCTTGCGTGCGTCAATCCTGGAAAGGCAGGCCCAATAGGAATGAAGAGGTTTGATCGGCCCGGCAGGGCCAGGTTCAGGAGATGTTCGGCGGCGCTTCTGGCTGTGATGCTTCTGCTCTTCCCCGCGCGGCTTCTGTCAGCCGATCCGGTCAGGGTTCTCGTCGTCGGGCTGGAGGGCGAGGCCCTGAAAAACGTTCAGGCCGCCCTGGCCATCCCCCCCGGCCTGGTGCGTGAAGGTAGGGTGGACCTGCTCTGGCTGGAGCGCTTCGCCGCCCAGGCGGAGGAGAATGCCCGCAGGGCCCTGGAGCCTTTCGGCTATTACAGGGCCCAGGTGAAGGTGGTGACTGAAACGCCGGAGGAAGGGAGCCATCTTCTGCGGGTGGAGATTTCCCCGGGAGATGCTGTTCGAGTCGACGAGGTGAAGGTGGCCATCCAGGGCTCCGGCTCACAGGAGGCCCCCCTGCAGGAGATGGCAGGCGCTTTCCCCCTTAGAAAAGGGGACGTTCTCCTGCATCAGCTTTATGAACGGTCCAAGGCGGCCCTTCAGGGGCGGGCCCAGGAGATGGGCTACCGGGATGCGCATTTTTCAGTCCACGAGATCCTCATTGACGAGTCCCTTTCCACCTCCCGCATCGGGCTCGTCCTGGAAACGGGAGACCGGCACCGCTTCGGAAAACTCACCATCAAGGGGGCTCCCGACTACCCGGAAACCTTTCTGCAGAGGTACGTAACCTTCAGAACGGGGGAGATCTTCTCTCCCGCCAGGCTCGTGGAGACCCAGCGCAACTACCTGGACTCCGAACGCTTCCGGGAGGTGCGGGTCATTCCGGGAGCAAGCGAATCCCCGGGAAACACCGTGCCTGTGACGGTCGAGCTTACCCAGGCGCCGTCCCAAAGCCTGAGGGCGGGGCTCGGTTATGGTACGGACACCGGCGCCCGCTTCACCGTCCGGTACCGCGACTTGAATCTTTTTTCCCGCGGACACGAGATATCGGAAAATCTCTTTATTTCCGAACGCCTTCAAGGGCTGGCCTCCACGTACATCATTCACGGCATCCCCGATGCCAAAAGCTTTTTCTCCGCGCAGATAAACCTCCAGCAGGAGGACATCGACGCTTACCGCAGCCGCCTGGTATCGTCGGAATTCTCCCTGAATCGAAGCTTCCGGGCCAAAATGCTCGGTGCGGCCTATCTCCGGCTTCTCTACGAAGACAGCACTCTCGGGGAGGGGAATTCACGATATTTCTCCGTTCTGCCGGGTCTGCGCCTGGCCGATGACCGTTATGACCATCCAACCCATCCCCGCAGTGGATTCCGCTACATGGTGGAGGTGCGGGGAACCCACGAAGCCCTGGGGTCGGAAATGGGCCTGTTCCAGGGAATCGCCGAGGGAAGCCGTTTGACGCCGCTGCCGTGGAGCCTGACACTCCATACCCGGGCAGCCGCAGCGCTCACGGTCCTGAGCGACCCCCTCAGCCAGCTCCCCCCGTCACTGCGCTTTTTTGCCGGCGGCGATCAGAGCGTCCGGGGGTATGCCTATAAATCCCTCGCTCCGCGGGACTCGGAGGGCGATCTGGCGGGAGGGAAGCACCTTCTGTCCGGAAGCGTTGAGCTTGAACGGGCCCTCTACAAGGACTGGAGCGTCTCTGTGTTTTACGATGCCGGGAACGCCTTCGACTCGTTCTCCTCCTTCCGGCTCCATCAGGGGGCTGGAGTCGGTGTCCACTACTACACTCCCGTCGGCGCCCTGAATTTCTCTATCGCCCGCCAGATCGGAAGGGATGATCCTTCATACCGCATCCATTTCACCGTGGGGTTCCAGCTATGAGGCGGCGGGGCTGTTTTCTGTCGCTGGGAATCCTGCTTTTCGTCCTTGGCATCGTGATGGGCGGGATGGCCTGGCTGGCCGGAACGACGGCGGGGGCCCGATGGCTGGTGAACACCCTCAGCCGCCTGGCGTCGGCCGAAATCAGCATCCGCTCCGTGGAGGGGCGGCTGTCCGACCGGCTGGATCTCTCTGGAATACGGATCGGATCGGCGCAGCAGACGGTGGAAATCGACCGGCTGGCCCTCGAATGGAATCCGCTCTATCTCTTGCTGGCGCACGTCGATATCGGCAGGATTGCCGCACGAGGCGTGAGAATCCGGGATGACGGGCCTCGAACCCCCCTTTCCCTGAAATGGCCGAAGCTGCCGGATGCGTTACATTTCGTCACGCTGGAGGTGTCGCGCCTGGGCCTGAACGGCCTCGAATACCGAAAGGGAAGCGATCCGCCCGTCATTGTTCATGAATTTTCCGGCACCGCACGATGGCAAAGCGGTCATCTCATCCTGGCGGGGGTTCGCGCCGCCATGCCGTCTCTGAAGGTGGAGGGAACGATCGACATGGGCATGAACCGCCCTTCCCTCGTGACCGACCTGACCCTCTATCCGGAGAAGTCTATCGGCGGCCTGGAGCGCTTCGTTCTGCATACCCGCCTTCAACCGGCCAGAGAGCCGGAACAGGCGGTGGGGGCATTCACCTTCGCCGGAGCAGGGGGAAATGACCAGGAGATGCCGGGCGTGGAGCTGTCAGGTGAAGCGGGCGTGGAGCAGAAGGCCCTCCGTTTCCGCAATCTCCGCCTCACCGGCGATGATCTGCACGGCACACTCACCGGTGGGGCCGCCATCGACTTCAGCTCCATCGACCCTTCGATGACGGTGGAGCTTCAGGCCGCCGGGGTCGATCTGGCCCGGCAGATCGGCACGGCGACAAACATGGAAGGAACGCTGAGCTTTGCCGGAACCACGGGAAATTACCGGGGCCGCTTTGCCATCGCCAACACCGGCCCCGGCTGGCACGCCCTTCGTTTCTCCGGCGCCTACGAGGGCCATGAAAAGGGCATGAAACTGACCTCCCTGGCGGGAACGATCCTGAAGGGAACCCTCGGGGGAGACCTGAAAATCGACTGGACCGGCGGTGTTCGCCTGGAAGGCGCCATCCGGGGAAGGAAGCTGGACCCCTCAGGCATCACCCCCGACTGGAAGGGACTCATCAATTTCGATCTGGCCGGCAGCCTGTTCAAGGCAGGGGATGCGCCCCTGCAGGGCGATCTCCAGGGGACCCTCCTCGAAAGCCGGCTTCACGGCCGGACGCTGACGGGAAATGTGCGCGGCGCCTTCGCCGGAGAGAGCATCCGGATAGAATTCCTGAACCTTCACGGCAGGGGCTTCTCTATCCATGCGGCGGGCGAACTGGACAAGCGGCTGGCCCTGGACGCAAGGATCAGCGATCTTTCCAGGCTCGTTCCCGGGGCATCCGGAACGTTGAATGCCGACGGCTGGATACGCAGGGATGAAGACCGGTTCAGCGGAGCCATCCGCGGACGCGCCCGGGCCCTGGCGTCGGACGGCCTCCGGATCGATTCGGCGGATCTGACCGCCCGAATCGGCCCGAAGCAGGACGATCCGCTGCACATGTCCGCGACACTGCACACGGTTGCCTACAACGGCCTGCGCGTCAATGCCGCCACCCTGGAAGCGCTGGGAACGGGCACGCGACACACGATCCAGGCCGCGCTGAGCGCTCCCGGCGCCGAGACGCTCCTACAACTTGCCGGCGGTTATGCCGACGGGCGGTGGCAGGGACACCTCCTCCGTTTTTCCGGCCGCGACGCTGTCGGTCCGTGGCACCTGTCCGCACCTGCAGCCCTTTCCCTGGGAAAGGAGCGGATGTCCCTGGGCCCCCTCGTCGTAACCGGGACACCCGGGGAGCGCATCGAAGCCGCCGCGGACCTCTTCCGCCCCGGCTTGCGCGGAAACGCCTCCCTGCGCATCAGTGGATTGAATCTCGCCCGCTTCGACCCCTGGCTGACGGCGGCTCAGGTGAGGGGTGTGGCAAACGGGGAGTTTCGCCTTGACCTGGCGAGCAGGGACCATTTTTCCCTGAAGGCCAGGACCGACCTCAGGGGCACCATCGGAGCTGAAGGCAGGCACATCACCGTGCGGCGGCTGGATGCGGCCCTCCTGGGTAGCGAAAAAGGGCTCAGCGGCACGCTGGAAATCGGGCTGCAAAAGGACGGCATGCTCCACGGCACATTTTACTGCGCCTTTCCAGTCCGCTCGTTCGTGCCGGACCGGGGAGAGTTCAAGGCCAGATGGTCTCACGTCGACCTTGCCCTCCTCCGCCCCTGGCTTCCCAGTGAACCCGGCGTCGAGATCCGCGGGCTCCTGGGGGGCGGCCTCACCGGTTTGATCCGCCCTGCAAAGCGCTTTGAGCTCGCCGGATCGGCTTTCCTCGCCCAGGGGGCAATCCGCCAGCGCAGAGGGAATCTGGACATCACGGCACACATCGACAAGGCGGAGGCCACCTGGGCCTGGCGCGAAGAGTCGCTGAGCGGAACGGCAACCCTGGCCCTCGCTGATTACGGGAAGGTGCAGGGCCGATATCGGCTGCCGATCCCCGCACGCTTTCCCGCAACCGCCAACCCGCAGGGAAGAATCGAAGGGCTCCTGACCGCCCAAATCCGGGAGAGGGGGCTTCTCGCCATCCTGTTCCCCGGAGCCGTGCAGGAAAGCCAGGGGAACCTCGAGTTGGACCTGGCGGTCGGCGGACAATGGAAGGAACCGCAGTTGGAGGGAAAGATCCGTCTGGCCAATGCGGGGGCTTACATCCCCTCGGCGGGCATCCGTCTGAAGGATGTCCAGATGTCCGGACGCCTCGAAAAGGACGCACTGCACGTTGATTCTTTCCGCGCCGTCTCCGGCCCCGGCCATGTCGGGGGAACGGCCCTCATCCGGTTGAAGGAATGGAAGGTGTCGGGCTACCGGATCACGATGGCGGGCGAGCGGTTTCGCACGGTCTATTTCCCGGAACTTCAGCTGTACGCATCACCTCGGCTCACCGTCGAGGGAACACCGGATAAGCTGGCCGTTCGCGGCGAGGTGCATCTTCCGGAGCTCCACATAGCCGGATCACCTGTTCAAGGGGTCATCCGGCCGAGTCCGGATGTGAAGATCGAAGGCCGCCCCCCCATCGAATCGAAGGCCTTTCCCCTGGATGTGGACCTGCAGATCCTTCTGACAGTAGGCGATCGGGCCTTTGTGAAACTGGCGGGAATTGATGCCCAACTGGGGGGGGCGCTGCAGATAAAGGCTCTGCGCCATATCGAACGGATCACAAGCACCGGAGAGATCCGGATCGTCAAGGGACGCTACCAGGCCTATGGTGTAACGCTGGAGATCGTTCGGGGAAGGTTCTTTTACGCCGGCGGCGCCATCGACAGGCCGTCCCTCGATGTCCTGGCCCTCCGCACCGCCGGATCCGTCCGGGCTGGCGTCCTGGTGACGGGAACCGCTCAGTCGCCGGTGGTCAGCCTATACTCGGAACCCTCCATGGAGGATGTGGATATCCTCAGTTATATCGTCCTCGGACGCCCCCTCGGCAGATCGGGGGAACAGGTTGACCTCCTCACCATGGCGGCGGAAAGCCTCCTGTCAGCCGGCCAGTCAGTCGTCCTGCAAGACAAGCTCGCCACCCGGCTTGGTCTCAGTTCTCTGGAGATTTCTACCCGCGGCGAAAGCACCCCGGGCTGGGATGCCTATACGGCTCGCCCCCTTGCCTCGCCGGGCTCCGCCGCGGCGGCCTCGGAGAACAATCTCTCCCGGGCCATGGCCACCGTGGGAAAATATTTGACCCCGAAGCTCTATATCAGCTATGGTCGGTCCCTCTTTACCGGCAGCAACCGGTTCCTCCTTCGGTACGACCTTCACAGGAACTGGCAGGTTGAAACCCAGACGGGAACGGAAAGTGGAGTGGACCTCTACTACAAAATTGAATTTCGATAGCTCCGGCAGGCCTCCGCTCGCGACCCACGATGAGGGAGCGGCAAAAAACCGGCGTACACGCATCGATACAGGAAGCGGCCCGTCATGCCGGCCCGGAGAACCCGGCTTTTTTATTGTCCTTCCATGAATTCATTGACATAAAGGATTAATTTCCCTATTTATTTCTTCAGAAGGGCGGAATTTCATCAAGGCGGCGCCGATCATGGAGGACGGAGACGATGATTGTCAAATTATCTCTCGGCGAGTTGGAGAGGGCAAGGCTGGTCCTACGGGGAGGGTCGGTCCTCGACTGGCATCGACTGGACGTGGGATCGCTCGATGAGTGCCTTGCCATCCTCCGCGCAAACGGATTCGATCTGGAAGACGAGGGGGACCGGTCATATCTGAAGAACATGCGCTTGTCCGCCATCGACTATCTCACGCGGAATTTCGGCTTCTCTTTCCTGCCGGAGATCTTCAACGCCCCATCCGCAGGCGATCTCATGCTCCTTGCGGCAGGGAAGGATTCGCTGCGGAGGCGTCAGGCCTGCGTGGTGCTGAAGGTCATGCATGTCCTCCATCACGCGGAAGCGATGGAGCTCAAGTCCCGGCTGAACATCGCCGAGCATGAACTCTACCACATCGTCGAGGATAAGGCGGTGCGAGTCATTGAGGCGATGAAAGAGCGGGGGTATCCCATTGTTGATTTTCAGTGCAGCCGCAAAACCCGCGACTCCATCATCACCAAGCTGCTGCACAAGAAGCAGGGGAACAGAGCCCTCCTGTACGACATGATCCGATTCCGCATCGTTACGGCAACCGCTGAGGAGATCGTACCCGCCATCGCCTACCTGAGCATTCACCTTTTCCCCTTCCATTACACCGTGCCGGGAGAGAGCCGCAATTCGATCTTTGATTTCCGGGATTTCATCCGCAGGCATCCCCGCATCTCCAGGATGATCCCGGAATTCCAGGTGGACTTGATGTATGAGAACGAAATGCGCGGGCCATCCAATCCGGAAACAAACGACACCTTCAGAACGGCCAGCTTCGTCGTCGACATCCCCATTCGCCTGGATGACCGGCAGCTCGAACTCTGGGCTCCCGGAGCGAGGCTTTCATCGCGGGTCGTTCACGTTCTTGCCGAATTCCAGATCGTCGACGAGGCGTCCCATGCCGGGAACGAACAGGGCGAAGCCAGCCATGTCCGGTACAAGGACAGAAGATTATCCAGGGTGAAGGAGCGCCTGCTCCGGGGAAGGATGGTCTGGAACGACAAAGCCGGCGAATGAAGCACAGCTTCCCGCACCGGAGCCCTATCCTTCCGCCGGCTTGATCCAGAAATTCCAGATCCCCTGCAGCCAGGCATAAGTATACCAGACGGATACCGCAAAGATGCCCCACTGTTCGTGCTGCCACGAGGACCAGAACCAGAAGGGCTGCCCCATCAAGCCGACAACAAACCCCCAGCGCCGCCAATGCTCCCTGCGTCCCACCAGCCAGATGGACGTGCAGCTCAGCACGATGATTCCCCATTGATTGATATCGGCCAGTTCCATGGCATGACCTTCCTTTACGGAAACATTAGAAAAGCATCTCACATCCTGAACGCGGATCCCGGGCAGTCCGATCCCTTGGCCGGCACAGGGTCCGATCATGTTCGCCGGCGGAGAAATGCGGCGGCGTTTCTGCTGCAAACGGCTCTGTTCCCCGTTGAGCCGTCATCCCGCCATTACAGGGAATTGTCGAGTCTGACCGCCTCCGTCAACCGCTCGGAAAAATCCGGTATGGCCGCCCTGACGCGGACCCAGGCGGGAAGCATGGGAATTCCCACGGGATTACGGATAAATTCCTCCGTCGCCGTTTGAAGGGATTTCACAAACGCCTCTGCCGCCTCAATTTCGCTGTGCCGGTCATAACTCAGTCCGTTGATCATGGACAGGGCATGATATTTTTCGATCACGAGGCGGGATTCCTCGATATAGGCCGTGAAGAGCGTCCGGAAGAAAGACGAACTCATAACGATGCCGTCCTGGCTCAAAATCCGGAACAGGGCCTCGGCAATGTCGGTGGCCATGCGGATCAATCCGGCATCCGGGTTTGTTTTGTCCAGGACCTGATGCTTGTGCTCGTAAGATTCAGTAATTTCCACCTGGCAGATGCGGTTGAGGGAAGCGCGCTGGTAGACTTCGCTCAGAAGAGAGACTTCGAGCCCCCAGGTGGGCGAGATCCGGATGCTTCGCGCCAGGGTGCTGATCAGGGCGAATTCCCCCGAAAGGGGATAACGGAAGTTTCCCAGATAGTCCAGAAATGGGTTGTAGTTCAGGATCCGCTTCATTGCCCGGATCAGGGGGATATAGAAGAGCCGGGTGGCCCGCCCGTAGAGCCGCTCCCCTGCCCGAGCGTAATACCCCTTGCTGAATTCGAAATCAATGGCCGGATGAACCACCGGATAGACCAGCCTGGACAGAAAGTCCCTGGTGTAATTCAGAATGTCCGAGTCGTGCAGGGCGATGGCGTACACGTCTTCATCCTCCAGGACATAACCCAGGGTCATCCAGACGGACCGACCTTTTCCGGGCCGCTGGATGTTGAAATCGTTTGCCGCCAGGTCCCGATACAATTCCTGCATCCGGGGGCCGTCGTGCCAGACCACAACCACCTCCGTGGGAATCTCGCCCATCAGCTTCCTTGCCTTCTGGAACTGGCGTTCGTCCGCCCGGTCCAGCGACAGAACGATCCGCTTGAGATACCGCACCTTTTTCAGCTCCTCGATAATGACCGGCATGGAAGGCGTTTCAAACTCGGAAAAGAGAGCCGGAAGCAGAAGAACCGTATCGCGCTTTCTGGTGATCGCCACAAGCTCCTCGTCGATTTCTCCGGAAGGCCTCTCCTTCAGCCTCTGTAACGTGGTAATCATCCCGTGTTGATAAAAATCAGCCATTTCATCTTCCTCCTTTCCGTCTCCAGATTTTGATCATGTAATCCTTCTGGCGTTCGAAGGCTTCGGCCTGGGCCTCAAAATGCGCCTCCGCCTCGGTCGGGCTTTTGTCCCGCACCTCGTTGACCAGGGAGGCCACTCGCCCGTAATAGAGGGGCACCATGGTGTCCAGCACCTTGAAGCGCTGGCGCGGCGTGGCCCGGAACGCCCCCGCATAGCAGTAGACGATGCGGACCCACGTTTCGATGGGGAGGTAAAACTGGTCCCCCTGGTCAACCTCGGCCAGTTTAGAAATGGCTGTAAAATCCTCCTCATCGATGATGTTCTGCCACACCGTCCCGAAATTGTTCAACCCCACCTTGAAGTATTCGAGAAGAACTTCCTGGTTGATCTCAAAAGCCGGCGGCTCCTGACCGACGAACTCGCCGAGGGAAGGAACTTCCCGGGACCGGCGGACTTTCAGCCAGAAATCCTCGTAGCGCTCCATGAGCTGAAACGTGGTTCCCACCACCTGGCGGAACATGGGCCCCAGGTCCGCAGAGGGATCCTTCTGCCCGTGCACCTTCGCGCCAAGCTTTGCCTGGCAGATCCGAAAGCCGCCGACAATGGCCGACGTGGTCATCCAGATGTCAACCCCGAATTTGGCCACGTCCGTCTCCCAGACGTCCTGATCCAAATAAAACTTGATCAGGGCCGGAGACAGTCCGAAGTCGCCGCCTATGGGCTGCCGGATTGTTTTTCCGTAAAGGGCCCTCGTCAGGTTGTAGGCAATCGTGTTGGTGATGGTCCCATCCAGTTTATAGCGCTTGTAGTCGGGAGCGACGTAATCATATCCCTCGATCACCGGATCCAGGATGTTCCGTACCCATTCAGGGGTAATGGAAAGCAGATCGGAATCGAACACCGCAATCGCCCTGGCCCTGAGAAAAGCGGCGACCTCAAAAACGGCCCGCAGGCCGGAGCCCTTCCCGTGGCTTCCCCGGTAAACGGTGACAATGCTCTCGATGTTGTAGGATTTCGGATCGATCGCCCGGGCAAGTTCCCGCGTATCGTCCGTGGACCCCCCATCGGAAATCATGATAAGGGCCTTTCGGTCCTTGTAATAATGATCCAGGCCCTGGATGATGACTTGAACAACATGGGAAATGGTGTCGCCGCTGTCATAGGATGGAATGCCGATGACGATGTCGGCGGTCCCGAGCTGCTCGATCTTCGTCCTCACATGAGGCCTCAACGCCGAGGAAAACCGTATTGCCGTGGTCATGATTCGTTACCTCCAACCAGTAAAATCGAGATGTCCATGACATTCGTCCCTGTCGGACCGGTGACGATCACCCCCCCCGTCCGTTCCAGGAAGGAAGAGGAGTCATTCCGATCCAGAAAGTCATCAAGAGAAAGGTTCATTTCCCGGGCGCGCGTCCAGACGGAGGCGTCGACCAGCGCCCCCGCAGCCTCCGAACTTCCGTCGATGCCGTCCGTCCCGGCGCATAACAGAAGCAGTCCGCCTTGATCCCGAATTTCCCGAAGAGCCGCCAGGCAGAGCTCCTGGTTCCGGCCCCCCTTTCCGTTACCCCGAAGGGTCACCGTCGTCTCTCCGCCAAAGAGAAGGCAGAGGGGCGGCTGCTCAGGCATGCGGCTCGCCAGAAATTTCCTGCCCATGGCGACAATGGACTTTGCCGCCTCCCGCGCCTCTCCTTTCAGGCGGTCCGTCACAAGATGGGCCTCGAGCCCCAGGGACAGCGCTTTTTCCTTCGCCCTTCGCAGGGCTTTTCGATTGCTGCCCACCACAACGTGATCGATGCCGGGGTTGGCCGCCTTGGGCGTTTCTTCCATCTTCCCGGCGGGACCTTGCTCCATCAGGACCCGAAGGGCAGCGGGCGCCTTTTCCCAAAGGCCGTACCGGGCCAGGATGTCGCGGACATCCTCGATGGTGGAGCGGTCCTTATACAGCGGGGCGGATCCGATGGTCTCCAGGTCGTCGCCGATGACATCGGAAAGCACCAGAACGACCCCCCGCGCCTTCGTCATCGCTCCCAACCGGCCGCCCTTTACCAGGGAAAGATGCTTTCTTACCGCGTTCATTTCGTCGATCGGCACGCCTGCCGCAAGAAGCATCCGCGACATTTCCTGGAGATCCTGAAGGGTCAGCGGAGAAATCGGCTTCTCAATCAGGGCGGAACTTCCGCCGGACAGAAGGTAGATGAAAAAGTCCTCCTCCGAGAGCCCGGAAAGCGCGCTCATCAGCCTTTCCGCCGCATGTACGCTTTGGGCATCGGGAACGGGATGAGCGCCCACGACCACGTCAATGCGGTCCAGTTCCGCTTCGTAACTGGACACCACCAGCCCGCCGGCGACCCGGTCTCCAAGAATTTCCGACACCGCTTTTGCCATGCCTACCGAGGCCTTGCCGCTGCCGAAAACGAAGACCTTCCGCCCGGGCTCCGGAGCATATCGCCGATCCCCGACAATCAGCTCGTTTCCTCGATCTTCAGGGTTTCACGGATCATGGCCTCCGGCAGCACCGCGCGGAGGGCCTCGGAAAAGATCTCACGGGCTGTCTGCTTCAAGTTCATCCAACACCCTCCCCAGGGCCTCGTTCCATCCCCGGCTTCCCGGGTCCGGGGCCTTAACCAGTCGAGGCAGCGAAGCCTCCAGCCAGCCGCGCTCCGGATGGGGGATAAGAACGGGAACGTCCACTTCCTGCAGCATCGGCAGGTCGTTTTCACTGTCGCCGATGCCGACGGCCACGTGCTCCATCTCGAAGATCCCCCGATAGAGGGACCTCACGCCGCGCACGGCGGCCCCCTTGTCCTGACGGTCGCCGATGAGATGGTAAAACCTTCCGCCGCGGACGATCTTCATTCCTTCCCTCGCCGCCAGGCGCTCCAACTCCGGAAGATCCGGGACGGATTTCAGGAGAAAGGGCTCCGAAAACTCCCGGGCCTTCGCCCTTTCCGCCTCTTCAACGGCAAGCCCGGAAAGTACGGCCACCTCCTGGGAAGAAAGGTCGCCGTATCCGGTAATTTTGAAGCGGCTCTTCATCGCCGCAAATACGCCGCGGATCCTTCCATACGGCAACCCCAGCGCGAGGACGAAGAAATTCCCCTGCTCCCGGAATTCCTCGGGCAGGGAGACGCTGCGGTATCCCCTCGGAACAAAAATTCCCCCGCCGTTCTCCACGATAAAGGGCTCCCGGAATCCCAGCCGGTTCTGGAGAGGCTCCACCTCCCGGCGCGTCTTGCTGGTTACGAAAACCAGGGGGATCTTCGCCCCCCGGAGCCGATCCAGGGTCGGCCGGGCTCTTCAAAGGAGTAATCGTCATGATTCAGAAGGCTCCCCGTCCAGATCCGTAAAGACCAGGATGTTCATTTCCGCCTACCCCCTTTCCGGCAGAGTGGAAACCAGTATTTTGATCGAAGGCCTTCCGGCCGCCCTTGCGGCAAGCGTTTTTCTGATCTGCAGAGGGGCGATCCGGCATTCCGCGCTGAGAAAGGAAGCGAGGGACTCCGCCCGCTCATTGGCCAGGCGGATTCTTTCCCGGTAGGGCAGGTTCGCTTCCGCAACGGCCTCCAGGGAAATGAGAATGCGGTCGTTTCTCGCATAGGCATCCCGAAGGGGCTCCAGCTCCTTTTTCATCGCCTCCGTCAGCGCTGTGGATCCCGGATTAAAAAACAGCACGGGGACAAAGGGCACCGTCTCCACTCGGAGGCGAACCGGCATATTCAAGGAGGCGCTGAAAAATTTCTCCAGCCACGTCAGTTCCTCAACCGACAGGGGGTAATCGCGGCGGATCTGAACGGTCAGAAGCAAAGCGGAGGCTTTATCCTGAAAAGCCACGGAGAAATCCGTGATCCGGGAAGGGGAGATAAGCTCTTCCGCTTCGGCCGACACCTGCCGGATCAGGGGAACAATCCCCTCCCTCGCCTCCTGAAGGATCTCCTTCGTCGGCCTGGCGGGGACGATAGCGGATGCTAATGTGATGTCCTGCTCCGCCAATCCCTGGGGCAGCACCTTAACCTGCTCGACATGAAGTCTCACTTTCCTCTTCAGTCTGTCCCGCACCTTCTGCTCAGCCAGCTCCAGTTCCCTGTCCTTGAGGTATTCAACAGCGTTGACAACCGCCTCGATCTCCAGCAGGCCCCCGTCGTCCAATTCCGTAAACTGGAATGTGGCCAGGCGCGAGCGCTTTTCCTGATTGAACTGTCGTTTCAGAGACGCTTCGACATCCCGTTTCAGCTTGATCTCGGTAACGCCCCGGGAAAGGGTGTAAACCAGCGGGACCGAGATCAAAAGGAGAAGCAGGGACAGATAGACGAGGCGGCGCTTCAATTTCTTCATGTTTTCTTCGGCGGCCATCGTGGGGCGGAATCCATAAAGGGAAAAGACAAGGCAGGTCGAAAGTACAATGGCGACAAAATTGGTGAAGAAAAGAAAAAAGGCGCCGGCGGCGATGGTCGGATTGCCGTTTCCAATACCGAATCCCGTCACGCTCAGTGGGGGTATGACGGCCGTGGCGATGGCCACTCCGGGAACGATGGTGAGATAGTTCTTCTTGGTGCAGATGGCCGCCGCACCAGCCGTTCCGGATAGAAAGGCGATCATCAGGTCAAAGATGTTGGGTGTGGTCCGGGCGCTTATTTCCCGGGTGACTTCGCTGAGGGGGGAAAGGTAGGAAGCCAGAGTGGCGATAAGGACCGTGGCAACAACGCTGATGGCCACCTTGCGGAGGGATTTCGTCCAGACCAGGGAATCCCCGGTAACGAAAGCGAATCCGAAGCTCAGAATGGGTCCCATGAGCGGAGAAATCAGCATGGCTCCGATAATGACCGGGGCGCTGTTGATCATGAGGCCGCTGAGGGCGATGAGATTGGCCAGCGTCAGGATGGTGAAATAGCCGGCCGTGATATCCAGCTCATCATAGATATTTTTGACGATGTCCCGATGATTGATCACCGGAAGCCTGTCACGCAGCCAACGGTTGATCCTGTATTCCAGCTTTCTTATCATAGTCACATCCACGGGAATTGCCATCCGGTACTGAAGCGCCGCATCCGGTATCATGCCCCTGCGGCGATCCGTTCCAGGCTTGTCATATTTTTCCGGCAGGGCGCTTCTTTGGGTCCCGCCTGGCCGACAATAGCCCATCTGTCTCTATCGGTAACCACAAAAAGCGCGGCAAAACAGGCATCTGGCAGCGCCGCCCCGAGCCTCGCCCTTTACTTCCCTTTTGGAGCAAACGCTTCTCGAAGCTCACGATGAGCATCACCGAGACAGCCACCGCAAGAAGGCGGATCCAGGAATCGATCCCAATCGGCGCGCTGTGGAACGCCGTGTTCATCGCCGGCACATACGTGAAAAGAAGCTGCAGAAGAATCATGGCGGAACAACCGGCGAAGATCCAGGGATTGGAGAAGAAGCCCAGAGCGAAAGGGGATTTCGTCAGGGAGCGGCAGTTAAAGAGATAAAAGAGCTCTGCCAGAACAAAGAGATTGACGGCCACCGTCCGCGCCTCCTCAAGGGTCGCCCCGTTCTTCATCAGCTCCCACTTGAACAGCCCGAAGGACCCCAGCACCAGCAGCACCCCCACGAGAAGCATCCGGCGCACAAGCACCGGGGTCAGGATCGGCTCATCGGGAGCACGGGGCGGGCGGGCCATGATGTCAGGCTCCTTGGGCTCGAAAACGAGCATCAGGCCGAGGAGCACGGCCGTCGTCATGTTGATCCACAAGATCTGCACGGCCACGATGGGCAGCATGGTTCCCAGGAACACTGAGGTCAGAATCACCAGGCCTTCACCGACATTGGTCGGCAGGGTCCAGACGAGGAATTTCGTGAGATTGTCGAACGTCCCGCGCCCCTCCTCCACGGCGGCCTCGATGGAGGCGAAGTTGTCGTCCGTAAGCACCATGTCCGCCGCTTCCTTGGCGACATCGGTGCCGGTGATTCCCATGGCCACGCCGATGTCGGCGCGCTTCAGCGCGGGGGCGTCGTTGACTCCGTCGCCGGTCATGGCCACGATGTGGCCGCGGGTCTGGAGGGCCTCCACGAGGCGCAGCTTCTGCTCCGGCGCCACGCGGGCATACACGGAAACCTCCTCAACGGTTTCCAGGAGTTTCGAATCGCTCATCTCGGCCAGTTCCCGCCCGGTCAGGGCCTTTTCCCCACGAACGAGCCCGATCTGGCGTGCAATGGCCGAGGCCGTAACGGCGTGGTCGCCGGTGATCATCTTGACGTTTATGCCGGCGCTGTGGCAGTTCCTGACCGCCTCTATCGCCTCGGCCCTGGGCGGGTCGATCATGCCCTGCAGACCCAGGAAGGTCATGCCGGACGCCACGTCCTCATGGGAGATCGTTTTCCTGCCTTCAGGCAGGCCCATCCGGGCAAAGGCCAGGACACGCAGCCCCTTGGCGGCCATGGCGTCCACGGCCCCGAGAATTCCGTCGGCATCGAGCTTCACCTGCTCTCCGTCGGAGGACAGAGCCAGAGAGCACCTCTCCAGCATCGCCTCCACGGAACCCTTGGCATACACAACCAGTCCGCCCTCGGGAACGGTGTGCAGGGTGGCCATGTACTGGTGCTGAGACTCGAAGGGAATCGTATCGAGGCGCGGCCGCGCTTCCGTTTCCTCCCGGTCCGAAAGCCCTCCCTTGGCAGCCGCAACCAGAAGAGCGCCCTCGGTGGGGTCCCCCTGAACGGTCCATCGTTCGTCCTTTTCCACAATCAGGCTGTCGTTGCACAGCAGACCGCAGCGGAGACACTCCAACAGGGCGGCGGAAGAAGCGTGAGAAGCGGTTCCATCAGGCGCCAGGATCCGGCCGGAAGGCGCGTATCCTCCACCGGTCACTTCAAAGAACGTCGAACCCACGGCAATCTCCTGGACGGTCATCTGGTTTTCCGTGAGCGTTCCCGTCTTGTCCGAACAGATGACCGTCGTGCTTCCCAGTGTTTCCACCGCGGGAAGCTTCCGGATGATGGCCTGCTTTCGCGCCATGCGCGCTACGCCGATGGCCAGGGTAATGGTCATGGCGGCGGGCAGCCCTTCGGGGATGGCGCCCACGGCCAAGGCGACGGAGGCCATGAACATGTCGAAGGCGCCCTGGCCCCGCAGCAGCCCCACGCCAAACGTGAGGGCCGCCAGGCCCAGGATGACATAAAGAAGAACCTTGCTGAATGCGGAGATTTTTTTGAGCAGAGGGGTTTCCAGCTCCTCCGTCGAGGAGAGGAGTTCGGAAATCCGTCCGACCTCCGTATCGTCGCCGATGGAAACGACGATGCCGCTCGCCTGGCCATAGGTGACCAGGGACGATCCATAGACCATATTCTTCCGCTCAGCCAGAATCGTATCGTGGGGCAGGACCTCCATGCACTTCTGCACGGCCACGGATTCTCCCGTGAGCGCTGATTCGTCGACCTGCAGATCCCGGATCGACAGGAGGCGCATATCCGCGGGGACCTTATCGCCGGACTGGAGCAGGACGATATCGCCCGGAACCACCTCGGCCGACGAGATCCGCCTCTTTTCCCCCGAACGCAGAACCGTGGCCTCGGTCACCATGGTCTGGGCCAGGGCCTCCATGGCCTTGACAGCCTTGGATTCCTGGAGAAAACCGATCACGGAATTGACGAGAACCACCCCGAAAATGACCCCGGCATCAACCCATTCCTGAAGCAGAAAGGTAATCAGAGCAGCCGCAAGAAGGATGTAAACGAGGGGCTGGTGAAACTGGAGGAGGAAGCGCAGAAGAGGGCCTTTGCCCTTCTTCTGCGTCAGGGTGTTGGCGCCGAACTTCTCCCGCCGGTGATTGATTTCGAAGAGGTCAAGGCCTTGGTCCTTATTGCCGTCCAGCAGATCGATGACTTCTTCCGCGGGGAGATGATGCCAGTGCTTGCCGATCAGATTGTCCATGATTTCCTTCCCCTTTCCTCAACCAGGAATTCCTTTCCAGGTTTTTTCCCGATCCTGCAGGATTCAAACGGCATGCTGCGAAAGACGCATTGAAGGTTGGCTACGGAAGCGGAGTTTAACGCGCGAGGATATAGTCCGCTTCAAGCCGCGGGCTTGACTGGAAAAAACACGGCACAGAAATCCAAATGTTAAATCTTAATATACAGTTGGCAATCCCATAAATCAAACGTTAATATGCCTTCTCCTCTCCAGTCCCCGGACGGACAACACTCCGGATCAAATTTTCGATGATTTAACATCCTCATAATGATACATGTTTAAGGAAAGTTCCCCCGAGAAGGGGCTCGATGACGCGTCAAGGCCTTCACAAAGAACAGAAATCCTTAATATTGAAAAAAAAAGCATGAAAGAACACCTGATCGAAGAATCCATCCTGTTCATCAGCATCCTGAAATGGGTTGCCATTGCGACGGGCATTGGCATCATCGTGGGATTGTCCACAACCTTCTTTCTGAAGATTCTGGAGTGGGCCCTGGCCTACAGCACCGGCTATCCCTATTATTTTCTCATGCTGCCCGTCGGATTGGCCGTCAGCGCACTGACGACTCAATACCTGGAGCCGGATGCCAAAGGATACGGCATCGAAAAGGTTATCGAGGCTGTCCACCGTCGCGGGGGCAGGATCAAGGCCGCCATCGTTCCGGTCAAGCTCCTCACGGCCATCCTGACCATCGCCACGGGGGGATCGGCAGGCCAGGTCGGACCGTGCGGTCAGATCGGCGCATCCCTGGCCTCTGTGGCGGCGGAATTGTTCAGGCTCGATGAAAGAGACCGGAAAAAGATCGTCGTCTGCGGACTCAGTGCCGGTTTTGCAACGGTCCTCGGAGCGCCGTTCGCCGGCGCCATTTTCGGCGTTGAGGTTCTTTATGTCGGTGGAATCGTTTATGAAATCCTCTTGCCATCCATTATTGCCGGCATAACGGGCTACCACATTGCCCTGCTTTTCGGGATTCACTACCAGTTTTATCCCTTCGATTTCACCCCGGCCCTGACGGAAGCCTTCATCCTTAAGATCGTGTTCTCCGGAATCTTTTTCGGGATTTGCTCCCTGCTGGTCATCGAGATTCTCAAGAAGGGGAATGCCTTTTCCCAGAAATTCGGTACATTTCTTCCTCTTCGGGGGCTTATCGGCGGAGCATTTCTCATCGGAATGACGCTGATCTTTTCAAAGCAGTTCCTCGGTACCGGTCTCGAAACGATTCAGACGGCCCTCAGGGGTGAAGAAATCATTTTTTACGCCTTCCTGGTCAAAGCGATTTTTACGAGCATCACGCTGAATTTCGGAGGCAGCGGCGGCCTCGTCATGCCGATCCTGTGCATCGGTGCGACAGCAGGAAATCTCTTCGGCGGCCTGTTCGGGCTGGACAGAGCGACCTTTGCCGCGGTCGGTTTTGTCAGCCTGCTGGCGGGAACAACCAACACCCCCATCGCTTCCAGCATCCTGGCTGTGGAATTTTTCGGCAGCGCCATCTCTCCTTACGCGGCCATTGCCTGCATCGTCAGTTTTCTCATGACGGGCCACAGAAGCGTGTTTCCCACACAGGTCCTGTCCTTTCAAAAATCCACTTCCGTCCATGTTGCAATCGGAACGGAGCTGGAGCAGATCCGCACGTCCCCTCAACTCCGGGATAAGAGCCTGACGGGATTGCTGCTGAGAATTCTAAAAAAAATCAAAGACGGCATCAGGAAAAGGCCTCATAGCGGAGAGCCGGATCCTTGAGGAATCCGGAGCGCTTCCTTCATCGGAAAGCCGTTCCCTGCATGGGTTTATCCAGGGAATCTCAACATTCCGCTCCGTCCGCCGATCCCCGGTAAACGGGACGGGTTTTTCTCGTGATGCCGGTCTGAAACGCGCGAGGTTTTTTTCGATCCCCCTGGGTTCCGATCCAGGACCCTGAAGATATTAAAGAAATTTCATCCTTTTTTCTCATTTCATTCTTGCCGACCTTGACCTGCCTGAGGTGCACCGCCTCATAATCAAGAGTTTTTCTTGACAGATCTTTCAGAGCCTATTATATTCGTACATGAAATATTCTAACAGGAAATATTCCAACAGAAAGGATATTCGCGACAACGGGGTGGTATCGCCTGTCTATACCAGGCGATACGCGTATTATGTCGCTTTATCCGTTCGAGGAAGGATTTATTATGCTAACGGAATCCCAGCACAAAATACTCAATGAAATCGACGGCAGCTCGATTCGGAACTGGAAGGATTGGCGATGGCAGCTCAGGCACTGCGTCAGGGATCTGGAAACGTTTGAAAACCTGCTCAATATCCAGTTGCCGACCGCTATACGTCATCACTTTACGTTGATCACCGAACAATTTCCCATGTCGATCACGCCTTATTATCTCTCTCTGATTGATGTTGATAATCTGGAAAACGATCCGGTATTCAGGCAGAGTTTCCCGGACATCAAGGAACTTCAGGTTCAGAAAACGGACATGACGGACCCGCTGCACGAGGACAGGGACAGTCCGGTTCCAGGGGTAACGCACCGGTATCCCGATCGCGTGTTGTTTCTGGTGAGCAACATGTGCTCCATGTATTGCCGTCACTGCACAAGAAAGCGCCGTGTGGGAGACCGGGACACGATCCCGAGCCGTGATCAGATCCTCCAGGGAATCGAATATATAAGAGATACGCCGCGGGTAAGGGATGTCCTCCTGAGTGGTGGCGACCCTTTTCTCCTGCCGACGGATTATTTGGACTGGATTCTCTCCGAGCTGAGAAAAATCGAGCATGTCGAAGTCATCCGGATCGGGACACGCACACCTGCTGTGCTCCCCTACCGCATCACGGATGAGCTGGTTGAAATGCTAAGGGCGCATCATCCCCTCTGGATCAACACGCACTTCAACCATCCCCGGGAATTGACAGCCTCTTCAAAACTCGCACTCAGAAAACTTGCAGATGCCGGGATTCCCCTGGGAAATCAATCCGTTCTTTTGTCCGGTGTCAACGACTGCCCCCGGATCATGCGTTCTCTGGTCCATAAACTCGTAGCCAATCGGGTTAGACCCTACTATCTCTACCAGTGCGACCTGTCGGAAGGCCTGAGCCATTTTCGAACCCCCGTGGGAAAAGGAATCGAAATTCTCGAAAGCCTCATAGGTCACACGAGCGGATTCTGCGTTCCCACCTATGTCATCGATGCCCCCGGAGGCGGAGGAAAAATTCCGGTCATGCCGAATTACCTCATCTCATGGTCTACCAACAAGGTCGTCCTGCGAAATTATGAAGGGGTCATTACCACGTATAAAGAACCCGATTCGTACGAGCCGACGTTCTGCGATCGAAATTGCACGGAATGCAATCTCCAGCTCGCCCTCGAAGATGCGGGGGAATTCCGTTCCGTGGGGATCGAAAAACTGCTGGCGGATTACGACGACACCATCGCCCTGATTCCCAGGGACAATGACCGGCACGAAAGAAGGGAAGGAAACGGTTCATGAACAGGCACGTTCCGGACCGGCTGGAAACGCTCCCATGCGGCTCCATCATCCAGCATGGTCCGTACAATGACCGGATCTACCTGTTGAAATTAGGAGACGGCTCAAACGGCGATCTCCCTTTCGACCTGGTCCGAAGAGCGGAACGGAGCGGTTATTCGAAGATCTTCGTTAAAGTTCCGTCACACCGTTCGAACTGGTTTTTCCAGGCGGGTTACGTTGAAGAGGCTTCCATCCCCGGACTCTACAACGGGTGCGATGCAGGAATATTTTTGGGGTATTACCTGGAGGGGCGGCGGGCATCCGAAACGGAAGCAGCAAACCTGGATGCAATTCTCCGCCTCGCACTCAGCAGGGCCGGAACCCCTGCGGCACCGCTCGACACAAACCGGTTCTCAATACGCCGCTGCAGGGAAAGGGATGTGGAGGAAATGGCCTCCATCTACAGGGCCGTTTTTCCGACTTATCCTTTTCCAATCCATAATCCCGCTTATCTCCTTGACACGATGCGAAGTCACGTCGACTATTTCGGGGTCGAAACAGGCAACAAGCTGGTGGCCCTTTCTTCCGCCGAGATGGACCTGTCAGCCGAAAATGTGGAAATGACGGATTTTGCAACGCTTACCCGGTGGCAGAGTCACAGCCTGGGGGTGCATCTGCTTTTTCAAATGGAGAAAAGGATGAAACACAAAGGCATCAAGACAGCTTACACCATTTCCCGGGCAAAATCCCCGGGAATGAACATCACTTTTTCCAGGCTCGGTTATGCCTATGGAGGAAGGTTAACAAACAACACCAACATTTCCGCACATATCGAAAGCATGAACATCTGGTACAAGGCCATTTCGTAATCTCGGCAGATTTCAAGAAACCCGGGCCGCCGCAACACAGAAAGTGGACGGCCCCACGGATATAACAGCCGTTTCCCGGCCCCTCCATCGTTCAGACAAGCTGGAATCAAACGGGGTGACCGGCAACACGCCCTCATCAACCCTTTGATGGACCCGCCGATAAAAAAAGGATTTACTCATCAATTATTACAGGCTATAATTATTAAAACGAGATATTTTTTAACCCAACGGGCGTTTCATCCAGGTCAACGTGTCGTTATTCCGCCGGACTCAGTCTCTGTAGGCAAATGCTGACTCCGCATTCCGTCAGAAGCCGTGGTCAGGATCAAGAACATGCGCTGGTCAAAAATATTCCCATGGAAAAGAATTCCCGGGGGTTAAAATCCACCATCAGGAATTTCACCTCGCCTGGTGAATCACAACGGAGTCTCCGAAAGCCCGGCATGGCGCCCCAAAAAAAATCCAGGATGTTCCGTGTCGCAACGAGATGGCCGGGCGATCAGAACCCGAAATGTGGGCATTCAGGAAAACCGGAGAACAGGCTCGTCAGGCGTTTTTCATCAAAAACCGGAATGAGCAGGGAAACACCCTTTTTTCTTTTCGCTGATCCTTTGTTCTTCAACCTTCAGGTTCAGCCGCCAGCTTGATCGCTGACGGTTCATAACGGGTGTTTGTGCTTCATGGGTTAACGCATCCGGCACTTCAGCAGTCTTTGCCGGATCGCCTAATTTTCATTTTGGAAGGAGTAGCCAATGATTTCAAAAAACAAAATCGTTCTTGTCATGGCAGGCGCATCTCTCATTTTTGGCTTCACAATCATGGGCTGTGCGGAAAAAGTGGCGGTGCCGAACGAAAAGATCGCAAACGCCGAAAGGGCGATCTCGGGTGCCCGGGAAAGTAACGCCATCGTGAATGCCCCGCTCGATCTGAGAATTTCAGAGGATAAATTAAAGCAGGCGAAGGAGGCCGTGGCCGCCGAAGAGTACGTGCAGGCGGGACGCCTTGCCGATGAGGCGACTCTCGACGCCGATGTCGCCAGGGCGAAGACGCGGGCTGCAAAGGCAAAGGAGATTTCCGGGGAAATGCGTAATACGGTCGATTCCATGCGAAAAGAATTGGAGCGAAGCCATAAATAGGAGGAGCAAAAGATGGAGAAAGTCAAAAGAAACAGATTCATCATCGTCGACATTCTGCTTTTGATGGGAATATCCTTGTTTATAGCCGGATGTGCCGGCATCACCCCCCAGGAACAGAGGGCCATAGATGCCGTAACCAAAGCGCGGGCCGCTCTTGAAGAAGCCAAGCAGAACCCCCAGATTGCTTCAGTCTCCGCCGTTCCTCTTTATGAGGCGGAGCAGACACTGAAAGAGGCGGAAAAGGTTGAGGATGACGCCGCCCAAAAGGAGCATCTGGCCTACATGTCCGAAAGAAAGACACAGCTTGCCGTTGCATCGGCGGAACGTACGCTGGCGGAGCAGGAAACCTTGAACCTTTCAAAAGAAAAGGATCAGCTGATCCTGCAGCTTCGTGAAAAGCAACTAGGCAAGGCCACGCTCACCGCAAAGGAAAAAGCGGCGGCGCTGGAAAAAGCCCGGATGGAAGCGGAGCAGAAAGCACTTGAAGTGGAGCGAAAGACAGCCGAACTTGCACGGCTGAAAGCCGAACTGGAGGAACTCAAGGCAAGGCCGACCGACCGGGGAATGGTTGTCACCCTGGGCGATATCCTTTTTGCGACGAACAGGGCCACTCTTACAGCGGGAGCCGAAAAGAACATCGATCAGTTGAGCCAGTTCATGAATAAATACCCCACTCGGAAAATCGTCATCGAAGGCCATACGGACAGCAGGGGAAGTTCGGAATATAATTTGACACTTTCCAAGCGACGGGCCGACGCAGTCAAGAAGGCCATGGTTGAAAAGGGGATTGATGAGAGCCGCATCGCGACAAAGGGTTACGGAGAAACCTCTCCGGTGGCCAGCAACAAGACCGCTGCCGGACGCCAGCAGAACCGCCGCGTTGAAGTGATCATTCTTGAAGATGCCCAGAACCCGCAATAGGAACTTCCCTATGGCCCCCTGGTAAGGAGGCAGGCAGACTTCAAAAAGGGCCTCCCGGCCATGTGTCGGGAGGCCCTGTTTCGAATGCGCCGGGCTCCGGAGCGCCTCCGGATCGTCGAAGGTCCTTTTTTTTCAGATGGGCTTATTCGTCATCGCTCCCGACGCCGCCGTTCGGAGAAGGCACAAAGAACTCGGCCTGGGGAAAGTCCCCTAAATTCCTTGCAATGCCTGCATGGAGAAAAGAATTGACCCAGTTGATAATATCGTGCCTCTTGATGAACCGCCTGAGCCTCCGCATTCGGGCCTGCCGCTCATCATCCTGCATGCGCAAGGCGGCATGAATCGTATCGGCCATCCGCTGCCTGTCATAGGGGTTGACAAGAAGCGCGTCCCGGTGGAGTTGAGAGGCGGCGCCGGCGAATTCGCTCAGGATGAGGATCCCTTTTTCCTCTATGTTGCTTGCACAGTATTCCTTCGCGATGAGATTCATGCCGTCTTTCAGCGGGGTGACCAGCGCGATCTCGCAGGTTTTGTAGTAGGCGACAAGTTCCTGGCGCGGCAATGACCGGTATATATAGTGGATCGGCGTCCAGCCGACTTCCGTGAACCTCCCGTTGATCTCCCCCACGATGCGTTCGATCTCCTGCTTGAGATTTCCATACTCTTCCACATCCACACGGCTGGGGACCACCACCTGGATCAGCGTAACCTTCCGGCGCATGTCCGGATAGCACTCCAGGGCATGGGCGAAGGCCAGAAGCCGGTGAGGAATACCCTTGGTATAGTCAAGGCGGTCCACACCAAGGACGAGCTGCCGATTGGGGAGGTTTTCGTGGATGCTCCATGCCATCTCGGCCACTTCACCGGTTCGGGCAAGGTCTTCAAATTCTCTGTAATCGATGCTGATGGGAAAGGCTCCTACGAGAACCTCGCCGTCGGGACGAAGAATCCGGTTCATGAACTTTTCCTTTGCAACCTTGTAATTGAAGAGCGCCCGAACGCATCCGACAAAATTCCTCAAATCTCTCACGGTCTGAAAGCCGACAAGGTCATATTCCATGAGCGCTTCGAGAATTTCGAAGCGCCAGGGCAGCTTGAGAAAAATGTCCAGGGGCGGGAAAGGAATATGGAGGAAGTAACCCGTCTGGCGTTTTAATCCGAGTCGCTTGAGCTCCCTGCCCACCAGGATGAGCTGGTAGTCCTGGACCCACACATAATCATTCTCGTCCGTATTCGAGACAACAGCCTGTGCAAACTTACGGTTCACCTGCTCATAGAACGGCCAGTACGAAAGATCGAAATTGCAGCGCGAAAAAAGGTCATGGAACAGGGGCCAGAGGATCTCGTTGGAGAATCCGTGATAATACTTGTTCACCTCTTCTTTCGTCAAATGGACCGGCTTCAGGGAGTATCCCGTTTCCCGGGTTCCCCTGCGGATGAGGTCCTTGAGAAGAGGACCAGCCGGCTCCTCCTCGGCATTCGTGCCCATCCAGCCGATCCATATCCCATCGCGATTTTTGAGGACCGGCCCCAGGGCTGTCACCAGACCACCGGATCCCGGTTCGATCTGCCATTTCCCCCTCTGCTCTTTTTTCAAGACAATGGGGAGGCGGTTTGATATGACGGCGAGTCTTCTCTTTTCCATGTTCAATCCTCCTGATGCCCCTCGGGGGCTAGAGCGTCCCATCCCTCAAGAAAGTCTTTCACCGCTTCGATATCGGGCAGAAAGCCCGCTGCAGTCGTGGGAACGTCGGCATTTCCAACTTTGATGCCGATGCCTCGGCCCAAAAGAACCCGGAATGCGTCTTCGTCGGTTTCATCGTCTCCGAGATAGACGCAGAAGGCGTCTTCCGGCTGGCGGGCAAGCAGGATCTGCAAGGCGCTCCCCTTGTCCAGGCCGGTGCACCTCAGTTCAACGCCGCCGTTGAACCCCCTCACTTCAAGATTGTGGAGACGGGCAATGGGGGTCCAGCTGTCCACCGCCCATTTCTCCATGGACAGCGCCTCATCGTCCACCTGCCCTCGTGTATGGAGAGCGATACTGGCCGCCTTTACTTCGAGCTGATCCTTTATTCCCCTGCGGATGCCGGTCTCCAGGGCTTTGCCAAGTCCTTCCCTCTGAATTTGAGACGGCTTCCGGATTTCCAGGGTGCCATCGGAATCGTGGAACTCGCATCCATGGCTTCCGATTGTCATGATGCCTGGCACGCCGAGAAGCTTTTCGATCTCGGCAATGGGCCTGCCGGAAGCGACGGCAATGCCGCCGGAAGTCCTGTTCCGAATCCTGGCGATAAGATCCGGGATGCCGGCCATCGGGTAGGCTTCCATCCGTGCGACCTGGAACGGGGCGACGGTTCCGTCATAATCCAGGACGAGGAAACTCGCCCTGGCGGACTGAAGCCTCTTCCAGAAATCCGGGATGCCCCGTACCGGTATGGGAAAGACGCGCGAGGAAATCACCAGGTCTCGATCCTTTCCCGGGTTTCGAACATGACGGCATGCATCAGGGTGAGGTATTCACGGAGATGGCGCGTCACCAGGAAGTTTTCCAGGACAAAATGATGGGCCTTCTCCCCCATCTCCGTCAGCTGGTCCCGGTGCTTCAGCAGGTACCGGATTCTCAGGGCGGCGCCCTCCGGCGAGGTGACGAGGAAACCGGTGTGATGGTCCACAACCTGAAGCCGGATCCCCCCCGTATCCCCTCCGATTACCGGCTTGCTCTTCCACATCGCTTCGGTCACGGTGAGGCCGAACCCTTCCCGGGTGGACTTCTGGATCACAATGTCCGAGATTCTCTGGAAGGCGTTAATGGTCCGGTGGTCATCACTGGGAAGGAGAAGGACATGGATATCCTCGTCCGTACCGGCGTTCTCTTTGACCCGACGGATCATCTCCTCTCCTTCGGGGTCATCGGCGGCCCCTCCGCCTGCAAGGACAAGTTGAATCGGTGAAAATTCCCTCACCATCCTGTAGGAACGGATCACTCCAATGGGGTCCTTGAACCGGTCGAAGCGCGATACCTGGGTAATGATGGGCCGTTCCGGATCCAGGCCCCACTTGTGGTACATGGCCGAAAGTTCATCGTGCCCCAGATCGATGTTCTTCTCGCTCAGGGGATCGATGCTCGGGGCAACAAGGTAGAGAGGATGGGGAAGCGGCTGGGCGAACTCGGACAGCGACCAGATGCTGGCGGAGTAAGGTTCGACGAACGCCCGCAGGAATTTCCAGACCGGCCGGAACGGGCGGCTCGCATCGATGTGGCAGCGCCATATCCATTTCCCCCGCCGGTTGGGAATAAACTGCAGAAGCGCTGCTGGCTGCGGGTCGTGGATGAAAACCAGATCAGCCTCCTCAAGAGTCTTCCGGAGGGACTCAGCGTTCATCTCGTTAACCCGTTCATATTCCGCCAGATGGTCGGGATGCAGTTCCACCCTCTTACCCTGGAGGCCATTGTGCATCAGTTTCGTGAACGAAAAGAACGGATCGGTCCCGGAGATCACCTCCCATTGAGCGTCGATCCCCAACTCCCGCTTCAGGGGAATGAGCCAGTGGAGAATCTCCGCAACCCCGCCCCCTTCCCGAGTGGAATTGACATGCACGACCTTCATGCCCTGGAGATTCGCAGCGAGCAGCTCCAGGTGATGGATGACGTCCTCGCCGACAATTTGGGCATAGTTCTCCAGCAGTGTCATGACCGGCCCCGCCTTTCTCTCATGTATGCAGCAAAGACCTGATGCAGTTCATTCCGAAGCTCGCTGAGCGTCGTGAAATAGGGGTCTATGCCGGCAATGCGCATGGCAAGTTCCTGGTGCTCTTCACCATAGCCCATGAGCCATTCGGTGAAATCATTTCTTCCCAGAGGGGTTCTCCTGCGCGCATCGATTAAATGATAGAAGATGACTCCCCGTGACATATGAGGGATGTATTCACAGAGATCTTCAATGGTTGAAAACCGTTTGCCGGTGTCGAAAACGACGATCTGGGACCGGACGAAATGGAACCTCTGGGATGGTATGATCCACGAAAGCAGTTCGTTTTCATCGAGCCGCTCTTCGATGACCTCGATGAGTTCCCTGCGCAGTTCTTCGAGGTCCTTGAAACCCGTTGGATCGATCACGGCGAGCCTCTCGGCCAGTGTTTTGTCGTGAATGCCCCGCCAGGTCCAGATCGCAAAATCGTTCTGATAGAGGGGGTCGTCGAAACGGGGGCGCAAAAGGCCGCCCCAGAAATGATAATAGATGCAGCTTGTCGGTATGGTTCCCAGCCTGTCCTTGAGCTCGCGAAGAGTTACCACGTGCTCCCCGGTGGCTACCGCAATGAGTGCGCAGTCCTTCACTGCGAAAGGATCGATCTGCATGGGCCTCCTCACCAAATCACCGTTGGTTTTATCCCGCCTTCAACCTGGATCCGGGAAATCTTTGCAGCAACACCATGGGGAAAGGCTCGATTCCGGCTTCTTCCCGACATTCCGGGGCCGGGCAACCCATTCCCGGAAGCAGCTCAAAAGCGGAATGAGGGTTTGTTTTCTCTTGACATATTTTTCAGAACCGATTATCCAGCGGCAATTAATATTCTTACACGAAATATTTTACCAGAAAGGATTGTCCATGACAACAGAAAGTGGCAATGCTTATGAATATCGAATCATACGCGCTTTGCGTCGCGTCATCCGCGCCGTCCATATCCATTCCAAAAAATTAAACTCGGAGTTCGGACTGACAACGCCCCAGCTTTTGTGTCTCGGTGCATTAGCGGAATCAAGCCGGACAACCCTCACGGATCTGGCCAGGATGGTGAACCTTGGAATAAGCACGGCCAACGGGATCATTGATCGACTGGAAGCGAAGGGATATCTGACTCGAACGAGAAGTTCGGAGGATCATCGCAAGGTGTACCTGGAAATTTCCCAATCCGGAAGGGAAATCATTCTCAAAGCTCCGTCGCCGCTTCAGCACAAGCTGTCGGAGTCCCTGTCGAGGCTTCCCGAATCGGAGCAGATGGTCATCGCCGAATCCCTGGAGCAGGTGGTAAAGCTCATGGAAGCCGAGAAGCTGGACGTCTCGGCCAACCTGTTCCCCGGCGGACAGAGCTACAGAAGTTAAGATAGACATGCCGCAATTACAGCGACTTAACTGAATTCAACGGAGAGGCGGAGAGAAATCGAATGAAAAAAATCTTCATCCGGTCAACTCTTGTTTACATTCTTTTTTCCACGATTGTCCCGACGTTTTTTTTAACAGTCCTTGCCGGTTTCAATCTCCCGGAAAAAACGGATTTCGACGAAGAGATCAAGGTAACCGAATCGGAAGAATTTCACGAAATAACGGGAAAAATCAGAAAAGGTGAAACCCTCTTTGACATTTTTAAACACTACGAACTGAACCTGAACGATCTCTTCAGTTTAAAAGAAGCATCGGCAAGTATTTATAAACTCAGATATCTCCGGGTTAACCAGCCCTATCGGATTCGCCTCGATGAAAACAAACAGATAAACTCCTTCACATACTGGATCGATGAGGACACCATCCTGAATATCACCTGCGGCGAGGAAGGTTTCTGCGCGGAAAAGATCCCTGTGCCTTACGAAAAGAAGATCGAGCACATCGGCGGGGTCATCCAGGATAATCTGATTTCTGCCCTGGGGCATGGCAAAGAGTCCCTGGTGCTTGCACAGAATCTCTCCGATATCTTCGCCTGGGATATAGATTTTACAACAGACATCAGAAAGGGCGACACCTTCAGGCTGGTCGCCGAGGGGTTTTACCTCAATGGAACCCTGAAAAAATACGGCAATATTCTTTCCGCCGAGGTCATCAACAACGGAAAGGCATACCGCGCCTACCGGTTCACGGATGAAGAGGGTACGGATTATTACGATGCATCGGGGAAGTCCCTGAAAAAAACCTTCCTCAGGGCTCCATTGAACTTCAGGCGGATCAGTTCAACGTTCTCCAACGGTCGCTACCATCCGATCCTGAAGATCACCAGGCCTCATCACGGGGTCGACTATGCGGCCCCCGAAGGTACCCCTGTTTCGGCGGCAGGCGATGGATCGGTCGTTTTTGCGGGACGCCGGGGACAGTACGGCAATCTTGTGATTCTGAAGCATCCCGGCGGTTATCAGACGTATTATGGCCATTTGTCGAAAATCCACGAACGTTTAAGGCAGGGAACAGAGGTCAGCCAGGGTTCTTTGATAGGGCTCGTCGGATCAACAGGACTTGCGACGGGGCCGCATCTTCATTTCGAGATGAGGATCAACGACCGCCCCATAAATCCTTTATCGATTTCGGTTCCAAGGGGGTCGGACATCACCGTCAAATCGACGGTAAAATTTGAACGCTTGAAGGCGGAGCAGGATGTTGAACTCGCATCCATTCCTCCCGGCAACTTCCTGGCCATCGAGGGAAAAAGGCATGGCAACCCGGGAAGCAGCGAAGGGTAACGGTGTTTTTCTCCTGCTTTGATGCGGAATACCTTCGAAATAATCGACTCCGGAATGGAGACATTGGGGAAAATCCCTCCGCCTCACGAATGAATCGGAAGGGGTGTACGGAATGGATCTGAACGTTTATCTTGAAAAAATTACGGCCCTTTACCAGGGATATCAATGGCTCATCGTATTTCTGATTATATTTGTCGCGCTTCTATTTGATTTCATTCAAAAAATTGTCCTATCGCGTCTGCACAGGCGGACGCTCCTCACAGAAAACCCCTGGGACGAGGCCATTCTGACTGCTCTTCGGAAGCCTTTGAGCGCCTTGATCTGGATCATAGGCATTTCCGCTGCGGTTAACTACGTAGCACCGAAGACGGCCTTCCTGGAGTATTCCCGGGATGCTGCCCGTGCCGGCATCATCCTTGTTATCGCCTGGTTCTGCGTCAACCTCGTCCGGCAGCTTCATGACAATATCCTGGAAATTCAGCGCAAAAAGGGGAAGCCGGTTGATCCGACCACGGCAGATGCCATCGGCAAGCTTGCCCGGATATCCATTTTTATCACGGCCTCACTGATGATGCTGCAGACCCTGGGCTTCAGCATCTCCGGCGTCCTCGCCTTTGGCGGCATCGGCGGCATCGCCGTGGGCTTTGCGGCAAAGGACATCCTCTCCAACTTCTTCGGCGGATTGACGATCTTCCTCGATCGGCCTTTTGCCGTGGGGGACTGGATTCGCTCACCGGACAGAAACATCGAGGGCGTAGTGGAATACATCGGCTGGCGCCTTACCCGGATCCGAACCTTCGAAAACCGCCCCCTTTACATACCCAACTCGACCTTCACGACCATCGCGCTGGAAAACCCATCCAGAATGACCCATCGCAGGATTTATGAAACCATCGGCGTCCGCTACGATGACGCAAACAAGGTCATGGCCATCGCAAAAGATGTCCGTCAGATGCTGATCGATCACCCCGGCATTGATCCCACCCAGACACTGATCGTCAATTTCAACACCTTCGGCCCCTCGTCCCTGGATGTCATGGTCTATGCCTTCACCAGAACGAAGGTGTGGGTGGAATATCACCAGGTCAAGGAGGATGTGCTGATGAAGGTTTACCGGATTATCCTCTCCCATGGAGCGGAGGTCGCTTTCCCGACCTCGACCATCCATGTTCCCGAGCGGATATTGCTGGAACAGGTAAACCTTAGCTCCCAAAAATAAACACGGAAGGGCCATCCCAAAAAAACAGCGCCTTTATACAAGTCCGGAACTCCTGAACGATCATGAACAAGCAGCGATTCAGCAACTCCCTCTGCCGGAGAATCTGGAACTTTCCGGATCCAGATTCTCCGGTCTTGCCAATCCGAGCAGGAGATTCTGGAATGCCTGAAAACATTAAGGGCTCAACAAACGGACGGGGCAGAAGGCGCCTCCCGCAACTTGTCAATCCTTCCTGCCATTTAACAATTTCTTTTCTCGTCTACTCTTTCCGGAGGCGGTGCTCTCCTTCTTCAGCGAACGGCGGCCGCGGAGGACTCGCCCGAAAAGCGGAATGCAAAAGCCGCAACAGGTGGGCCTATCGTTTCGAACATCGTGACGGCCCCAAGCACCGTGGCTGAAATCAGGGATGCCTGATCCATGAACATCATACAGGAAGTGTCGGCTAGCCCTATCGCCAGACCTGCCATTGGAACCATGAGAAGTCCGCTCGATATTCCGTAACGAAGGGGTTTACGAAGCAGGACCGTTGCTGCGGTAACCCCGGCCGTTTTTGCAAATGTACGGGCAACTACCACCGCGAAGACTGCAGGAGCAAACTCGATCAATTCACTTACATGCAGCTTTGCACCTGCAAAAACAAACAGTACGATAAAAAAAAGCTCAAAGGCAGGACCAAAGGCCAACTCTGAAACAATATTTTCCCTCTCAATACTTTTCGCCGCAACTCCGACAACGAGCGGAACAAGGAGCATGGAAAGCTGCGTCTCCTTCGCAAAGCCAACTGCCAACATGATTGTACCTATTACAAGTGCGAGTCGGTATTGAGCTGCCTGGCGGGTCTTGATAACAAAAAAATGTAGACACCAGCCTAAAATAATCCCCAAAAGGAGCGACCCCATCAGTTGGTACAGGGGCTGAAGAATCACGGTCATCCAGTGTGAACCTACGGTGTAATGCATGAAGGGCAGAATGAAAGAGAATAACGTAAAAGAAATCAGATTATTGAGCGCAACCAGTGTCTCCGTGGATTCCGTCACTTTGCCCGATGCGCCGACTTCATTCGCCACATGCAAAAGAACCGCTGGGGATGAGGAAACGGTGATTGCGGCAACCAGTGCAGCCGTTGCGATCCCCACATCAAAAATCGAGAGGATGTAGGTTACAAGACAAAAGGTCGCAACACTTTCAACAAGAGAGACCAGAAGGAGGCTTGGGTTATGTCGAAGCATGGCCATGTCGAGTGACAACCCAAGCCGATAGAGAATAAGCCCAAGGGCGATATGTATAAGAATCCCTGACTGGGCCAAGGTTTCCTGGCTCAAAATATTGATTCCGCTCGGCCCGAAGAAGAATCCGACAGCCATAAACCCCGTGATGCTTGGAAGCCAGGGGATAAGATGTGTGATGAATCCGCCAAGGGACCCGATCAGCAGGATGAGGCCAAATGCCATCAATGGCGTGATATCTGCTGGAAAGCTCGGCAAACAACTCATGGAGAACTCCGTCTGATCAGGTTAGTGTAATGGGGGGAATCATAGGAACCCCATGGAGGGATCGCCTCTTTTCTGTCCATCAGCCGTTCCACCCCTTTTGCCCCTTCTCGCGGATATGCTCAATAACGGGAGGTGGCCGCCAGCGGTTCATGAATTTTCATCTCTCCGGAATCAATGACATGAACCGATTTATCATGCTGGGTTATCCGGACTTCCGCAAGATCCAAAAGCCTCTTCATCGCCGGTTTGCTCCAATCAAAGCAAGATAAAGATGATTAGTCAAGGCTTGAGCTTGTCCCAAATCCACCGCCTATTTTGAAGCAACTGATCATTTCGGTTTTTCACGCCACGTTTTGAAGAAATTCAGAACCGAAAGATTGGTTGTAGTGTCAAAATCAAGTGGATCTCATGCGATAAGTCTCTCCTGAACGGATTTTTTGCGTATCTCGGAGGCACTTCTCCCTCCGGTAAAATTTTCCCTTTCTGAAATCCACCGCCTGATTCTTATTTCCTTTTTATTATCAAGGAGATCTCTGTTCTTACCCTGCCGGAAGCCATGCCAACGCCTGAATCCGGTGCCGGGCAGCAAGAAGCAGGTCCATGGCCCGGTGCCCTTTCACCAGACGGATAATCAACTCCTGGGATCGTTCCACAATGCGCCCCGGAAGATTGATAAGCGAAAAACGGATCTCTTTCATCCTCCTGGTCGTCCATGATCGTCCCAATGCCAGCTGCTTCAGCGCTGAATTGAGATTCAGTGCCAGAATCATGATCCACCACCAGGCCGCATTTTCGCCAAAGTCTCCCGAGGGAAGGCGACCGCCGGCAAAATCTCCTTTCATGACGGAATGGGCTTCCTCAGATTTCCCGCATCGCTCACGGTGCCAGCGAATCAGAGCATCTCCATCCCAATCCATGTTCGTCACCAGACCAAACACCTTGTACGGCTGACTCGAAACGCTCATTGTCGGAAAGGGCAATTCCTCCTGAAGAGATTCCATCCCCGGCAGATACGAAAAGTTCAACTTCTCGCGAATGGCAAGATAACGGTAAACAGGAGCATTCTTGCTGTGGGCGATTGCTGAGGGAATAAAGCAGACCTCCGCCCATTGCTGATTGGTCTCAGTCGGAACGCCATCATAGATTTTGTGCACAGGCGACCATTCCGATTCCTCCACATCCAGCACCGCCTTCTTGAACTCCGCTGTGACATCGCAGCCGACCGCAAACTCGATCCGCCCAAACCGCTCATGTGCTCCTTGCTCGCAGTAGCGAAGCAACGCATGCTGATACCCTGCCGTGTCCGAACGGAGGCGGACCTTTTCAACCTCTGCCGGCAACAGAGCAAGGGCTTCCTGCAGTACCCGCAATTGCTCATGCCCGGCAGGAACATTCCCATCACGAAACTCCGTATGCAATACCATCGACTGCTCCGCCCACCACGTATTCAACGGCTGGTATGCCGAAAAACCCTTGTAACTGTAAAGAGATTCCCGCTTGCCCGTGGCCACGAGCGTCGCATCCTGATCCAGCGTCGCTATCCCCTGAGGATTTCGCTTCTGGACGAAAGCCATCATGTCCGCATTCACTGCCGACAATCCCTGTAAATGTTTATTCGCAGGCGGAATGAAGGCCGTGCACGCCACTCGCTTTGCCTCCTGAGTCGTATCATGAAAGGCCGATAAAAACCGAAACACCGACGAAGGAGATGGAACACTGCGATTCCTCTCCTTCCTCCACCGCCGATCCAACTCCCGCCGCTCACGGCGGGTCATCCCCTTCTGCTCAATCCGGCGCAACACCCGACAAAACCCCTCGTCGTCCTCCAGCTTGCGTAAATCATCCACACATTCCCCACCAGCAAGATTAAGCAATATCAAGGATGTTACTATCTGCGCATCCGTCCATCCCTGACGCTTCACATGAATGTGGCGTGCAATGCTGTCTGAAAGCCCCATGACCGAGGCTAAATCCAGGTACAACGGAAGACCGGCCAGCGCCGTCATTCCCGACTCTCTTTTCTCCTCTTCATACTTGAATGATAGGACCCCTTGTGCCATAATCGCTCCACCTCGTTGATGATGATTTTTCCTTGACAGAAAATCTCTATCACCTTGATTTTTAAGGGTCAACGAGGTTTTTTATTTTTTTTGATGGTGGATTAAGGTCTGATGGAATGAAATTAAAAAGAAGTTAAAGGCCCCCCGCTCTCGAAATCCTGCTTCGCATCGCTCAGCAGGGCCGAGATTGTGTTGCACAGGGTTATGTTCCGGGCTGCAGCGCCACGGCGAACTCCAGTGCCCGCCCGTCACGCAGCACCGTTATCTTGACCGTGTCGCCCACGGAAAAGTCGTCCAGGCGTGCAAGCAGCCTGCTGACAGTGTCAACCGGCTTCCCGTCAACCGCGGTGATGATGTCTCCCGGTACAATCCCCCCATCCGGGGTGATTGTCGCCCCTTTCAGGCCGGCTTGTTCCGCCGCTGACCCCGGGGATACCTTCAGGATTACAATCCCCTTCAGGCCCAGGAGGGGTTTCAGGCGCTCATTGATTCCCTCGTCCAAGTGAATGCCGAGGGCCGGGCGGTTGTATTTCCCGTTCCGGATCAGTTGAGGTACAACCCGGTTCACCGTATCGACAGGCACGGCGAATCCGATACCGGCACTGGCTCCGCTCGGGCTGTAAATGGCCGTGTTGATGCCGATGAGCCGACCGGCGGAATCGAGGAGAGGGCCACCCGAATTTCCGGGGTTGATGGCTGCGTCCGTTTGAATCAGGTGCTCGATGGTGACGCCATTGCCGCTGAGGGAACGATCCAGTGCTGAGACAATACCGGTCGTTAGAGTCCAGTCCAGGCCGAAGGGGTTGCCGATGGCGAACACCTTCTGGCCGACCTTCAAGTCGCTGCTCGTTCCCAGTGGTACCGGCGGGGAGCGCTTGAAGCCTATTCCGATCCTCAGAACGGCGATGTCATGGGAAGGGCTTGCCCCGACCAGGGCGGCCCTGTAGTCGCTTCCGTCGCTGAGCCTGACCGTTGCTTCACTCGCCCCCTGGATGACGTGGAAGTTGGTAATGACATGCCCGGATTGATCCCAGATAAATCCGGAACCCGTACCGCGCGGCACTGTGAAGACATTGCGCGTCCAGCGATCGCGCACCAGCGCCTTGGTCGTGATGAAGACGACGGAGTCGCGCGATTTTTCAAAAAGCTCGATCGTTGCCTTCTCGTCGGCGGCCAGATCACCGCGGGCCGCTACAGTGCGGGGTGAGGCATCCGTTTTCGGGGAAAACAAGCCCTGAATGTGGGGGCAGCCCCGCCAGAGAATGAACAGCAAGGCACCCACCAGGGCATAAGCGATGAGGCGGAGGACATAACGGTTTTTGGCGGCCATAAGGCTCCTTTCATAGCGGACGGGTAGAAGGATTCAACGGGAGATCCCGGGCGGAATCGGGTGGATAAGGTTCTGTTGCTGTGTTGCTGAATATGTGAGAGAGGTGCCCTCCGTGTCAAGGAAATTTTAGCCGGCTGATTTCGTGCAGAACCCGATTTTTTTCCTGTCAGGATTCTGCAGATGCCGGTAACGGAAGGCCGAAGTAGATTCAGGGGCTTGGACCCTGCCTGTCAGGGCGATTCCCGTGGGAAAGGCGCTTTTAACGGCTCCGTTTTCATCGATCACTTATCGCACGGGTCAAGGGGGTCGAGCCTGCCCGCACATACCCCGGTTTTTCGGCATTCGCTGTGCTGCGGTGTGTTTTTTGCTAGGACCTTTTTTATTTAACAAGGAGCCGTGGATGCAATGCAAAAGGTTTTGGTGAACGAAAAAGGGATGGCATGGATCACGTGCAACCAATGCAAACACACTTCGGTTGTTGATTTGAATGGTTTCTGCGAGGGAATAAATGTCATCGACCACAAATGTTCAAAATGCGAGGCTGTGTCGGAAGTCACTTGCGAATTCAGAAAATCGTACAGAAAGGAAGTCAGCCTTCAAGGAACCTTCATCCGGCAACAGCCTGGAGAAGAGCTGGCGGGGAGAATCGAAGTCACCGATCTCTCAAGGGTCGGCATAAAATTTAGGACCCGGGTGACGTACGATTTTAAACCCGGCTGTATCCTGAAACTCACCTTTACACTGGACGACAGGAACAAGACTCAAGTCAATCAAATGACCAAGGTCAAATGGGTTGAGGGACGGATGGTGGGGGGCGAGTTCGTCAATCAGGACCAGTGGTCCCAGAAGCAACTGGGGTTCTATTTTATGTCCTAGATTGAAGGGAACAGCCTGCCCGGTGATCCCAGACGAGACCTTGACAATTCGGGGCAGATTGACCTTTCGTGCCAATCTGCCCCGAATTGTTTCTTGTCGGTCATCCCGGGGGGATTCTGTCCCTGTTTTTTCCTTGACGGTCGATTCAAAAAGATTTAACGGAAGGATATTGTGAAAAAAACCATCGAAACGAGGTTGCATTCCAGGGGAGAATCGGGCGGCAGGGAGAAGACGGTGCGCGAGAGTCAGCCGAATGGATGCAGCTTGGTTTGACAGGAGATCTGAAGACATGGACAAAAGGGGAAAATGCCCGGAGCCGACCCTGAAGGCCGGTGATCGACTTTTTGGCTTCAAGGTGCTGCGCGTTGAACAGATGGACGATCTCCGGGTGACGGCCTATGAGATCGAGCACGAAAACACCGGCGCAAAATTGCTTCATCTTCACAGCATGGACAGGGAAAACCTCTTCTCCATCGGTTTCCGGACCCCCCCTCCGGATTCAACCGGTGTGCCGCATATCCTGGAGCATTCCGTCCTCGCTGGTTCGGAAAAATATCCGCTCAAGGATGCCTTCAACGAACTGGTGCGGGGAACCCTGCAGACCTTCATCAATGCCTTCACCTATCCGGACAAGACCATCTACCCCGTGGCCAGCCAGGTCAAAAGGGATTTTTTCAATCTTGCCCGGGTTTATACCGATCTGGTTCTTTTCCCACGTCTCCTGGAGGAAACCTTTCTTCAGGAAGGCCATCACCTGGAATTCGTCGATCCTGAGGACACCTCCAGCGAACTCACCATTTCGGGCATCGTGTACAACGAGATGAAGGGGGCCTATTCCTCTCCTGAAGCGCTGATGTTCAAGGAGATCCAAGAAGCAATCTATCCGGATACGCCGTACGCCTTTGATTCCGGGGGCAGTCCTGAAGCGATTCCGACGCTGACCTACGAAGGGTTCCGGACTTTTCACCGCCTCTATTACTCGCCGTCCAATGCCCGGTTTTTCCTCTACGGGGATATTCCGACGGCCGAGCATCTGGCCTTTCTTGAGGAGATGCTTGCCGGCTTTGAGCGGACTTCCGTGAATTCCGAGGTGACCTGCCAGCCCCGCTGGATGGCCCCCGCCCAGGTGCGATCCGTTTATCCCGTGAGCAAAGAAGAGGCTCTGGCGGGAAAAACCGCCATCAACATGGCCTGGATGCTTACGGAAAACACCGATGAGGAGACCGCCATTCTCCTGGAAATCCTGGCGGGCATCCTGATCGGAAGCGCAGCCGCTCCGCTCCGCAAATCCCTCATCGATTCGGGCCTTGGCGAGGACCTTTCCCCCGTATCGGGCATCGAAAGAGATCTGCGCCAGCTTCTCTTTGCCGTGGGTTTGCGGGGAAGCGATCCGGAAAAGGCTGGAGCGGTAGAGGCCTGTATCATGGATTCGCTTAAAGAATCCGTTGCGAAAGGATTTGACCGGGAGCTGATCGAGGGCGTTCTCCATCAGATCGAATTTCAAGGCAAGGAGATTGTCCGGAGCTCCTATCCATACGGGATTGTCTTGATGGGGCGGGCTTACCACACATGGCTCTATGACGGCGATCCCCTCTCCGGACTGAACTTTCCCCGCATCATCGAACATGTGCGGAGAAAATGGGAGGCCCAGCCGGACCTCTTCGAGCGCTTGACGCAAACCTGGCTGCTCGACAATCCCCACCGCGTCCTTTCGATTCTGGAGCCCAGCCGGACCATTGCCGAGGAAAAGGAATCCGGGTTCCGGGAAAAAATGGCGGGCATTAAAGCATCATTGAGTAATCAGAACCGTGAAGAGATCCGGGAAACGGCGCAGCGGCTCCGGGCGTTTCAGAGCGAGCCGGACAGTCCCGACGCGGTAGCCTCTCTGCCGAAGCTCCGGGTTGCCGATCTCGAACGGGGCATTGAAACGATTCCCACAGAGAAAAGGTCTCTCGAAGGGATTCCCGTCCTGATGCACAATCTGTTTACCAACGGGATTGCCTATGCCGAACTGGCCTTTGACGTGTCCTCCATTCCGGAGGAGCTGCAGCTTTATCTGCCTCTGCTGGGCAAGATGACGAACAATATGGGGGCGGCGGGTTATTCCTATGAGGAGATGGCCAAGCGGATCACCCTGAAGACCGGGGGGCTCGGCTCGTCTCTCAACGCCGGCATGACGGCCGACGGCCGGGGAACCTGGCAGCGCATGATTTTCGGCGTATCCTCCCTCCATCGGAATGTTGAGGATGCCATCGAAATTCTGAAAGATGTCCTCACGGCTGGAGATCTCAGCCATGAAGCCCGGATTCGCGATCTCCTTGCAGAAAAGAAAAACGGGCTTCACGCCGCCGTCGTGCCTTCGGGCCATGCCTTTGCCAGGATGGCCGCGGGGGCGGGCCTTTCTCTGCCGGCCTGGCGCGATGAGCAGTGGCATGGCCGCACGCAGCTCCGCTTCGTCAGCCGCATTGCTGAGGAATTCCAGAAAAAGCCCGGCGAATTTCGGGAAAAGCTGGCATGCCTGCGGTCCATGGTCTTCAGCCCGGACAAGCTGCTGCTCAACGTGACGGGAGATGAGGAAGGCCTCTCCCTGCTGGAGAATCAGCTGAAGGTCCTTGTCAATTGCCTGACAAGGAGTGTCAAGGAGGAATCCGCAGCGCTTCCGGAAAGAACGCCGGTTTATTCCGGCATTGCCATTCCTGCTCAGGTGTCCTATGTGGCAAGGGTCATGGGCGCCCCCAATTTCAATTCGCCCTTGTCGCCTGCTTTGCTGGTGCTGGCCCGCCACTTGTCCAACGGCTTCCTCTACAAGCGCATCCGGGTCCAGGGTGGCGCCTATGGCGGTATGTGCCAGTTCGATCCCATGGGCGGATTGTTTTCTTTCTTCTCCTATCGAGACCCCCGCATTGTGGAAACCCTGGAGATTTATGAGGAGGCCATGGCCTTTATCGGCGATGTAAAACTGGCGCCGGAGGAAATGGAAAAAGCGATTGTCGGAACGATTGGTGCGCTGGACAGACCGATGGATCCTTCCGGACGGGGGTCGGTGGCCATGATCCGGGAACTGGCAGGCATATCGGACAACGATCGCCGGAGATTCCGGGAAGCCATACTGGATGCGTCGGCAGAAGACCTTCAAAGTGCCGCAATCGCTTATTTCAGCGATATGCAGAAGGAAGAGGGCGTTGCCGTGTATGCATCGGAGGATTCGCTTTCTGCCGCCAACCAGCGCCTTCAAAGAAAACTGGCAATAGAACCTCTCATATGGGAAGCCGCTGAATGACGGTCACAAAAACGCCCTGTTTTCTCTGCCGGCATTTCTTGATAACCCACAATTCCCGGTGGCCTTACCGTTGCCGGGCCATGAGTTTTATGTCGTTCACCCTCCCTTCGGAGGCGGTTTATCGGCATTCCGGGACTTCCTGCCTGGCCTTCACTCCCAAAAAACAAAAAACCGGCGTTCCGTGAGGATCTGAAGGAAACACTAATCGTGGTGAGCAAAAAAGCCGACCGAAGCGAGAAGAAGGATGACGAACCCAAAACCGAAATAAATGAGGGTGAATTGATCGATAACAGCCTGACCGGATTCCCGGATGACATTCATGTTCAGGATGTAGGCCCAGTAGAGAATGAAGCCGTAGTTTAGAATCAGGGCGAGTTTAATCCGGCCGAACAACACAGCCGCGGTGCTCATGATCAGCAGGAGGGCGATCTGAATCAGGGGGATCGAAAGATTGATGGAAAGAAGGGTGTCCATATTTTCTCCTTCCTAAATTGGAGGCAGTTGTTTGGTTGATCGTCTCTTGAAACGAAAAAAACCCGCAACGAGAAACATTCATGATTCCGGATTTTTATATTATGATTTTCCCCCTGTCAATGTTAAACTGATGTTGGAGAGACGGACCGGCCTTTAACAGTAAATCCCGCTGATGCGCCATTCTTATCGATGGATTCTGGAAGGGGTGGCGGTGTTTTCTGAAAAAATTTGTGATGTGGGGAGGTTGAGACAATGAGCAGATATTGTGGGCATCTTGCCGTCGCAGTCCTGATGGGGCTTCTGCTTGTCCTGCAAGGCTGTGCGGCCATGCATTTCCGCGACTACGGGAGATTTTCGCCGGATTCGAAAGCCGCCCAGGCCTTTGAAAGCTATCAGGTAGATCCGGAAATGAACTATTACGTCAGCGGTTCGGACACCCATCCGAGCGCCCTGCTGGGGCTCGATAAACGTTATGTGCTGGAGCCCTCCCTCTGGAAAGCTGTGGACATGACTCCCTCCCGAATGAAAGAACTTGTCGGTGCCATGAAGGCGAGGGCGTCAATGATCGGTCAGGGGTTATTCGGTTTTTCCCTTCTGGACCTCGAAGGAAAGCCTGTGGGAATCTGGTATTCCATTATGACAGCAACGACGGCGTTACGAATGAAGGAAGATAACGGAGTGATCATCTATACGCCGGATTTGGATACCTATGACAAGTACGAAAGCAAATCGGACGGAGGCGGAGGCGCGGACCGCTGAAAGGGGCCATCCTTTAGGCTGCAGGGGAAAATGACCAGAGACCGGTGAAAATCACCGGTCTTTTTTGTTTGAGAAGGTCAGGGCAAAACTGTTGATAAGAAAGCGAAGGTCCTTTTGAAATTTTTATTATTTATAACGGTTTGAAATAACTTCTATTTTGTTAAGTTCCCCTGGTTGGTGATGTTCATGTAATGCTTCTGGTACAGTCATTGCTCTTATAGGCAGTCAGTTCATAATGATACGATTTGATTTTAAAAAATGAACATTTTGAAGGATAGGGAGGTGGTGTCAGGGCTGGGAGAAGTCACGGGCAGATATTAGAATTTTTGTAAAAAATAACAAATAATTGAATAAAGAAAAGGAGATTCAAGTTATGATGACAGAAATTACCAAGAAAAGAGGGCAAAAAGGTTTCACGTTGATTGAACTCATGATCGTCATCGCGATCATCGGCATTCTGGCGGCCATTGCCATTCCGCAGTTTTCCGCATATCGAGAGCGTGGTTATCAGGCCTCGATGAAATCTGATGCCAACTCAATCAGGATTGCCGAGGAAGCATATTACGTGGATAAAAACATATATACAGGCACTGCTGCTGATCTTGCTAACTTCGGTTATTCACAGCCTTCCGAGGGAAATACACCTACAATTACGGTAGTTGCCGGTCCTCCAGCCACATTTTCAGTTGCAATAGCATCAACCAAGACGGCAAAAACGGTTACCTATAACAGTGCAACCGGCCAGACTACGATGAACTAAAACTGGCAGGACCAAAATCAGGCTTAAATGGGGACTGTCGATACGAAGTCATGGAAGAGCATCCAAGACGGTCATAATGGAAACACCATTCTTTCCGAGTTTAACCAAAGGGAACTCCTGATTTGAACCATGCCGTAGGAAAGAAGTCCGATGAAGAGGGGTGAGGAAGTTCCTCACCCTTTTTCGTTACGGGGAATTTTCTCAAAAAATATTTGAATGGAAAAATTAACGTTTCATCCCGCTTCCGAACTTTTGATGTTCAGCCGGGCATGCAATGCGGTCAGCGGTAATGCACCGGAAAGAAAAGATCTTTGAGGCGATGACGGAGTTCGGGTCGAGGGCCTTTGTTTGTGCAGATCCATATGAAATTAAACCGCATTATCGAAACACTGGTATTAACTTCCCTGGGATGTTTTTTAATCCCGCTGACTTTATTGTGCAACGTTCCACCAACTGCCCGGGACGCCCTGATTCACCATCTTGCCCTTCCGAAACTGTGGCTGCTGCACAATAAGTTCTTTCATGTTCCCTGGGCGGAATTCTCGTACTACCCAATGAACATTGAGCTGCTTTACACTATTCCCCTTTATTTCCATAACGACATCATTCCTAATTACATCCATTTACTATTCGGTATCTGCACCGGTTTGCTTATCTATTGGCATTTGAATAGGAAAATCGGGCATCTATGGGCATTGCTGGGAGGGTTGATTTTTGTCAGCACCCCCATCATTCTCCGCCTTTCAACCATGGCTTATGTCGATCTTGGGATGACGTTCTTTATCACAGGGAGTATGCTGTCATTTGTCCGATGGCGGGATTCTGAATTTGAAGACGGAAAATGGTTTTATTGTTCCGCCCTTTGCATGGGACTCGCCTTGGGTTCCAAGTACAATTCTCTGATAGCCTTTTTCTTCCTGAACATGATGGTGGTGTTTATCTATGCCAGAGATACGGGAAGGCAGGGGATGGCATTGAAATATGGAGCGCTCTTCTGCATCGTCTCCTTACTTTTCGTCTCACCCTGGTACATGATGAATTATGTTTCAACGGGAAATCCTTTCCATCCATTGTTCGACGGGATTTTTCAGGAGTATCATCATAATGCTTCAGATTTTAGGGGACAAGTTCTTAAATCTCTTAAAGAAAATGCTAGTAGCGGCCTTTTCCAGACAAGAATCGTGTACTATGGAGAAAGCTTCTGGGAAACGATTCTTGTGCCTCTGAGAATATTTTTCCAGGGCAAAGATGATTCCCCGCAATACTTCGATGGGGTTTTGAATCTGATCCTGATTGTCTTTCTGCCTTTTTCATTTATGGATCGTCAATATCGGAAGGAAACTGTTTTGTTTTCAGTCTTTACAGGATTTCTGATCTTTGTTGCCTTTTTTACCGAGGTTATAAGGATCCGCTATATCCTGCCCATCGTGCCTTTCCTGTCGATACTGTGTGTTCATGGAATGAGAAACATTCTCAACTTCAAATGGGATGGACCCTTGTTTGCGAAGTATGGATTGAAGTCAGTGGTCTTTTCTGTTCTAATATTGTGTTTGCTGATGAACTCGATCTACTTGAAAAATTATTTTATGTCAGTTGATCCGATGCCCTATGTATTAAATCATGAGACAAGGGATGCGTATTTATTGCGTCATGTGGATAGTTATCAATCAATCAAGTATATTAATGACCATTTGCCTCAGAACGCCTGCGTTCGCTTAATTTACATGGGAAGAAGGGGATATTATCTTGATCGTGCCTATGTCCACGACCGCTACTTCGGTATGACGGCAATCAATGAAATGATCGAGACATCAAGTGGCGATAAATCACTGAGAAGCTATTTCAAAAGCCAGAAATACTCACATCTGCTGGTGCGTATAGATTTGTTCGAGCGATATTTAAAAGAGAACTGTTCAGAGGTGCAGATATGTGACTTTGCACGTTCATTCAATAGCAGTACAAAGTTGTTATATGCATCTCACGGATATGCAGTTTATGAAATTATTGGATGATCCGACTGGCACGGGCCACGGTGTTCCGGGGAACCTTTCCCCGGATGCCCCCGGGGGATAACGTTTTGATTGGGTTGCTCTCAGGCTTGCCACAATGTCATTTTACACGTTAACGTGTTTTGTATTAATGAGTTACGGCATCTTCAAAAATCAACGTTGGGGCAGCAGTGAGATGGCACAATAACTTATTTGTTGGATAATATATGAAAGATCACCAGTACTGAACGTTGATGCAAAATATCCATCCCACCCTCCTTGTCCTGACCTCGACCTTTCCCAGATGGTCGGGAGATCGGGAACCCCCCTTTGTCTATGAGCTGTCCAGGCGGCTGGCTCGCCATTTTACCGTGCATGTTCTTGCACCACATGCGCCTGGGACGAAAGAAGTTGAGGAAATGGACGGTATCCGAGTGTTCCGGTTCCGTTATTTCTGGGGGGAGGGAGAAAAGCTCGCTTACGAGGGCGGTATTCTTGGCAGTTTGAAGCAGCATCCCCGGCGTTTTCTTCTGGTCCCTTTTTTCCTTGCCGGCCAGTTGGCCGCACTATATCGACTGCTCAAGTCAGGCCATTATGAAGCAATCCATGCACACTGGTTGCTTCCGCAAGGTTTTGCGGCGATTCTTTCGCGGAAGTGCGCAGGAGCGGAATGCCCGATCCTGTGCACTTCTCATGGCGGGGATCTGTTTGCTTTAAAGGGGAGCCTGTTCCGGATTCTGAAACGCTTCGTCCTTTCCCGAACCCAAGGGCTCACGGTGGTCAGCCGGGCGATGAAGGAAGAGGTGCTGCGGCTGGGAAGCCGCGAACTCATCACCGATGTCATTCCGATGGGTGTCGATCTTGAAAAAACCTTTATTCCGCCACCGAATTCCGCTGCGCGAATTCCCGGACAGCTGCTGTTTGTCGGACGGCTTGTGGAAAAAAAAGGACTGATTTATCTGCTTGGAGCCATGCCCGCCATATTGCAGGACCATCCTGAAGCCCGTCTGCTGATTGTCGGCAGTGGCCCGGAAGAGCAGAATCTAAGAAAAGAAGCGGAACGTTTGAGGCTGCATTCGAGCGTCACCTTTCTAGGATCCTTGGGGAACCAGGATCTGCCTGCACTCTACCAGAAGTCGGAAATTGTGGTTTTTCCCTCGATCATTGCTGCAGATGGAGACCAGGAAGGTTTCGGGCTGGTCCAGGTTGAGGCGCTGGGATGTGAATGTGGTGTTGTCGCAACGGATCTGCCGGCGATCCGGGATATTATGAGCGATGGAAAAACGGGATTCATCGTTCCGCAACGAAACGAATCGGCATTGGCGGAAAAAATCAAATTTCTGCTCAATAATCAGGATGTGAGGATTGAACTGGGGCGCCAAGGCCGGGCTTTCGTTCGGGAAAGGTACGACTGGGATATTATTGCGGAGAGATACAAGGGGATGATTGAAAAGATTATGGCAGCCGGTGAGCGACCGAGATGACTTTCCTCACAACAGGATGAAAGCAGGCGTGCCAATGCTCCTTGTAGGAGCCTGATTTTTGTCTTGACACGGGGTAGTGCCTCAACCGGTTACCCTGGAGTACCGCGGTCAAGCATCGTGTCAAAAAGTTTAGCATATTCCCGAATCATGCGGTCTCGGGTGAAGTACTGCTCTACACGGGTGCGATTGAATTCTCCCATGTCCCGCCGCAGTTCGGGCATCTCGGCAAGCATGTTGATCTTTTCCGCAAAGGCATCGGAATGGCCTGGTTCACAGAGGAAGCCGCCTTTGCCGTCAATGACGAGTTCAGGGATGGCCGAAGTGTTGGATGCGACAATCGGCAGCCCGCAAGACATCGCTTCGGCGAGAACCAGACCAAACCCCTCACGGACAGAAGGAAAAAGCAGCATGTCGTATTGCCGGTAGAGTTCAGGCATCTCCTTCAGGGGAACATTTCCCAGATCTATCAGGCCGGAGACGGATGGAAGAGGTGTTTTCGATCTTAAACCGCGGGTATACCCGATGGTGATGCCGGGGTTCAACTTTCGGGAAATGGCGGGGAGAAGAAAGGCCCCTTTCCGTCGGTGGAGATTCCCCGCAAAAAGAATCCGGATTCCCTTCCCCGCGGGTTTCTTGTTGGCCGGATAAAATTCGGCCGTGTCGATGCCGTTGTAAATCACTTGAATGTTCCGGGTAACTCCCAGCTCCCGATGGGCGCTTTCCGCCAGAAACCGACTGACAGCGGTGATCGTGTCGGCTGCTTTTAAGGAGGCGCGGGTGAACCAGCGCAGGTCGGTTTTATAATGAATGCGCTGGATCAAGGTGCTGTGAGGCATCATCATGGCGTCTAGAAAAAAACTGTGGAGTGTGAGGACTAGGGGAATCCCCGGACGGCGGAAGAATATCCCGTAATCCGACGTGGTGTGAATCAGGGAAGGCTTTCGGCCCTTTAATGAAAAAGGGAGGGTGGTCGGGAAAAACTCCCGCATGGGAGAGTAGGGGCAGACACGATACCCTTTAATCCCTGATTCGAGCATTTTGTGCAGGACAAAAGCGCCGTTACCGGTAGGCATGGGGCTGAGAATCATGGGGTCTTTAACGTGACGGCAGCTTTCTTCTGGTTGAGGTAAGCTTGTAAGGGACATAGATTTGCCTGAAGATCAGTTGCATAAATTTCCACATAAGCCTTTTTTCGTTCGCTTTCTGAATGAGATGTTCTTCCCTGAGCCGTTTTCTCAGATAATTCGAATTGCTGCTGACACCATTGCAGCCAATGACAGCGGCGGGCATAGACTGTATCAGTACGGAACAGCTTGCCGAATCAAGTGCCCGGTAAAAAAAATCATAGTCCAAAGCAATGGAAATCTCTTTTTTGAAGCCGCCTATCCGTTCAAAAACCCGTTTATGAACAAACGCCCCTGAGTGAGGAAATGTGGTTTTAAAGTGATACCACCAAGGTGTTTTTATGGGGTTGAAAGGAGTCATCTTTCCGTTCTGACCAATTTTTAAAACGGGGTAACTGACAATATCATAAGTTTGACCGACAGCAACAGGATAAACCTTTTCGCAGACATCGCGGGATATAAGCCGATCATCTGCCTGCAGGACCAACATATATTGTCCCTTTGCCATACGGATTCCCTTGTTCAAGGCATCGGCGATTCCGTCATCTCTTTCTGAAAGGTAGGATATTCGATGGTACCGGGCCGCATCCTTGATTACAGCCAGGGTGCCGTCCGTTGAACCTCCGTCAATGATGAGATGTTCTAGTTGTGAAAATGTTTGTTCTGCAATGGAATCAATGGTATCCCGGATCGTGTCGACACAGTTCAGTGAAGCGGTGATAATGCTGAAGAATGGATGATCGGTTTTCATGAGTCAGCTGTTCGCGCTACATCTTCGATGATTGTCTGGAATTTCCCGTTGAATGAATTTTGATTCCACAAGGCCGCCCGTTTTTTTCCGTTTCTGCTGAGCTGTCTGCATAAATCGTCATCGGTCCATAATCTTTTCATGGCGTTCATCATTTCATCTACAGCGTTTGGATTGAAAAACAAAGCAGCATCTCCTAACTGCTCGGGCATGCCGTAGATATTTGAAACGGCCATGGGACATCCCGTGGCACATGCTTCCAGAGGAGGAATATTCGTTGGGCCGAAAAAGGATGGAAAAATGAGTGCTCGCGTCCGGTGGTAAAGTTCGGGCATGTCTTCGCTGGAGACGTAGCCGAGGATGGTGACATTGTTGGAAAGATCCATCGAATTGAGATATTCCAATGTTTTTTTGTAAGCATTTTTTGCCGATCCGACCAGCACAAGGTGAATGTCGTTGATTTCGCGCTTCAGGCCGGCTAAGGCTGCAAGCAGGTTGTGATGATTCTTGTGCTCCCAGAACTGGGCCGGATAGAAGAAAAACTTGCGAGGCAGTTCATATTTTGTATCAAAGTTTATGGAATGGCCTTGCGAATTTATATACCCCGGTGGGACGTATGGCAGGACATGGATACGATCTGCATGGACCTTGTAGGATTCCATGACTTGTTTCCCCCCGCAGTTGGAATCGACGAGGATGCCCCTGGAGTATTTGCAGATGGCCCGATAGTGCTTTTCTCTACGCAGATATTCCAGTGGCGCGGCAGCTTCGGGGAATTTTCTTTCATAACGATGCATCAGATCATGAATAATTCCCAAAGAATTAAGCGGAAGGAGATATGTCCAGGTATCTTGCGAAGGAAAGATCCACAATGAACAGCTTTCCTCAATCAGGCGCCGGGAAAAGGCAGGATTGAAATTGAAGAACGCTCGCTGCCAGAAAGAAATCGGCAGGTTTAAAAGGAGCCACCCCTTGCCCTTGAAGATGCGCCATAAAAGATTTTGTGATATCCGGAAATGCTCAAGGCCCAGAAACTTGAGATGTTCTTCCCAGCGCTCCGTTGTGCAGGCAATGATCGTTTTGTATCGATCTTTCGGCAGGGAAGCCGCAGCATCCAGTATGGAAAGGCCGTACTGAAACATTCCCCCGGATTCTGGTTCAGAGCCCAGGTAGATGCCTATTTTTGTTCGTGATGATTTGAGTTTATCCTGATCCAGATATGTATTCAAGATGACTCCATGAGATAATTTGCCTCCAAACGTGGCATGGCTGGAAACATTTTACTGAAGCGGTAGTTGGCTCACCGTTGAAAAAGAAAGATGGTCTTATTATCATGGTACTGAACGGTTCAACAATCCACGGGAAATAAAAATTTAAGAGTCCCAAGAATGTCTCTTTCATAATAATACCATTGACTTCTTCGCCGGAACTGGAACAGGCGGAGCAAATATGGAGTGTGATTACGAAGTAATTATTTTGTTATGATAGACTGGATGCCGTTGTGGAGCAATCCGATTCAGGCTTGGTAGTAATGGCGGCAAAAAAGTCAGCGATTCGTCAGCTGACAAATTGGCATCGGATCAGTTCCATATTGGAAATATTTTCATCAATCGGTGATCCGCGTGCCGGTCATGGTGGTCAGTTGGCCGTAATTTCACCGACTGAACTATCAAAGGTGACGGTTTTATTTGTCTTCGTAGAGGTAACCACCACTTTATACGTTGCGGGAGGGCCAGCTGTTAACGTGATCGTTGCCGTATTGTCGGAAGAAAGGCTGTTAAGACCATAAGCTGAAAGGTTAGCTACGGTCGCTGTGTACACACCGCCGTTGTCTGAATTAAAGTAGGCTTCTTCGGCATTCCTGATGCTGTTGGCATCCGCCTTCATCGAGGCCACAAAGCCAGCCTCCCGATACTTGGAAAACTGCGGAATGGCAATGGCTGCAAGGATGCCAATTATCGCGATGACAATCATGAGTTCGATCAACGTAAAACCTTTTTTATCGCTCTTTGCTCTGAATTTTTTAATCATAGCCCCAATCTTTTCTGATGAATTGATTTTCATTTCTCATAAAGAACTGACTGATTAAGACGATTCGGTAATAGAGCAAAAGAAATGCCAGATAATTCGATTGCTGATCTTTTTCAAGGTCACGTCAAAGTCCGTCAATCGATATCGATATCATGAGCCTGCACAACAAAGTGCCATTTGATTTTTATTAAATAAATACCATGCTTTGTGAATCTAGGTGGCTTGCCCTTTTAATCATTTCAAGACAAGCATTCTTCTATGGCTATTAATTTTAATACAATGAAATACAAATCAGGTTGTTGGGAACATCCTTGATCGTTCTCCTCTGTGGTTTCCATCACGATCAAGACCTGTGATTTTTACCGGTTTCTGGTCATTTTCCCCGCTATTTCACGAATCCACCTGATTTTATGGTCCAGAACGCCTCCTTATGCGCCATCTGGACGTCTGTGGTGGTCGATCCGCCTTTGTTTTATCTGGAAATTGTCCTGACGCACCCATCATTTATTAAACAGTCATTGTTTATCCAATTATCAATGTCCGCAGCCTTTCGAAAATTTTCATTTGTATACAATTTTAAGTCGTAGACGTTTCTTTTGTGAAAATACATGATCCTGGCCGGTATAAAATGCCATGAAAGTTTTCCTGCTGCTACCTTGGCGAGCGTAGCAGATAATGCCTTTATGAAATCTATTGCATTTCTTCTGATCATTAATGGGATAATCCGGCCTCTTTCCCTATGCTTCCTGTAATCGGTATAGGAATCACAAAATCCTTGGTTGCCTATTCTCTTGATCAGATAATCAAGCGTGGTTCTGCTTTGGGGAATCATGTGATATATGATCGAATGAGATGTGTACGCAAATTTATAGCCTAGATTTTTTATTTTTATATTCAGGCCTGTTTCTCCGTCACCGATCCAAACCCCGGCCGTATTTTCGGGGTTAAAACCGCCTGCCTGGAAAAAAAGCTCACGTCGAATAGCTTGATGGCAACTGAACACAAGATCGTTTTTTGAGACAATCAGTTCCTCAGGTCTGTCCATTTCCGTCAAACTCAAGTAATGATTCCAAAGGAAACGGCGGATCCAGGCCGGCGGTTCTTCCTTAAACAGGGGAAGAATAAGGCCGGTTGCGCAACCGACTTCGGGGAACAGGTCGAACACCTTGACCAACTCACTCAGTAAAGCCTTATCGGCTACCATATCGTCATCTGTAAAGTACAGGATATCGCCCCCTGCCTTCTGTGCCGCGCTGTTTCGCGCATAATGGACCCCCTGGCGAGGTTCAAAAAGGTATGTTACGGGAACGGCCGAGTTGTCGACATAATGAGAAGCGATCTCCCGGGTTGTATCCGTTGAATTGTTGTCCATTATAATAATTTCATAACGGTCACTCGGATAATCCTGAGCCAGAAAGCTGTCCAATGTTACGGGAAGCATCTGTGCCCGGTTATAAGTAGGGATAATGATCGATACAAAAGGCGATCTGGACATGGATTTTTTCTCGTTATTTATTCTTCTGCATCCTATAGGTCAGAAAAATGCTGCAGTCGTTGCACACGAGCGTTTCTTCGGCCTTCCTGTCTTGAAACATTCTTCGCGCCCGTTTGAATTTGTCCGTGTTGTACATCTGCTGGATCGTCATCGTGTTGTCCCACTGGAAGAAATCATCCGCCGGGTCCGTGCACCAGCAGCACGGAGGGATGCTTCCATCTTGTTCAACAATCAGGTAATCGTATAAAAAGGGGCATCTCTTTCCCAGCATCGAAAAATTGACATCGAGATATTTGCGTCTGGCGATTTCTTCTTCCGAAAACCACTGAAAGGCCCTGGCAGTATCTCTGTCTTTAAATACGGTTGTCATATCGCAGGAATAATACCTGTCCGCTCCCCATTTCGTATAATTCTCAGCAATTACTTTGATTTGATTGGTCGTATATTTATTGCGAAGATATTGTAATGAAATAACGGGATAAACGCTATTATAGGCCTTCTTGTAATCCGATAGTTTGTTTAAATTCCAGAGGACGAGATTGAAGTCTCCCCCGATTCGATACCGGGAGTAATCTTCCTGGTTGATGCCATCGAAAGAGACAATTAAATGTTTCAGTCGAAATCGAACCATGGCCTCCAGTTTTTCATCAATGTTTGGAAGGCTCAGATTGCTGCTTATCTCGGTATTTAAATCATATACATTGCAGTATTCCAAAATGTTTATGAAATCTTTGTGCAGCAGGCTTTCTCCCCATTTGTATAGCTGGACAAGGCCATGAAACTCTCTGATTTTGTCAATGATCGAGGTAAATAATTCATAGGTCATGAATTGTTTGCTCTTTTGTTGCCTTTTCAGTCCTGTGATGCACAGGGGACAGCTCAGGTTGCAGACATTCGTCAATCCGATGGCGAAAATCCTGGGAATATATCCCCTTGTAAATGTTTGTCTGAGGACTGATTTTAGGGCGGAAAAACCCGCAAGAAGATCTTCATTCATGGGTCATAACGGATAAATTTGAAGAACTTTCCTAAGATTATGAAATAAAAAACTTTGAACTTTTTCGCCGGGGTCAGCCTCTGGCGATACTTCTTGATCAGTTGTCTGAACCGTACATCGCCAGAACCCCTTTTCATGTCCTCGAAGGTTTTTGTCCCTTGAAGATACCGATAATTGCCAAACGATTCATTAACGTAAACGGGCTTCACATGCATCGCCGCCCGGAGGATGAAATCCAGATCCAGGGTGTAGTGTTCACGGATATCATAAAAACCGATGATATCATGCAAAGATCGAGAATAGAAATAAGCTGATGGATTAACGGGAAAAGGGAATACGGATACCTCTGCCGATAGAAGTTGCGTCAGGTCGAGATGCGCCGGTTTGTTTGTCTCGATAAGTTTCCCATGCTCACCCCACATGTGGCAGTTGCCCACGAGTAAGGAAGGTTCCGGAAGGGTTTTCATCAGGTCGATCGCCTTCTGCAGCGTACCCGGAGAGTAATAATCGTCCACGTTGAGGAACCCGAGAGTATCGCCGTCGGCCATTCGGATTCCCTTGTTCATGGCGTCGGACTGTCCCCTGTCCTTCTCCGACACCCAGCGGATGTGCTTATAATGTTCCGCATAGTGTTTGATGATTTCAATCGTGCCATCGGTTGAACCGCCATCGACGATAATATGTTCCACATCTCGACATGCCTGTTCGATCACATTGATAACGCAGGATTCAATGTACCGTTTTCCGTTATAGACAGGGGTAATTACACTGATCATTTAAAGGCGGCCATTCTCATTTTGGGAATATGTCTGCATATCTGATGCCTGCGGATACAAACATTTCGGTAAGACGATGATTGTGCCATCGGAGGTGAACGGTTGCATCTTATATCTTACACATATCAATCCATTGGTCTTGTCAGCTCTGCTGCCATTCATAATTCAACAGTTTTGATGCAGCCATGGCAACTTCTTGAGGAGACACTCCTGTGATACATTCTGCTTCGTCATGAATGCATTGCCAGTTGCAGTGAAAACATCCCGTTTTATTCGTCAGGAAGATATGTTTCGCAGGATCTCCCCAAGGGACAAACCTGCCGAAGTGACCGCCACCGACAATGCCGATTGCCGGAACGCCGGCAGCGACGGCCATGTGCAACCCCGATGTATCCATGCTGATCAGCAGATCACAGGACATGATGGTTTTCACCAAGGTTCGAAGCGTCGATTGTCCTGTGAAGTCCAGAATTTCAGCATTCTCACAGTTTGCTTTGATAAAGAGCGCCGCTTGCTTGGCCAATTCCCTGTCCTCGGAGCTTCCGAAGATAACATAGATCTGTTGTTGGCCTAAACGTTTTGCAAGCTCCCCATAATTATGCGACTCCCAGCGTTTTTCCCTATGCGAAGCACCGGGAAACAGCCCAATGACATTCCGTCCATTCCGTTGTAATCCATGAAGATGATTTTTTTCTGAATCGTCCAGCCAGAATTCAGGCCTGATGTCATCGAGGGAGATGGCCTCGCATCCCATAAAAACGAGAAAGTCCAATGTAATCAAAAGTTCGTGTACCCAGGGATCGCTTGTGGAAACATCGAGCTGTTTTTTCAAGAGCGAAGAGGGTTTCAATGTTTCCGGATATCCCTTCCCCGGGGCGTTGAGGTTGCAGCCGGTCATTCCAAAGGTTTTTCCCCCATTCAGGCAGTCGATAATTCTCAGATGAGGGACTTGCGGGGACTTGACGGGATAAATAACGATGTCGAAGGGCCTGTAAAAGAAATTCCAGAGCTTGTTGGCAATGGTGATGGCGCGTTCCATTTCCGGTTTCACGGTGAAGCCCTTATGTTCAACCTTCCCCCGCCACGTTAGCTCATCAACAGGAACACAGGCGTCGATGTGAGGACATAATTCGACGAGATTGACAATGTGTGCCTGCACGGCCAGTGTAATATGCGCTTCAGGATAAAGATTGCGGATGTGCCGGAGCGCCCCGGTGAACAGCAAAACGTCACCGATGTTATCCGGCCTTAAAATGAGAACCCTTGTACGATCCATGTTGAGGTGGCGTGTTTCTCCCGCAGTTGATGACGACGTTTCCTTCATTCAACATTCTTTTTTTCTTATCTTAACATCTTAATGAGTTTAGAAAGATTCCTTTTCAGCTGAAGTGGGCGGTTCGTGTTTATTCCCGGATAGCCCAGCGCGATATATTTCTGCGGAGGAATCCCCATTGCCAGGGCTTTTTCAGCGTAATCGACCATTGCCTTGGCATGGAGCTTAAGGCCTTTTCCCCAGGGCCCTCCATTCCAATCACTCCTGACATTAAACCCCTGTGCTTCCAGATAATCTCTCAAGGCAGGTGAAACAGATGCATATAGAGAAAGGACATTCTGGAAGCTGGCGGGATTTGGCCAATCAATGGCATCTGAAATCCATCGCGATGCGGCTGCGATATTAAGCGCATTTTTGTATTGCCAAGGTGAGACGCACCTGGAATCGCTTTTGCCGTGAGCAGATGGTGATGTTCCGCTTGATGAGGCCTGCTCTGATAGGACCTGATCGACGAGTGCAATGAGGTAACCGGCGAGCTCACAGACCCTCTCTGTGAGCTCCTCAAGCATAGCAAAACGCTCCTGATGGAGATCAAACCAGGTAGCCCTCAAATTGTCAATACGCGACACATACTCCTTATAGTCATCCGGAACCGGCAGATTGGCTTTTTCCGCCAGTTGATATGTATATTGAAGGCTATGGAGCATGCAGAGCAAAATGCGCAGCCTGATCGGCTTGGTCCACGCAATCCAGAGGATATCAGCGGGTATTTTAACAATAAGATAATCAACCAGCATTCCTAAGTATACGCCTGCAGCATCGCCGTCCGGCATTGACGGCGGTGCCAACGTATCGCCCCAAAGATGCCTGATATTGAAGATGGGGTACCAGCAAGGAAGATCCGCCCATGAGCTTTCGGGGCAGATATAGGCGCATGGGTCAAGCGGCATCGGATCCATTCCGGAAAGGACTCCGGCTGGTATTGCTGCCAATCCTGGATGGTGTTGTCCCCATAAACCAGGATGAAATCAAGATCGGATATCCCTGGGGCGGCGATACGGCCTATCTGGTAGATTGCAACAGGAGGCTTGAGCATTTTTCCCCAATGATTGACGAGATAATCGGCGGTTCTGGTGTAGCTTGAGAGCACCATTTTCCGCGGGATGTCGATAAAAGGGCCATTGGCCAATCCCTGGAATAAATTGCTGCTCAAGGAATGTGGCTCCTGCTGGATAACGTTTCCTTCTGAGCTCCGGCAGGATTCCGTCCGTTCAGGCGTCAGGCGTTGCTGCATTGCTTCAAGCAGCTTTAAAACTCTTGCGGGATAATCCATGCCGATTTTATGCTGTACTTCCCGAGCCCGTTGCGCACTAGAAGAATGACCTTTGGCCCACTCCTGCAATAGAAAGGGCCAGCGGAGCAGGCGTGAAGCCCACAGGAGCGTTCGATCGGGTCTGGGGCGCGGTCCCAGTGTTGCTCTCACATCGGTCGCAGTTCTGACGGGTTCCCATTCTTCGGGAGAAAAGTCGGGTTCTGTTCGCGGAAAAGAATCTCGCTTGAAGAGAAAGGCGCCTGTAAGTCTCTGGTAATAAAGGGTTGGCAAGAGCATGGCACTTCCTAACACCCATTCAATGTCAAAGCTGTCTTTTAATGGGTTCGGATTGGAAGCCCGTCTCTGAAAGAAATCTTTAAACAGGTCCAGCATCTGATCTGACACATCGGTGGAATCTCGTGCCCAGATCTCCAGAGCATCGTTTTGTTCAAGCAAATCAACTCCATAGCCAAAGAGTATTGAAGGGAACATGGCTTCAGGGTACCATGCCAAATCAATTTCGGGGATGTAGTAAGGGCCGTGATGCATGAAGGGATCAAAGGCATAAGTCAGTGTCAATATTTCTCTTGCCAGGTTGCGAAGCCGCAGCAAGGCTGCCGGGTCTTTGAGTACGGATGTTTTTGCGACAAATGCCAAGTCCATATCACTGAAACCGATGGTATCCTCCAGTGTGGCAACGCTGCCGTGAACAATTGCCCTTTTGAAAAAGATCCCGCCCGCTTCATCAAGAATGCGATGGAGCATGTGCACAGGAAGGTAATGAGGCTTAAATCCGCCCTCATTGAACCATGAAGCGTAATCTTTTCCTGAAGAGGCAGTCGTCTGGCTGGTATTCGTCTTGGGAATATGCCGCTCCCAGGCTTGAAAAAAAACAGCTAATGTTTCTGCATATTGTCGAGATGATACATGTCCTCGATAGATTTGCAGATTCTGGATGTTCAGAGCCACTCCGCAAAGCTGAAAGGATTTTACACAGTCCAGCAGAGGCGTGACACGAAGGAAACATTTTTCAACAAGCGAATGCCTGAAAGTGTCCGCAGAAACACTTCCGTAAAGCCAATAATTTAGAGCATCGTTCAACGTCTTCTGCAAAAGTGATAAATTCATGATGGTCATGCGATCTGCACTCAGTTGAACGATACATTCTCACCGTCAGACAGGCAACGAATCATCCACGGAAAATCAACAAGCACAGATCCTATGTCCTGTCCACCAAAGGCATAATGCTGAGATCCGCACTCAACAATCTGAAAGCCAATGACATGTTGTCTTCCATCAAACAATTGAATGTTGGGCTGATGTATTCCGGCCGTGATTGTGTAGTTTCCCGGTGCCAGAAAATTTCCGGGGATTTCAACGGAACCGACATATTCCCCCGGGGGGTATTCATTTTTATGATGACGGATTGAAGTGGATTGGGGGCAGTAGAAAATTTTGGAGCCGCATTGGTTGAACAATGAAAAAGAAACCTCTAAGCCTCTAATAGGACGAAGGATTTTATATTCAAATGAAATCGTTAAGGACCGGGAGACGTCGATCTCACTGCAGATCTCTCCTGACGAATTCCGGATGGAAATCCCCGTGAAAAATGCATCCGATCCCGTTGGGGCCAGTCTTATCTGTCCCTCGCGATCCTTCCGGCTGTCGGACAGATACTGAGCAATAGCGTCTCCGGAATCGCGGATCATGACGAGGCTGCCGTTCTTCAGAAGCATGGTCTTTCTGCAAAGCATCTGAATTGCCCCCATGTTGTGGCTTACAAACAATACGGTTCGGCCCCCTCTGGCAACGTCTTCCATTTTTCCAAGGCATTTCTTCTGGAAAGACAGATCCCCCACCGCCAGAACCTCGTCCACCACCAGGATTTCAGGCTCCAGGTGAGCGGCCACAGCGAAGGCCAAGCGCACGTACATCCCGCTGGAGTATCGCTTGACCGGCGTGTCCAGGTATTTTTCCACCTCTGCAAACGCTACGATCTCGTCGAACTTACGCTTGATCTCTTTCCGGGTCATCCCCAGAATGGTGCCGTTCAGATAGATATTCTCCCGCCCGGACAGCTCCGGGTGAAACCCGGTACCCACTTCCAGCAGGCTTACAACCCGGCCGTCAATGGCAACCCGTCCGGCCGAAGGTTCGGTTATGCGGCTCAGTATCTTCAGCAGCGTGCTTTTCCCGGCTCCGTTGCGGCCGATGATGCCCACCGCTTCTCCGCGCTGGATCTCAAAGCTGACATCCTTGAGCGCCCAGACCTCTTCCATGGCATCTCCCTGGATGACGGGATTCCCACGGAGAAGATCTCTGGTCTTGTTCCAGAGGCTTTTGGCGTTCTGCATCAGCACATCACGCAGCGACAGATAAGAGCCGTTCTGAGCCTGGTGGCCGATGATATATTTTTTGCCGAGCCTTTCGGCCCGAATGACGATGTCGGACATGATCCTTGGAACCTAAATCAGGTCGGCAAAGGTTTTCTCCGTCCTGCGAAAACGGGAGATGCCGAGCCAGAGGAAGAGGGTGATGATCGTAAGGCTGAGCAGGAGGCCGGGCAGATAGAGAGAGCTTTCCCCTCCCAGGAGACACCAGCGGAATCCGTCTATGACCCCGACTAAGGGATTGAGGCTGTAGAGCAGCCGCCATTCTTCCGGAATGACGTTGCTGCTGAATCCTACGGGGGAAATGTAAAGGCCGAATTGAACCACAAAGGGGATGACATAGCGAAAATCGCGGTACTTCACGTTGAGCGCTGTAATCCAGAGGCCGGGCCCCAGGCTGGCCAGCAGGGCCATAATGATGAAGAGCGGCAGCAGCAGGATGCGGCAGTCGGGAACAATGTGATAATAGATCATGATTGCGATCAGAATGACAAAACTGATGGCAAAATCTATTAAGGATGTGATCAGGGTGGCTGCGGGAATGATAAGCCTGGGGAAATACACTTTACTGATCAGGTTTGTGTTGCTGATGAGGCTGTTTGCCGAATCCGTCAGGGAGTTCGAAAAAAGTGACCAGGGCAGCATGGCAGCAAAGACCATGACAGCGTAAGGTGTGTTTCCGTCGCTGGGAAGTCTGGCGATTCGACCAAAGATGACCGTGAAGACAATCATCGTCAGCAGAGGTCTCAGGAATGCCCAGAGGATTCCGATGAGGGTCTGCTTGTAGCGCACGGAGACATCACGCCATGCCAGAACCAGAAACAGCTCCCGGTAATGCCAGAGGTCGGCCCAGTAATTTTTCTCCGTACGGCCTGCTTCAATGATAATTGTATTCATAGTTTCATGAATGACCAATCCGCGAGCCGCTACGATTTCCTTGCCGCTACAAGGACATTCCAGGTTTCTTCCGTTGGCGGACGGGATAAATTCCCGACATGGCTGACGTGGATTTGCTCCATTTCTGCCTGCCGAATGAAAAAGGCTAATTCCTGAGGAAAGAAGTAGCGCATGGTGTGTTTTTCTTCCGTATCCTGGAGAACCTGACCGTTTTTCAAGTGCTTCAGGCGATAATGGACTTCGCAGAGATGCCGAAAAGGATCCAGGGTTCCCGATGCGCTCCGGATAATCTCGTCCATTCCAGTCCTGATGATCTTTTCCTTGGGCTCCGGCCTCTGTCTCAGGACGGCAGGACCGTACCAGACGTCACAGATGAAAAGCCCTCCGGGATTCAAGTGGCGGCTGACGGAGTTCAAGGCCGCCAGAACGTCCTCATTGGTTGTCTGGTAACCCAATACGGCAAACATCATGAGGACGGCGTCGAATTTTCGGGGCATTGAGAACCGGCGGAGATCTTCCCTGAGAAAGGTTATTTGCTCTTGAGCCAGAAATTGCGCTTTTGACCTGGCTTGCTGGAGCATGTCTTCCGCGAGATCGACCCCGGTGACCTGGTATCCCCGGCAGGCCAGTGGAATGGCATGATTGCCCGTTCCGCAGCCCAGATCGAGAATTGTCCGCACCTTGCCCGCTGCGAATTTTCTGAAGATCTCTTCGATAAGATCGCACTCGGACGGATAATCCTTGTCCTGATAGAGGATATCATAAGCTTCCGCATAGTCTTTCTGAAAAGGTGAGCTGCCCATGGCAAAATGTGGAAGAAAACAATAAAATCTTTTAGGATCCGTGATCCAGGATCCGTCTTTTATCTGCCGTTGGCGCAGAGTTTCAACTCAAAATATCTCTTACGGCTTCCGCAACTTCATCAATCTGGGATTCCGTGAGCGTCAGTCCTGAAGGCAGATAAAGCCCTCTGCGGGCCAGCCGCTCCGCAACGGGATAGTGTTCGTTCCCGAAAAGCCCCATCTGCTGAAAAACGGGCTGCTCGTGCATGCCGAGGAAAAACGGCCGGGTATCGATGCCTTTATCACGCAAGCGCTGTGCCATTTGTGAGGCATTCATGTCCGTATCTTCGTGGAGTACGATCCCGAACATCCAGTAGATCGATTTTGCCCAGGGCTCTTCAACGGGAAGCTGCAGGCTGGGGATATCTTTCAGGTGCTCGCAATAAGCTTTACCGATGGCCTTTTTCTTCTCCAGGATGGCTTCTATCCGTTCCAGTTGCGCCACCCCGATGGCAGCCTGGAGATTTGTCATGCGGAAATTATGGCCGGCTTCAGTATGCAGAAAACGCTGCTCCGGGAGAAAGCAGAGGTTGCGCAGATTACGCGCCCTTTCGGCGAAGATTGCGTTGCTGGTGATGACCATGCCCCCTTCACCGGTTGTAATGGCCTTGTTTGCATAAAAACTGAATACGCCCAGGTCGCCCAGTCCACCGCACCGCTTCCATGCCGGACTGCTTCCCATGCGCCCGCTCAAATATTCCGTGCCATGGGCCTCGGCGGCGTCTTCAATGATCGCCAGGGAATAAGCCTCCGCCAACTCTTCGAGAGGGTCCATGTCCACGGGATGACCGTAAATATGAACGGGCATGATGGCTTTCAGCCTGTGGCCGTTTCCTTTTTTTGTTTCCCGTTCCACGGCCTCTTTAACCCCTTCAGGGGAGAGGCACCAGGTCCTCGGGTCACAATCCGCAAGAACCGGAATCCCCCCGTTGTAAATCACGGCCAGGGCGCAGGAAATAATGGTGAAGGTCGGTATGATAACCAGATCCCCCGGTTTCAGACCGAGGCAGCCCACGGCGACCTGCAGAGCTGTCGTTCCGTTGCTCACGGCAATACCGAATTTCTGTCCGCAATACGTGGCCCATCCCTCTTCAAACCTCTCAATAAAGCGACCGGATGAGGAAATCCACCCCGTACGGAGGCATTCCAGAACGTATTCCTCCTCCCTTGCTCCAATCAAAGGTTCATTAACGGGAATCATTGTCCGTCTCCCTGGTTGCAAAACGTGTCTTATCCTCCTCGCCGGCATACGGCCCCTGCTTCACCTCGATCATCGAGGTCTCCTCGAGCATTTCAAAGGAATGTCCTCCACCGCACAGCAGAATGAGATCTCCACTTTCCAGAATCCGGGAGGCAATGAACTCCCTCTCAGAAGAGAAGAGATTCACCTTCATCCGGCCGCGCCGGATAATCAGGACTTCCTGGGTGTACATGACCTGTCGAAAGAGGAAGTTGTGAACATGGGGAGCGATTGTATGGCCGGGGGGATGTTTCATGCAGGCCACCTGCTGGGAAAAGGTGGGAGGCGTAAAAAACCGGATGCCCGGTTCGTCATATTCTGCCCGGATGATCAGGGCAAGGGGCTCCAGCCCGGAAGAAATGGTTTCGACAAGGGGAGGGGCGGATTCTTCAAGGCTCATGGGTTTGTTCCTTTCCCGTATTATGCTGTTGTCGCGGGGGGCTCCGGTGATCCGTGCGTTCATACCGGAGTTGGGCCACCTGTTCCGAAACCAGCCCCACCATGAAGACGACCACGGACATGGTCAAGAGCATGGCGGAGGTGGGGCCATAGCGTCCGTCCAGAGTCAAAATTCTGAAGAGACCATATCCAAGCCCCGCTGCGAACATGAAGAAGCTGACCGGGAGAAAGACCCGCATGGGAGAGAAGAGGGTGGCGATCTTTAAGAGGATCAGAAGAAATCGGGCTCCATCCCTGAAAAGGCGGATCTTGCTTTTCCCGATGCGGCGGGCCGTGGTGATAGGGACATAAGTCAGGCTGTAGCCGGAGCGCACAACCGCCAGAGTCAATGTCGTCGGGTAGGAAAAGGTGTTGGGCAGCAGGGAGACGAATTCACGGGCGATGACCGCCTTTATGGCGCGAAATCCTGAGGTCAGGTCGTCAATCTTCCTTTTGCATACGTAGGATGCGAACTTGTTGTAAACGGCATTGGCGAAATCCCGGTGCAGGGGGGTGGCTGAATGGCGATCGCGGGAGCCCACTGCCATGTCGTAGGCGTTCATCCGCTCCAGCAGACGCGGGATGTCTTCCGGGGCATGCTGCCCGTCCGCGTCGAGCATGACCAGGATGTTTCCCCTTGTATTGCGGATGCCCGTCTTGACGGCTGCTCCGTTTCCGATGGGATATGGGTGGCGGATCACTTCGGCGCCGACGGACCTGGCGTTTTCGCCCGTATCGTCTTCTGAGCCGTCGTCAACCACGATGATTTCATGGGATAATTTGCAGGCCTCCAGGACGATGGAGGAGCGCTTGACAATGTCGCCGATACTGGCGGCTTCATTGTGCGCGGGAATGACGACGCTGATTTCAGGGCGGTCTGGATGTTTCATTTGAAGTTCCCGGGCGGACAATGGCCGGATCCCTTCAGGGCTCAACGTGGATAAGCGGCGACGACCAGGACCACGGTGTCTTCGTCCGAGTTGTTGGTCAGGCTGTGGAGATCTCCGGCGGGGATCCAGACGGCGTCACCGGCTTTTACGCTCTTTTCGTCATCGCCTACACGCATCAACCCGCCGCCCTGAAGAATGAAGTAGATCTCTTCAACGGGATCGATGTGTGCTTCCAGCGTATTCCCCTTGGGCAAATAGGCATAAGCGAGAAATTCAATGCCCTGCATGAAATGGCTGGTCAGAATCATCCGGGCGATGCCGCCGCCATGGGCACGATATGTCGTTTGAAGCACTTCCGGGTCATTCAGATGTCTTACAATCATGAGTTCCTCCTCGTAGAATGCAGTGATATACAACAGTTAAGGAAAGGCTGTCAAGAAACGATCCATTCTCATCAGAAAAACTTCCGTAACACAGACACAATATGTTGAGAATTTAGGGCATATCATGTAGATAAGCTCCACTTTGCCATCCTGGGAGGACTGAAGGTTTTGAAAGGGTAAACTATGGCGAAGATCCTCTTCTGCGGGCTTCGGTGATGAAGAAAAGAAAAAAAACGCCTCCGGAAACGCCTGAAGCGGGAAAGCTCCGGAGAGAGCATAGATGGTGTGACCGGCACGGATATTTCATCGATGTAGAGGCCTGCGTGGCACGTTCCGCCGAACGGCCTTTCTGCCGCCGCTGCCTTTCGCGGTGGAGGCAGCTTTCGCTTCCCTTTTGATTACGTGTGGTCTTGAGAAAAGAAGAAATAGATTAAAATGCTGATAAGAAATGTCATGATAGGGGACAATTTCCCTTGAAATAGGAAGGGGTTTCGATTAGCTTGGGAGTGTCAGGCATTCCTTTCCATGACTCTAAACGGAGCATTTGAAGCTTATGTCAAAATCCCTTGAAGAAGTGCTGCTGCTCGTCAACAAGTCAAACCTTTCCTCTTTAAAAACCACCCTGGTTAAACTTATTGAAGTCATTAATAATCCTGATTCCAGCGTCACGGACTTGAAAAATCTCATCGAAATAGACCCGCCCCTGTCCGCCAACGTGCTCCGCCGGGCCAATTCCGCGTTATACGGAATGCGCCGGGGTATCGCGAGCATCATGGATGCCATCATCTTCGTCGGATTTGACGCCATTGTGGAACTGACCCTCAATCAGAAATTTTTCGAGCTCTTCCAGGACAATGGAAGGAAGACATACGGCTATTCCCGGACGGCGCTCTGGGAGCATTGCATCGGGGTTGCCCTTTGCGGTAAACTTCTTTACCGGCGCGAATTTCGAAAAAGCGGCGGAGGGGTGTACACGGCCGGCCTTCTTCATGACATCGGGATTATCGTGGAAGAAAAGTTTTTGCATGACGAATTTCTCTCCATTCTGGCGACGAAGGAAGAAACTGAAAGCGATCTGCTCTCAGCCGAACGGGATGTTCTGGGCTATTGCCATCAAGACATTGGGAAAATGCTGGCGGAAAACTGGAACTTTCCCGAGGAGTTATGCCGCGTCATCGGAACGGCGGAAAGCACCGAAGCGGGAGATGCGGCCCCCGCTCTTCTGATGGCCGACACGGTTTATGTTGCGAATTGCGCCTGCCAGCTGCGAAAGGTCGGATTTTCAGAAACAAGCCTGATCGATGTCCCTGCTTATGAATTCTGCCTGAATCGGCTCCAGATCAAGGAACGGGCTCTGGAAATTATCATGGATGAAGTGGAAGCGCAGATTGCACAGATGAAAAAGGACGGATGGTTCTGAGATGAACGAAACCGAGTCGAAGGATAAAACGATTCAGGCTCTGCAACGCCAGATTGAGGATATGGCCATCCGGGTGAGGCACCTGGAGAATGACAATATATTGACGCAAGAGGAAAATGAAAGCGTCTTTTTAAAATATGTGGAAATGCTCAACGAATGGAGGAAAAAGAATTCCGAACTGGAAATCCTGAAAAAACACCTTGAGCAGAGAGTTCAGGAGCGCACGGTTCAACTGGAGAATTCCAACCTGGCGCTCTCCGAAGAGATCCGGAAGTACCAGATTGCGGAAGCGTCAAGGCGGGAAAGCGAGGAACGATACCGGACTCTCTTTGAGAACAATCATACCGTCATCCTCTTGACCAATCCCCAAACAGGTCTCATTGTCGATGCCAATCCCGCGGCCTGCCAATATTACCATTGCAGCCGGGAAATGATGAGGCGGATGAAGGTGACGGATATCGATACGCTGACGGAGGTGCAGGAGTTTTTTGAAAGAAATCGGGAGAGTGAGTTCACGAGCAATCACTTTTATTCCCAGCATCGTCTGGCCGATGGCCAGGTCCGGGATGTCGAAGTGTACGTCGGCCCGATCCATATCGATGAACAGCTGCATCTGTGTTCCGTCATCCATGACATTACGGACCGCAAACGGATCGACGAGGAAATCACCAGGGTCCACAAACTTGAGTCCGTCGGGATTCTTGCCGGAGGAATCGCCCACGATTTCAACAATCTTTTGGCCGTGATCATGGGGACCATCACCCTGGTGAAAATGATCAGCAAGAAAGATGACCAGATTTTCAACGAATTGAGCCGAGCGGAGGCGGCCTGCATCCAGGCCCGGGAGCTGACTTCAAGGCTGATTACATTTTCCGAGGGAGGAGGGCCGCTCAAGAGGATTCACATGCTGGATCGTCTTCTCCGGGAATCGGCCAGCATTGCTCTGAGCGGTTCCAACATCCAGTCTTCCTTTGAATTTCCAGAAAATCTGTGGCCTGCACTGATCGATGAAGGACAGATGCAGCAGGTTGTTCTCCATCTGGTCAGAAATGCCCGGGAAGCCATGCCCGAAGGCGGAATCGTCACCATACGGGCGGAAAACATCCGCATCATGAAAGGAGAAAATCCTGCGCTCAAGGAAGGCGCCTATGTGGAATGGTCGGTGGAGGACCACGGCAAGGGCATTCCGGAAGAGGACCGCTCCAGAATCTTTGATCCGTATTTTACGACGAAGTCCTTCGGCAATATCAAGGGAAAGGGCTTGGGGCTGGCCATCTGCCATTCCATCATCAAAAAGCATGAAGGTCTGATCACCTATTCGACAGAAATCGGCAGAGGGACCCGGTTTACCGTTTATATTCCGGCGTCTATTGAAGAAAAGGTTCTTTCCCTGAAAGATGTCGATCAAAAACCGGGCGGTGCCCAGGGGCGGATTCTGGTCATGGATGACGAGGAAACCGTTCGACAGGTCATGGGGCAGATTCTGAACCACCTTGGTTATGAAGTGGTTACCGCCGAAAATGGGGAGGAAGCCGTTGCCATGTACCGGGACGCCAAAACGACCGCTCGGCCCTACGATCTGGTCATCCTCGATCTGACCGTTCGAGGGGGCATGGGCGGGAAACAGGCCATTCAGAAAATGCTGGAGTTTGATCCCGATGTTCGAGCCATTATTGCGACCGGCTATTCCAATGACCCCATTGTGCAATCCTTCAGGGACTTCGGTTTCAAGGAGGCGATTACAAAACCCTTCACCCTCATGACCTTGAAGTCTGCTGTCAGCGATGTCCTCTCCAGAGGATAGCACGAACCGCGTGGCCCGAATAAGCCGCTGTTATTCCTGCGCTTCCGAAAGGGCGGAAAGCATCTGCTGATGGATCTTTCCGTTTGATGCCAGTACGTGGGGGGCTGTCAATGAAAAGTTCCGGCCCCGAAGATCCGTGACGATTCCCCCGGCCTCCTGGACGAGCAGCGAGGCGGCTGCGGTATCCCAAGGCATCAGCTTCAATTCCCAGAAGCCGTCGAACCGGCCGGCGGCGAGGTAAGCCATGTCAAGGGCGGCTGCCCCGGCGCGGCGGATCGCCTGGGCTTTCATGATCATCGAGTTGAAATAATTCAGATTGTTGTTTTCACTTTCCCTGACGTCATAAGGAAACCCCGTGGCGATGAGGCTTCGGGAAAGGTCGGACGTGTCCGACACCCAGATGCGTTGACCGTTGAGCCACGATCCCTTTCCCTTTTCTGAAACAAACATTTCATCCATCATGGGATGATAGACAACCCCGACGATCATATTTCCATCCTGCTCCAAGGCGATGGAGACGCAAAAGACTGGATAGCCGTGGGCATAGTTGGTCGTTCCATCCAGGGGGTCGATGATCCAGCGGTAGCTCGAGTCCCTTTCTCGTTCCGGGGACTCTTCCGTCAAAACGGAGTGGTCGGGGAATTGCCGCTGAATGAGATCGAGAATCAGCGCTTCGGACATGCGGTCCGCTTCCGTAACGAGGTTGACGACTCCTTTATAATCAATGGAATGCGGTGTGTTCAGACGGCTTTTAAGAAGCTCTCCGGCTTTTCGTGCCGCTGAAACAGCAAACTCGGTAAATGGATTCATTCCAGTAAAATCTCCTGTATCGTTCAGATTCCGTATCGCCGAAAACCCTTATCACACAAAAAAGACAAAAAACCAGGATTAATGCCGGCGGATCGATGGGGGGCAACTTTGTATTGCGGAGCTCTCCATTTGATGTTATTCAGGATGGGTCCTGGATTCAGGTAAGGAAAAAAGGTGGATGTGCCATGAGTGCAGAGCAGGTTCATGAGGGACTGAAAACGTTCGTATCGGACTTGAAAGCCGTCAGGGAAGCAAAGGGGCTTTCATTGAAGGATGTTCATGAAAAAACGAAAATAAGTGTTTCGGTCCTTGACGCACTGGAGAAGGGCGAGTTCCACCTTTTACCGCCTGATGTCTATACACGGAACTTTGTCCGGAATTATGCCGATTTTCTCCAGGTGGACAGTCAGCCCTTCCTGGATTATTTCAAGCATGAAAGCGAACAGGCGCCTCCTCCCATCCTTCAGAAGGAATTCACCGGAACCTTTCCTTCCGGTCAACAGCGTTCCTGGAAACGTCTCGCCCTGATTGTATCCGTTCTTTTTTTTATCGGCGCCCTTGCCTGGCTCTTTGCTTCATACACCAATGAAATTCGGATTTTACCGGATTCCGGTTCGGGCAAGCTGGAAGGAACGGCCTCTCCCGAAGAGGAGCCCGCCGGCACGGCGGCTATCAAGGGGGTTGCGACACCTCCGGTTCCAGCGGAACCCCTGCCGGCCGCACCGGATGCCATTCAGCCCCAGGCGGCCCCAGCGGAACAAGCTCAGACGCCCCCCTTACAGGAGGCTGGTGAACATACCTCCAATTCCTACACGCTTATTATTGAAGCGAAGGAAAAGACCTGGCTCCGGATCCGGACCGATGGCCAGGAGACCACGGAAAGAACGCTCCGACCCGGAGAACGGCTGGACCTCAGTGCCAAGGATCGCTTTGCCCTGGATATTGGCAATGCGGCGGGTGTCAGGGTATTGTTCCAGGATCGGCTGCTGGAAAATCTGGGGGGGCATGGGCAGGTTGTTCACCTCAATCTCCCTTGAGCGAAGCCGGGCGATCGGCCTGTCCACTTCATGATCTGTTTGACAACGATAAAATGTTATTTTATGCTGATGATCATGGTTCATATGAAATGAAGCGAATTCGTTTTCCTGCGGAAAACCGAATGTACGCGTAAAGGAGAAAGAACTCTATGTTTGGAATTGGCATGCCTGAATTGCTGGTTATTTTGGTGATCATCCTGATCATTTTCGGAGCCGGCAAACTTCCGGAGATCGGAGGCGCAATCGGCAAGGGAATCAAGAACTTTAAGAAGGCAACAAACGAACCTGAAGAAATTGACGTTACCTCCCCTTCAAAGAAGATCGAGCCGAAATAAGACCACCTGCGGGATATCCCCGCCCGGCTGAACAACGGCCGCCTCCCGGCACGGGGCAATGGGGGTAAGGGTTTCTGAGCCCCGCCTCAACGTTCCACGGTCGTCTTCTTCCCGTTTCAGATCAAAGCCGGCAGCAGGCGGTCAGAGCGCCGCCGTACAGGCGACATAGGAATCCGAAAGTCTGCCGCCTGAGGGCCGCTCCGCCGGCCGGCGTGTCCGGGTGAAGAAATCCGTTGCATGTGTCAGAAGGGGACATCATCCTCCGGCAGAGCCGAGGCGTCGTTGAAGGGCGAATAATGCCCTTCCGGTGCGCTCCTGCTTTCACCCCGATCAGCCCCTTTAGGGCTGAGCATCTTCATATCCTGGGCAATGATTTCCGTTGTATACCGCTTGACGCCGTCCTTCCCTTCCCAGGCGCGGGTGCGGATCCGCCCTTCGATATAGACAAGCAGCCCCTTAGCCAGGTAATTGCCGCAGATTTCCGCAAGCTTGCCGAAGGTGACAATGTTGTGCCACTCGGTTTTCTGAACCTTTTCGCCGCTTTTATCTTTCCACTGTTCATCCGTGGCCAGACTGAAGCTCGTAACCATGGCGCCATCCGGCGTGTAGCGAACTTCAGGATCCTTTCCCAGCCTGCCTACTAAGATCGCTTTATTGATCATGGAATATCCGTCATCCTCCCCTGTCGAAGTCAACTGCAGATGGTTTCTGCTATACACAAATACCTCCGAATTAGCAATCTCATTTGAACCCTGCCGCTGTGAGCGGCAGGTCACGGTCGGGGCATCTGTCCTGTGTTTTCAAAACCTTCTTGACTAACGGGGAAAAAAACGATAGTGAACTTCGCTTTATAACAGTGTTCTGGTGACGATATGGCAGACAGTGAACTTTTTAGGAAAAGGATTGAGAAGATTGACGCCCTGAAAGCCGAGGGGGTTGATTTGTACCCGAACGATGTCCGTGTGGACGACACGACGGCTTCGATTCTGGAGCGATTCGAAGATGCGGATAATGAACTCCTGGGGGGGCTTCATGAGCGGTTCACCCTGGCAGGCAGATTGATGGCCGTCCGGAATTTCGGGAAAGCGGCCTTTATCAATATTCAGGACCGTAAGGGAAAAATTCAGGCCTATCTCCACCGGAACGGAATCGGAGATGCGGCCTACGCCCTCTTCAAGAGGCTGGATGTGGGGGATATCGTTTTTATTGGCGGAAGGCCCATTCGAACCAAAACGGGGGAGCTGACCATCGAGGTGGATGAGTTGCGGCTGCTGTCCAAGGCCATTCGACCGCTGCCGGAGAAATGGCATGGTCTGACGGATGTTGAGACCCGTTACCGGCAGCGGCACGTGGACCTGATCGTCAATCCAGGCGTGCGGGAGGTCTTTGTGACCCGGAGCCGGATCATCAATGCCATTCGCCGTTTCATGGACGAACGGGATTTTCTGGAAGTGGAAACGCCCATGATGCAGCCCAAGGCGGGCGGCGCAACAGCGAGGCCTTTCAGGACCCACCACAACGCCTTGGGAATGGACCTGTATCTCCGGATCGCCCCTGAACTTTACCTGAAGCGGCTCATTACCGGGGGGTTGGAGCGGGTTTATGAGATCAACCGGAATTTCCGCAACGAGGGGATCTCCACCTTTCACAATCCGGAATTTACGATGATGGAATTTTATCAGGCCTATGCGACCTATGAAGACCTGATGACCTTTACGGAGGAGCTGCTGACTACCGTTGCGCAGCGCGTTCTGGGCACGCTGAATTTCCAGTATCAGGGAATGGAGATCGATTTGACTCCGCCTTGGACGCGGATTTCGGTGAAGGATTCCATCCTCCGTTACGGTGGAATAGACCCTGAAATCCTGGAGCATCAAGAGAAGGCCTATGCCTATGCCCGCCAGCTGGGTTTGGAGGTCAAGAATACGGACGCCCTGGGCAAACTCGTGACCGCCATCTTTGAAGAGATTGTGGAAGAGAAACTCGTGCAGCCCACGTTTGTGACCCTTTATCCCGTCGAGGTATCTCCTCTGTCCCGGCGCAATGTCGAGGATCCGGGTGTTACCGACCGCTTTGAACTGTACATCGCCGGCAAGGAGATCGCCAATGCCTTCTCCGAGTTGAACGATCCGGAAGATCAGCGGGAACGTTTCCTCATGCAGGCCAAGGAGCGGGAAGAGGGTAACGAGGAAACGCACGTCATGGATGAGGATTATGTCCAGGTTCTGGAATATGCCATGCCGCCGACGGCCGGCGAGGGAATCGGAATTGACCGGCTTGTCATGCTTTTAACGGATTCGCCGTCCATACGGGATGTGATCCTCTTCCCCCACATGCGGAGGAAAGAGCCGGGAGTGGAATAAGATCCGGCCTTTCGTTTCCTGAACGGCAGATCTCTTTTCAACCCGGTGCGGTTATTATACAAAATGTCCTATGAATTTTTCATCAATCTGCGCTATCTACGCGCAAAAAGGAAACAGGTTTTCGTTTCCATCATCACGTTTATTTCCATAGCGGGAATCTTTCTGGGTGTGGCGGCGCTGATTATCGTGCTGGCCGTGATGAACGGGTTTGAAACGGATCTGCGCAACAAGATCCTGGGGATTAATTCGCACATCGTTCTGATGGAATATCAGGGGACGATGAAAAACTACCGTCAGGTCATGGGCGAGGTGAAAGAGATGCCTGGGGTTGTGGCCTCCACCCCCTTTATCTACAGCCAGGCCATGCTCAAGAGTGAAGGCAGCGTCAGCGGTGCGGTTCTGAGGGGACTTTCTTTGAAAGACGCCTTCGGAGTCCTTGATCTCGGGCGTATGAAGGCGGGAAGCATCCAGGCCCTTGCGGGGACGGAATCGCGCGACCGTGCCGCGGGGGAGGCGGAAGCTCCGCCCGGCATTGTAATCGGCAAGGAGCTTGCTAAAAATCTTGGCCTGATCCTCCATGACCCTGTGTATATCATCACCCCCATGGGGGTCTCCACGCCGATGGGATTTGTCCCGCGGATGAAGAAATTCGTGGTCGTCGGCATTTTCGATTCGGGCTTTTACGAATATGATTCCACCCTGGCCTATGTGTCCCTGGCGGATTGCCAGGAATTTCTGAACCTGGGGGATACGGTTTCGGGGATCGAGATCAAAGTGGATGACATCTATCGCGCCGACGTCATTGCCCGAACCATCGAGAAAAAGCTGGGCTTCCCCTACTGGGCCAGGCACTGGATGGAAATGAACAAGAATCTATTCTCGGCCCTCAAGCTTGAAAAGCGGGTCATGTTCATTATCCTCAGCCTGATCGTGCTGGTGGCCGCCTTCAACATCATCAGCACCCTGATCATGGTGGTCATGGAAAAGAACAAGGACATCGCAATCCTGAAATCCATGGGCGCCACGTCACGAAGCATCATGAAAATCTTCGTGTTTCAGGGGGTGACGATCGGAACGATTGGAACGACTCTGGGAATGCTGGGGGGGTTGGCTCTGGCCCACAACCTCTCCGGGTTGTCCGCTTTTATCGAACGGCTCTTCGGATTCAAGATTCTGCCGGGAGATGTCTACTATCTCAACCAGCTGCCTTCCCGGGTGGATTATACGGATGTCGCCGTCATTGTGATTGGATCGCTCATCATCTCGTTTCTTTCCACGCTCTATCCATCCTACCGGGCGGCACGGCTGGATCCGGCGGAGGCCCTGCGAAATGAATAGGGGCGACCAGGGGGGATGCCGGTCATGAGGGCAGACGACGGAAGGGCGAGGGGTTGCGGCGGAAAACGATTCCGGGGATGGGCGTTGTGATCCAGGTTCATGATCTCAAGAAGACTTTTGTTAAAGACGGCAGCCGGATCGAGGTGCTTCGCGGAATCAATCTGAGTATTGACGACGGGGATTCTCTGGCGATTCTCGGCGTTTCCGGCGCAGGCAAGACGACATTCGTCCATATCCTGGGGACGCTGGACAGGCCGACCTCCGGAACGGTGCTGTTTAACGGGCTGAATGTTTTTGACTGGCAGGAAAAAAAGCTGGCGTCCTTCAGAAACCGGACGATCGGTTTCGTCTTTCAATTTCACAACCTGTTGCCCGAGTTCAACAGCCTTGAAAATACGATGATGCCGGCCCTGATCCACGGGATGTCACGGCGCGACGCCCTTGCGAAGGCTGAAACGATATTGCATGATGTAGGCCTTGGTGATAGGATGACGCACAAACCTTCGGAACTTTCCGGTGGCGAGCAGCAGAGGGTTGCCGTTGCCCGGGCGCTGATCATGGAGCCGGAAATTCTTCTTGCTGATGAACCCACGGGGAATCTCGATACGGAAACCGGCCGAAAAATTGAAGATATTCTTCTGGAACTGAACCGGCAAAAGGGGATTACCCTGATTGTGGTAACCCACAACCAGTCCTTGGCCGGCAGAATGTCGCGAAGCATTGGCTTGCGGGATGGGGAAATATATGCCTGTGCATAAGAAACTATCTCTAGTGATATGCGGAATCTTTGTGATCGGGCTTGCAGCCTTTCTGCTGGGAGCAGGAATTTCCATCGCCGGAGAGGCGGCGCGCATTGCCGTCCTGCCCTTCGATATTTTTACCTCCGCGGAGAAGGCCTCATTGCAGGAGGCGATGTCCCGGCAGCTGTCCAGCGAATTCCGTAAATCCAAAAATGTCCAGCTGATTGAGGAAAAATCTTTTGCGGACGCCCTGGCCGGTCAGGCGGTCACCGAAGCCCTGGGCTTTAAGATCGGGAGCATGACGGGCGCCGCTTATGTCGTTCTGGGAAGCCTTTCTGAATTCGGGGAAAGCCTCAGTGCGGATATCCGGGTTCTGGACATCCGCCGGTCAACGGCCCTGCCGCCCCTGTTTGTCCAGGGGAAACGGAGCGCAATCGACAAGCTTGCGGCGGAGCTCAAATCGACCGTTCTTCTCAAGATCGCACCGGAATTGCGCATCGCAAGGGTCGAGATCCAGGGCAACCGGAAGATCGGGTCCAGCGCCATCGAACAGGTGCTGAAGAGCCGGCAGGGCAGCCTTTTTTCCGAGGAGGATGTTTCAGCAGACATCAAGGCCATCTACAAGATGGGATATTTTAATGATGTGTCGGCGGAGACGAAAAGCACCTCCGAAGGCCGGATTCTGGTCTTCAGCGTTCAGGAAAAGGCCATGATCGCGGAGGTTCAGATCGAGGGCAACAAGGCGCTCAGCCGAAGTGACATTGAAGCGGTCATAAGCGCGAAGCCCAAACAGATTCTCAATGCGGAGAAGGTAAAGGCCGATGTCCAGAAGATCAAGGAGCTCTACGACAGCAAAGGGTACTACAATGCCGAGGTCCTGGATCGGATTGAATCTTCCGGACCCAAGGACATGCGTGTCGTTTACAGGATCAAGGAGCATGACAGGCTGTTTATCGAAAAGATCAGCTTTGAGGGAAATAAGACCTACACGGAAAAAGAACTCCGCAACATGCTCAGCACCACGGAAAAGGGCATCCTTTCTTTCTTTACCGATTCCGGGATACTCAAAAGGGAACAGCTCACGCAGGATGTTGCCAAACTCAATGTTTTTTATCTGAACAATGGGTTCATGAACGCGAAGGTCGGAGAACCGGAAATTTCCTATGACCGGAAGGGCATCTATGTCAAGATTCCCATTACGGAAGGAGAGAGGTATCGCGTCGGAACGGTTGAGATCACAGGCGACGAACTGACCGTTTCCCGGAAGGACCTGCTGTCTAAGCTGAAAATCGCCAAAAAGGAGCATTTCGACCGCGAAGCGATCATGAAGGACATCGATTATCTGACCCAGGCATGCAATGATGAGGGTTATGCCTATGCCGATGTCAGCCCCCGGACGGTCCCTCAGGAAAAAACCCAGTCCGTGGATGTCATGTTCGATATTACGAAAGGGCAGCATGTCTACTTCAACCGCATTGAAATAACCGGAAACACCAAGACGAGGGACAAGGTCATCCGACGCGAGTTGGCCATCAAGGAGGGAGAGCTCTACAACAGCTCGAATCTGAAGAAGAGCTACGCAAACCTCAACCGGCTGCGCTATTTTGAAGAAATCGACTTTCAGACGGAGAAAGGTCCGGATGAAAGCAAAACGGATGTCAATATCCGGGTCAAGGAAAAGCAGACCGGCCTTCTCAGCCTGGGAGCCGGTTACAGCGCCCAGGACCGCGCCATGCTGACGGCGCAGATATCCCAGCAGAACCTCTTCGGCAGAGGGCAGATCCTGAGCCTCAAGGCAAATCTGGGTTCGAAAACCACCCTGTATCAGCTGTCCTTTATAGAGCCTTACCTGATGGATATGCCCCTGTGGAGCAAGTTTGATCTTTGGAACCTGGAGAGGGAATACAACTCCTACGATCTGGATTCAAAGGGCGGGGGGGTCACGCTGGGATATCCCCTCTGGCCGCAATATCAGATCAACGGCTACATCGCTTACCGGTATTCGCTGGATGACGTCACGAACGTCGATGGGGACGCTTCGAACTATGTCAAGGACCAGGAAGGCGAGAACACGACGAGCGGAGTGACCTTGTCGCTGGGTCGGGACACGACGGATGACAACATGTTTCCATCGAAGGGATCGAAAAACACGATTGCGGTGGAATATACCGGCGGTCCCCTGGGGGGAACCGTGGGGTTCACGAAATACACGTTAAGTTCCACCTGGTTCTTCCCTCTCCCGCTGGAAACCGTGCTGGGAACCAGGGCCCGGGCGGGGTACATCTCGGCCCACAGCGGCGAAAGGCTTCCCATTTATGAGCGGTTTTACCTTGGGGGAATCAACTCGCTCCGCGGATTGCGTGATGTGGGGCCCAAGGACGAGGAGGACGACGTGATCGGCGGCAAGACGATGTTCAACGTCAACGTGGATTTTGTCTTTCCGCTGATCAAGAATGCGGGGATGAAGGGGGTCATCTTTTTTGATGCCGGAAATGCCTGGGAAAGCGGTTACGATCTTGGCGATCTGCGCCAGACGGCGGGCGTCGGCATCCGCTGGTATTCCCCCATTGGACCGCTCCGCCTGGAATGGGGCTATGTGCTTGACCGCGAGGAGGACGAACCGGCGAGCCGCTGGGAATTCACCATCGGCATGTTCATGTAAGGGATGGTCAGATCCGTTTATTTCACAGTTAAGGAGAGTTTTTTCATGAAAGATAAACTTATGAGGATTTCGCTGTTGGTCTTTGGTTTTGTTTTTCTGTGTTCGCTACCCGCGGCCCTGGCCGCTGAAAAAATCGGATTTGTGGACGTTCGGGAGGTTATGCTGAATTCCGTGGAGGGGAAAAAGGCCTCTGAGGAATTAAAAAAGACCTTTGAAAAAAACAGGGCGCAGATTTCGGCCAAGGAGGCGGAACTTAGAAAACTCAAGGAAGATCTGGATAAGCAGCGTTCAGTCCTGAAGGAGGCGGCCCTGAGAGAAAAGGAAAACGCCTACCAGAAGAAGCTTCGCGATTATCAGCAGATGGTCAAGGATGCCAATGAAGAAATGCAGAAACGGGACCAGGAGCTTTCCAAGACTCTGCTGCCGGAGATCATGAAGGTCATCAGTGACATCGGGACGAAGGAGAAGTTTACGGTCATCCTGGATGTCGGATCGGTTCCCGTGCCCTTTTTCTCCAGGGAAAATGATTTGACCAAGCGCGTTATCGAAGAATTCGATCGGACCTACAAGCCGAAAAAGTAACGGCTGGTGATGAAGGATCGGAAAGAACGAATGGAAAAGTAATCCGTTCCAGAAAGGAATATGAACGGGGAAGTGAAAAAGACGCTCAATGAAATCGCCTCTTTTCTGGGGGGAACGGTTGTCGGGGATGATCAAGCTCTCATTGGCTCGGTTCGGGGAATTGACGAAGCCGGTCCGGGAGATATCACCTTTGTCGCCAATGCGCAGTACGAACAGAAGCTGCTGACCACAAAGGCCTCAGCGGTCCTCGTTTCCAGAGACACGGAAAGCCCCGGCAGAAACCTGGTTCAAGTTGACGACCCTTACGCAGCCCTCGGCAGGCTGCTGGCTTTGTTTTACCCGGAGGAGAAGGAAATTCCCGCCGTCAGCGGCCGGGCGATGATTGAGGAGGGCGCTGAGATTGCTCCGTCGGCCACGGTATACCCCGGGGTCTACGTCGGCCGGGGGGCCAGGATCGAAGCGGGGGCTGTTCTCTATCCCGGCGTATTTATCGGCCGCGAGGCCGTCATCGGTGAAGATTCCGTTCTCTACCCCAATGTGTGCGTTTACCGGCGATGCCTCATTGGCAGGCGGGTCATTCTCCATGCTGGTGCGGTGGTAGGGAGTGACGGCTTCGGCTTTGCCAATCCGGGGCGCGACAATCTGAAAATCCCCCAGATCGGCATTGTCCAGATCGATGACGATGTGGAGATCGGTTCCAATACGACCATCGATCGGGCAACCCTCGGCCGGACCTGGATTCAGAGGGGCGTTAAAATCGACAATCTCGTTCAGATTGCCCACAACGTGGTGATCGGAGAAAAATCGATCATCGTTTCCCAGGTCGGCATTTCCGGCAGCACCCACCTGGGTCAAAGCGTGATTCTCGGCGGACAGGCGGGGCTCGTAGGCCATCTGGATATCGGTGATTTCGCCATGGTCGGTGCTCAGAGCGGCGTTCATGAAGATGTGAAGGCCCGTTCCATCGTTTCCGGTTCGCCGTGCATGCCCCACCGAACCTGGCTGAGAGCAATGTCCTGTGTGCCACGGTTGCCGGAGATGCGCACGACACTGAACCATGCATTAAAGCGCTTGGAGGCGCTGGAAGGGCAGTTCAGTGAGCATCTGGAAAAAAAGAAGTAACGTTCATGAGCTAAGGCAAAAGAGGAAACAAATCAACCATGAGGATTCATTCCACAGCAGTCGTGTCACCCGAGGCCAGCCTGGCGGAGGGTGTTGAAGTCGGAGCGTACAGCGTAATCGGTCCCGGTGTGACCATCGGGAAAAATACGATTCTCGGATCGCACGTCGTTATTGAACGGGATACGGATATCGGTGAGGACTGCAGGATTTCATCCTTCTGCTCTCTGGGCGGCGATCCTCAGGATTTGAAGTACGAAGGGGAAAAGACGCGGGTTGTCATCGGAAACCATAATGTGTTCCGTGAATATGTGACCGTGAACCGGGCCACGTCGGCGGATATAGGCGTTACCCTGATCGGAGATCACAACCTCATCATGGCCTATTGTCATGTTGCCCATAACTGCAAACTGGGGAACAATATCATCATTTCCAATGCATCCCATCTGGCCGGGCATATTCATGTCGACGACTACGCCATCATCAGCGGCATGGTCGGCATTCACCAGTTCACGAGGATAGGGGCGCACTGCATCATCGGAGGGGCATCTGCGGTGACTCAGGATATCCCGCCCTATGTGACGGCGGCGGGCAATCACGCAAAACTCTATGGACTCAATCTCATCGGACTGGAGCGACGGGGGTTCAGCAAGGAGACCATTGCGGCTCTGAAGGAAGCCTATCGGATCATCTTCCGTTCACCTCTGCGGCTTGAGGCCGCTCTGGAACGGGTGAGGACAACCGTAACGGATACACCGGAGGTGCGCAATTTCATTGAGTTCATCCAGACGTCGGAACGGGGCGTCTGCCACTAGCGCAGAGACAGGGAAAAGAGGGATGAGCAGAATACGGGTGGGAGTTGTCGGAATCGGGCATCTGGGCAATTACCATTTACAGAAATACGCCAGAATCGAAGACGTCGAAATCGTCGGTGCGTCAGACAGCCAGACGGAACGCGCCCGGAAGGCGGCGGACCAGTTCGGGTGCGAGGCGCTGAGCGATCATCGCCGGCTCCTGGGGCGGGTGGACGCGGTGAGCATTGCCGTGCCGACGGGAGCGCATTACGCGGTAGCGCACGATTTTCTTGAAGCCGGGGTTCATGTGCTTCTGGAAAAGCCGATTACGGAAACCCTGGCGCAGGCCGATGAACTGGTTGCCCTGGCCGAGAAGCAACGCCTGGCCTTTCAGATCGGTTTTGTGGAACGGTTCAACCCGGCCATTGTTGCGCTGGAAGGAGTGATGAAAAAGCCGGTCTTTATTGAGGCCCACCGGCTTCACCCTTTCTTCGAACGGGGAACCGATGTGGACGTGGTTCTCGACCTCATGGTTCACGATCTGGATCTGATCCTCCATTTTGTCCAGTCGTCGGTGACGGATGTCGCTGCCGTCGGCGTTTCCGTTCTATCCGAGAAGATCGACATTGCCAATGCCCGTGTGACCTTTGCCGACGGATGTGTGGCGAACCTGACGGCCAGCAGGGTGACGGCCAAGACCATGCAGAAGATCCGGTTCTTTGAAACGAATGGTTACCATTCCGCCGACTGCGCCAAGCGTGAGGTGTCCTCTCTTAGAACGAGGCGGTCTCCCGATGGTAAAGTCGAAATTGTTGCGAATCCGTTGAATATCCCGAAGCATGACCCCCTTGAAGAAGAAATCCAGGCCTTTGTCCGGGCCGTCAAAACCGGCATGCCGCCTCCCGTGACGGGGGAGGAGGGCCGCCAGTCTCTTGAAGTGGCTTTGAACATTGTCGACAGAATTGAATCGGCCCGCAGAAGCCTGAGATGAAGAGCGAATCCTTCCCTTGAGTTCAAAGCGCATCCTTATTGTGGCGGGAGAGGCATCCGGAGACCTTCACGGGGCTTCCCTGGTCCGCGCGATGATGCGGAAGAACCCGGGGCTTTCCTTTTACGGCGTCGGAGGCGGCCGTATGAGGGAGGCCGGCGTGGACTTGTGGGCCGATGCGGGGAACATGGCCGTTGTGGGGTTGACGGAAGTGCTGTCCAAGCTGCGGGTCATTCTGTCTGTCATGAGCCGCCTGAAAAAGTCGATGCGGTTCCAAAAACCCGATCTCGTCATTCTCATCGATTATCCCGACTTCAATCTTCCCCTTGCACGATCTGCAAAGAAAAACGGTATTCCCGTTTTTTATTACATTTCTCCCCAGATCTGGGCCTGGCGGAGAGGAAGGATCAAGACCCTCGGCCGCGTTGTGGACCGCATGGCGGTCATCCTTCCCTTCGAGGAGCCGCTCTACCGGGAGTCGGGTGTTGATGCCTCCTTTGTCGGCCACCCCCTTCTCGATGCTGTCCAGGTAAGCTCTTCGCGCAGCGAAACCCTTCGCCGGCTGGGACTGCGGGACAACGTAACGACGGTAGCGCTCTTGCCGGGAAGCCGGAAGGGGGAGGTCACCCGGCTGCTTCCGGACATGCTGAAGGCGGTGCGGCTCATCGCCGGGAAGATCCAGCCCGTGCAGTTTCTCCTCCCCCTGGCCGACACGCTGGACCCGGCCTGGATGGAGAGCCGGATGCAGGGGGTGGATGTGCCTGAGATTCGCCTGGTCCGAGGTGCCACGTATGACGCGGTGGCCGCGGCTGATGCAGCTGTGGTGGTGTCCGGAACGGCCACCCTGGAAACAGCGCTTCTGGGGACTCCCCTGGTCGTTATCTACAAAGTTTCAGCCCTTTCCTATCTGATTGGACGGATGCTCATTTCTGTGGATCATATCGGCCTGGTGAATATTGTGGCCGGAAAGACCGTGGCCCCGGAGCTGATCCAGCACCAGGCCAACCCGGAGCGCATCGCAGCGGAAGTCCTGGCGATCCTCGGCGATGCCGACCGGAGAAGAATCATCAAGGAGGAGCTTTCGCAGCTCCGGGAAAAACTCGGCCGGCCGGGTGCGGCCCGGCGGGCGGCCGATATGGCCTTGTCGCTTCTGCAGAGACCCCGGGGATAACGTGGGTCTGCGGGGAACCCGGCCGGTAAGGAAGGCCTGAGCGCAGGGACTTTTGCAAGGAAAACAATGGATATCTTTAAGCGTCTTTTGAAATTGACCAAACCCCACATTCCCCGGTTTGCCGTCGCCATGGTCTGCATGCTGGTCGTGGGCGCCCTTACCTCTGCGCTGGCTTTTCTCGTCAAGCCGGCCCTGGATGACATTTTCCTCAAAAGGAATGCGGAAATGCTCCTCTGGATTCCCCTGGCCGTCATTCTGATCTACGCGGTCAAGGGATCCTGCAGTTATTTCCAGACGATTCTGATGAGCTTCATCGGTCAGCGCATCGTCGCCGACCTGCGGTACCATTTGTATGAGCAGATCCAGAGGCAGTCCCTGAGATTCTTTGCCAAGCATCACACAGGGGAGCTCATGTCGCGGATCACCAACGATGTCACTTCCATCCAGCATGCCGTTTCCGAGGCGGTGACCAGTCTCCTCAAGGACACCTTTACCCTGATCTTCCTTGTCTTCGTCATTTTCTACCGGGACTGGCAGCTGGCCATCATCGCCATGTTCGTCTTTCCCCTGACCATCTATCCCATTGCCAAGTTCGGAGAGAAGATGAGACGGAATGCGACGAAAACCCAGGTCACCATGGCCGGCCTTACCACGCTGCTCCAGGAGACCATTTCCGGCACGCGCATCGTCAAGGCCTTCTGCATGGAGGCCTATGAGAACATGCGCTTCGCCAGGGAAAACGAGAAGCTGATGCGCCTGGCTTTGAAGTCCGTTTCCATCAACGCGATTTCCAGCCCGTTCATGGAGTTCCTGGGAGGGATCGGCATCGCCGCGATCATTTTTTACGGAGGCTACCAGGTTATTCACGGCTCCTCCACCCCGGGAACCTTTTTTTCCTTTCTGACGGCGCTGATCATGCTGTATGAACCGGTCAAAAGATTGACAAACGTCAACAACACCATTCAAAAGGGGATAGCCGGCGCCCAGAGGGTCTTTCACATTCTGGATCTCGTTCCCGACATTCTTGACAGAGAGCATGCCGTGGACCTTCCCCGCATCGTCGAAAAGATCGAAATCCGAAATGTTTCCTTTTCCTACAACGCAACCCCGGTGCTCAGAAATATCAATTTGACCATCCGTGCCGGTGAAGTGATCGCCTTTGTCGGAATGAGCGGCGGAGGCAAGACGACGCTGGTCAATCTGATCCCCAGATTTTACGACGTATCCGACGGGCAGATCCTCATTGACGGCCACGACATCCGGGATGTGACCCTGCTGTCGCTGCGCCGCCAGATCGGGATCGTGACCCAGCAGACCATCCTGTTCAACGATACGGTCCGGAACAACATTTCCTATGGAAGCCGCGACTGCTCGGAGAAGGAGATCATCGAGGCGGCCAGGGCGGCCAATGCCCATGAGTTCATCCAGAACCTTCCCGAACAATACGATACGGTGATCGGAGAACAGGGGACCCGGCTGTCCGGCGGCGAGCGGCAGCGAATCTCCATTGCCAGGGCGCTGCTGAAAAATGCCCCGATCCTGATCCTCGATGAGGCCACATCCTCGCTTGATACCGAGGCCGAGATGGAGGTTCAGGATGCCTTGGAGCGCCTGATGAAGGGGAGGACGACCCTGGTGATCGCCCACCGCCTTTCCACGATCCGCACGGCCGACCGGATTGTCGTGCTGGTCAGGGGGGAAATCGTGGAAGAGGGCTCTCACGATACGCTGCTGGCCAGGCAGGGTGAGTATTGCAAACTGCACCAGCTGCAATTCAAAGAGAACAAAGCGGGGGAGGAAATGGACCTGAAGTAGCCCCCGGCTACAGGATATTCCCGTGAAGATTCGTGAACGTTGCCGCCAGCTCTGGGAGGAGCCGGGGACTCGCAAAGGCGGGAGTCCCTTTGCCCTGCTGCTTGAGATCTTCTCCCATGTTTACCGGGTCGGGGTTTCCCTGCGGAACGGTCTTTATGACCGGGAGCTTCTGAGATCGGCAAAGCTGCCCTGCAGGGTGATCAGCGTCGGGAACGTAACGGCGGGCGGTACGGGAAAGACGCCCATGGTGGTTTTGCTGGCCCGGATGCTCCGGGGAAACGGCTATCGTCCGGCGGTGCTGAGCCGGGGTTACGGCAGTACGGGGGCGGCGCCGGTCAATATCGTCAGCGATGGGGTTTCCGTCCTGCTGGGGCCCCATGCGGGAGGCGATGAGCCGGTGCTGATCGCCCGAAGCTGCCCGGGCGTTCCCGTTCTGACCGGTCCGGACCGTCGCCTGACGGGAAAGGCGGCCATAGCGCGCCTGGGTGCCGATGTTCTGATCCTCGATGACGGATTCCAGCATCGCCGTCTGTTCCGGGACCTCAATATCGTATTGCTGGATATCGACCGTCCCTGGGGAAACGGTTATCTTCTGCCGCGGGGACCGTTGCGCGAACCACCGGACCGGGCCATGAAGCGGGCTGATCTCCTCGTCCGGACAGGGGAGCGAAGGGGAACCCCGGGGGATACCCGGAGCGAACCAGATGGCTGCAACGATACAGAGCGGATTTTTAAGCGTTCTCTTCCGGCCTTTCGAGGGACCCATCGGCCCTCTTCCCTGGTTTCCCTGAACAAGGGCCGGAGCAGGGAACTTCGTGATCTGAAGGGAAGGAGGATCTGCGCCTTCGCCGGCATCGCTGCTCCGGAGCGCTTCCGCGGTACCCTGGAATCCCTGGGGGCCGATATTGCCGCGTTCCTTGCCTTCCCGGACCATCATCGCTATTCCTCCAGCGATATCGCCGCTGTTGCGCAGGCGGCCAAGGACGTCCGCGGGGACATGATCGTGACCACGGAGAAGGATCAGATGAAAGTGATGTCCCTCGATTTGCCTGCCATTCCCTGCTTTGCACTGCGCATCGAGATGACCGTCGATCCCCTGGAGGATTTTGAACGCCTGATCCTCGGGGTCCTCACGAAAGGCAAGGCAGAGGCCTGAGATCCTGTGCTACTTTTCGGAAAATGCCGGATCTTCGTAACCGGCCTCCCGGAATCCCTTCCGGCGCAGGTGGCAGCTGTCGCATCGGCCGCAGGCCCTTCCATCGGGAAGAGGGTCGTAGCAGGTGTGCGTCATTCCATAGTCCACGCCCAGGGCCATTCCTTTTCGAATGATGTCCGCTTTGGAGAGCAGGATCAGCGGAGCGCGGATTTTCAGGCGCATCCCGCCCTCCGTGCATGCCTTGGTGGCGAGATTGGCCATGGTCTCGAAGGCCGCGATGTATTCGGGGCGGCAGTCGGGATAGCCGCTGTAATCCACGGCGTTCACCCCGATAAAGATCTCACCGGTCTGCAGGACCTCCGCCCATGCGAGGGCATAGGACAGAAAGATGGTGTTTCTGGCGGGGACGTACGTTACGGGAATTTCCACCCCTTCCCCTTCCTCGGGGGAATCCCTTTTCGGGACCTCAAGGTGACCGGTGAGGGCCGATCCTCCAATAATGCTTAAATCAAGGGGAACAATGAGATGTTCCTTTGCGCCCAGGGCATTGGCGATGCGCCGCGCCGCCTCCAGCTCGATGGCATGGCGCTGCCCGTACTGGAACGTGAGGGCGTAAAGCTCATAGCCTTCCGCCTTGGCGATGGCCATGGTCGTGGTGGAATCCAGCCCTCCACTGAGAAGGATGACGGCCCTTCGATCTGAATTCATTGGCGTGTCCTCGTCTTTTTTCCTTTATCTTTTTTTTTCAAACGCCCCGGGCATCCTTCCCCCAGAGGATTTTGTGGAGCTGGAGCTGGAGGCGGACCGAAAGATGATCTTCGAGGATCCACCGAGCCAGCCGTTTCGGATCCAGGCGCTCCGTGACGGGGGACAGGAGCGGTGGATTCCGCGTTTTCGCCGCCAGGTTCCTGGAAAGAAGGATGTCCCGGGCAAATTCATAATCCCCTCTCTCGCCCAGGACAAACTTGATTTCGTCCCGTTCCGTCAGATCGTCGAGGATGCTGAAATCGTTCCTGTGGCTTTCTCCGCTTGAAGGGCATTTGATATCGACGATGCGCACACAGCGCCGGTCAATCCCCCGGATGGGCAGAGATCCATTGGTCTCCAGGAGAACCGCATATCCTCCCTCCAGAAGGCTCCGGATCAAGGCCGGGGTTTCCGCCTGGAGCAGCGGCTCCCCTCCGGTGATTTCCACCAGACGGCATCGGTGAGATGCGATCCGGCCAAGCAGGTCGGAAAGTTCCCACAAGGTCCCTCCCTCGTAGGCGTAGCGGGTATCGCAATAGGAGCAGCGGAGATTGCAGCCGGTGAGCCGCACCAGGACGCAGGGAATGCCGATAAAGGACGATTCCCCCTGAATGCTGTAAAAGATTTCGTTGACCTTTAAGGACACGTCACTCCTCATGGATTCCGTTCACGGCCAGGTCCAATGGCGTTGAATACGGAGGCGAATGCGAAACAAACACCGTCCGGTCATAAGCGACTGCCGTGGGCAGTCTTGTCAGTTCGGTTTCATCCGTTCGGTTTCAATGGATGCACGGGATTAAAACCACGCCGAACTGGAAAGGATGCCGATACCCTGATCTGAGGAATACATGGCCTGTACCGAAGGATAGCGCACAGGATCCGCTTCGCAGTCGCGTCTTTCGAAGTCCTTCAGGTGAAACGGGGTTTCCGGAACCAGGCTCGTCCCGATGACCTGCCATGAGTGCCTGGTCTTCCAGGCGCTGTTATCGACGAGCCGGATCAATCCTGTCCGGTGAAGGTCCTCCGATTCCCTCGTCACCATCTGACAGTCGTCGTTCCCCAGGATCACCCCGATGTCGACATCCGGATTGATGTCGTGCATTTTCAAACAATACGAGGGGAAAACAGTGATGGCAAAGTGCCTTTGAGCATCGAGCAAATTTCCATGTTTGTCCAGCCTGGGCAGCAGATCTCCCCCCAGAATGATCAGATCGGGCCTGCACTGCTCGGAGAGGTCTACAAGCGAATCGTACAACCAAATCATCCCATGTAAATCGCTCGTGAAGAGGATCCGCACCGTGTCCTCCTGGTTATTCCCGGAACATTTCAAGGTTGCAGTCCATATCGCCATGGAATTGGGAGCAGGCTGAGTTGTTGCCTGAGAGGTTGAAGGCTTTCCGTGGGCAACCCTCTTCAAAAAGCGTTTTCGCGGATGGATTTCCGGCCGGATACGGTGATTTACGGGATTCCGATCATCGATACGCTCGAAAAACATTTCCCTGCTTCCCATCATCGAAGGATCTTCTCAGTCTGATCCTCTTCTGTCGCCGTCCGATCCGCAAAGAGAAAATGTGTGACCCGCTTCAGTCCTCCCGATAGGTGGCGCTGCTGGTCGGTGTTTCGGAAACTCTGACCCGCGAAACCCGTATCGTATCCCTGTTGAGCTTCCCGCTCAGCTCCAAATAGAGGTGGCGGGCGATGTTTTCCGACGAGGGGTTGGCCTTCTGGAAAGGCGGCAGTTCGTTCAGGTTGATGTGGTCCAGTCGGTGGAGCGCCTCTCGAACCGTCTGCTTCACCTCTCGAAAATCAATGCCGATTCCGATCTCATTGAGCTCCCGGCACTCGACGGTGACCCGGACGGCCCAGTTGTGTCCATGGAGGTGCTCGCAGTTTCCCGGGTAATCCCGCAGCGCGTGGGCGGCGGAAAACTGCTCTTCAACGCTGATTTCAAAAATTCCTGGCATAAAGGCTCCCTGCTGTACGGATCCACGTCTTTTTCGCGGAAATTTAACATTTTTTCGGATGTCCCAAACGGAACGAGCCATCATATTACTTCATTTTTTGCCAAAGTTGTCTATCTTTTTTCATGTACGTTCATACCTGCTGAAAGGATTTCCCAAGGGCGCCGGCAGCTCGAAGCACCTCGGTGCTGAGCCAGTCTGTGCGGCCGCGGAGCGTAAGCTTCAGGGCCGGTTCATCCCGGCTGATCCGATGCGCTTTTGCCGGGGCGACGACGGGTTCGGCAGGTCCGTCCGCAGCTCCGAACAGGCACCGATCGTTTGCCTTAAACAGAATTTTACTGTAAATCACATCGTTATGAACAATAAAAGTCTGAATATGGCGGAGGGTCCCATCCTGCCTCTTCTGCTGCAAATGAGCTGGCCGTCCATCGCCACCGTGCTGGTCGTAAACGTCTATTACCTCATAGACGCCTTCTGGCTTGCCAGGCTCAGCTCGAATGCCCTTGCGGCCTTAACCATAAGCCTTCCCATACAGGTGATTTTAGGCGGAGTCGGCGTGGGAACGGGATTGGGTGCAGGCTCATACGCCGCCAGGATGTTCGGTGCGGAGGAAAACCGGAAGGCCCGACAGACAGCCGGCCAGGTTTTTTTTCTTTCGGCTGTGCTCGGAGCGCTGTTCATCAGCCTGGGGATGGCCGGGCCGGATCTCATTTTGACATATTTCGGCGCCACAACGGAAATTCTGCCCCTGTCCCGCCGGTATCTCCTGACACTGCTGCCCGGCGTGCCGTTTCTGTTTCTGATCATGATGGCCAGCAATCTCTTCCGGGCGGAAGGCAGGCCTCATCTCGTGATGTATTGCGCTCTTATGACCTCGGCCGTCAGCGGTATCCTGGATCCTATGCTCATCTTCGGCTGGGGTCCCTTCCCCCGGCTGGGAATTGAGGGAGCCGCCATGGCCGCGGTGATTTCCCAGATATCGGGTGCAGCGCTTGCCTTTTATTTCTTGCGGCAGAAAAGCTCCAAATATCAGCTGAAATGGCATTATCTCCGTCCGGATTACCGGATTATTCTGTCCATCTACTCGACGGGATTTCCCTCCATGATCATCAATCTCGTGCTCAGCCTTGGAATGCTTCTTCACAATCATGTCCTTGGCGGATACAGCAACCTTGCCGTGGCCACTCTGGGCATTGTCTCCCGAATGAGTGGCCTGGTCATGATTCCGCTTTACGGCATCGGTCATGGCCTGATGCCGATGGTTGCCTTCAGTGAAGGGGCGAATCTTCCTGTTAGACTGATGGAGGCGGTGGCGATCGCCGTAAAAATTTCCTTTGCGATTGCCATGGTCTGTTTTCTGATCGTGGAGGCCTTTGCTCCGGCCATTGCGACGCTCTTCTCCGATGACATGGAGCTGCGAAGGCTCACGGCAACAGCCCTGCGCATCAATTTTCTGATACTGATCACAGCCGCTCCCAGCCTGATGTGGATCAACATGTTCATCGGTCTCGGACAGGGAAAAGCCGCCATGGTTCTGCTGGTCGGTCGCGAAATCCTTTTTTTAATCCCCTTTCTGTGGCTCCTACCTTCCTGGTTCGGCATCAACGGCGTCTGGATGGCCCAGCCGCTTGCCAACGCCATCGCATTCCTGTTCATCCTCTACTGGGCGAAACGCCAGTATCGAATGTTTGATTCCCTGATCCATGAGAAGACATAGGCGCACTTGCCTCCCCGGAAGTCCGATGCTCGCCGTCCGCCGCGAGGGCCGAAGGCTCGATAATGGCCCGGAATCCATGAAGGAAGACCTCGACGGAATATCCGTTTAAAAAATTCCCCGATTCCACCTGGCGGCTGTTATCGGGTGCAGGTCTCCCTGCATCAGCAATGAAAGGCCCTCTGTCATCCTTCCTTTTCAATGGAAATGAGATCTACGGTGAAAATCAGAACGGCATCCGGTCCGATGAGATGGCCTGCGCCTCTCTCGCCGTAAGCAAGATCGGAAGGGATGACGAGTTCATATGTTCCCCCTGCCTTCATGAGCTGCAGGCCTTCAGTCCATCCCCGGATGACTCCTGCAAGAGAAAACGTGGCTGGCTGATTGCGCTTGTAGGAGCTGTCAAATTCCGTCCCGTCGATGAGCGTGCCCCTGTAATGGACGGTTACCGTATCGCCCGGTTTCGGGTTGTCTCCTGTGCCCTCCTTGACCACCCTGTACTGCAGGCCGCTCGGGGTGACTTTTACGCCCTCCTTGAGCTTGTTCTTTTCGAGAAATTCCGAGCCTTCCTTTCTGTTGACGGCCCTTGCCTTTTCAAAGGATTCCCTTTGCCTTGCCTGGAGGTCCTGCGAAAAGCTCATCATGATCTGATCCATTTCGGCTTGTGTCAAGGACCTTGTGGATCCTGAAAGGGCGTCTGTAATTCCCTTCAAAAGGACATTCGGATTGATGCCGATGGATTTTTCCTTAAAGTCACTTCCTATGCCGTAACCGATGGCATAGCTTACCTTATCCCTTTGAGTTTTTAAGATGATCTTGCCCTCCGAAAAGCCGGGCAGTGCCGTGATCATGAGAACGGCGAGTCCAAACGCTACGGATTCTCTTTTCATTGCTCCTCCTTGTCTGTGCAGGTTAAGGCCGCCCTTTCCGCTGATGTTCAGGTATCAAGGGACAGGATGACTTTTGATACGCCCTCGGGTTCAGGCTTGACCTGAAACCCCAGTTTCCGGCACAGGCCAAGCATCTTTCCGTTTTCGGTCAACACAAGCCCCTCGATCTTGTGGAGATGCTTATCCCGGGCTATTCCGATGAGAATGTCGATCAGTTTTGCCCCCAGGCCCATGCCGTGGTAATGATCGTGAACCAGGATGGCAAACTCGCCGATCCCGGTGTCGGGATGGTGGATGAGACGGCTTCCCCCGATCATGCACTTTTTCCCGTTCCTCCTGATTTCAGCCAGGATGGCTATCTCCCGGTCATAGTCCATGTTGCAGGACCGTACAACAAGATCGTCGGTTATTTCCCGGACGCCGAAATATCGGTTGCGCAACGTCTCCTCCGAGAGGGAATCAAGCATCTCTTGGGACATGAGCTTGTCCTCCGGACGGACAGGCCTCAGGAGAACTTCCGTCCCGTCGAGAAGATTCCACGTCGTTATGTAGTGCAACGGATAAGGGGTAATCACGAGGTGCGAATAGGGCGCGGCTTCCTCGGAGACAGGGGCAAGGGCGACCGTCACATCCCCTGCCAGCACCTCGGATTGTTCAATCCACAGGACAAGCTCCAGGCGCTCGATCTCGGCAAAATCAACAACCAGGTTGGAAAATCCCAGGAGGGTATCCTCAAGCCGGGAAAGAATCTGCCGACCCTCATCGGCAATTTTTAAAACAGGATAGATTCCCGCACCTTCAAGCAGGCGCCGGGCCAGGGTCCGGTTGAGAGGCGGCAGGCCGATGCGTTCATCGTCGGGGCCGCCGGCGCCGGGGCTGATGATCAGGATGGTGCGGAACTCGGGGTCTCTTCTCGATTCGAGCTTCAGCCTCAAGGCCGCCGGTGCCGGCGGATTCTGGAGGATGACTTCCACGCCTCCATCGCGCAACCGCTGTCCCGCCTGCCGGCAGGCGTCGTCAACGTGCCCGGTGGTGGTCAGGAAGATCGCCTGTTCCTCTTTCTCCCCGGTGAGGGGCTGGATCCTGAGGGACAGAGGGATGCCCATGCCCGGGATTTCCCGGCGCAGCTGGTCGATGTCCGACACAATGGCTGTCCTGAGGGTGCGAATTTGATAGTTCCTGATAAGGTCGAAGGCCTGCCGGCGGGAGAGGGTCCGTTTTCCGTCTCGGATGGCCTTCCGGACAACCGTCTTGAGATAATTCAGAAGAGGGGCCCCTGTCTGGGTTCCCTCGGCCGGCGTCTCATAGATGAGTTCAAGATTCCTGTGATAACGGTACATGTAAAGGTAGGTCTTTACCGCTTCTTCCGGCGTGGCATAGGCAGGCACATTGTTGTGCAGAAGGATACGGCGGCCTTCGGCGGCGCGTGCGCCTCCCACCCAGGTGACGATGATCGGCTTCCGGGTCTTCCTGGCGGTTTGGATAATGGCCTGGGCCAGGTCCATGGCCCCGGCAAAAACCCGCGGCGTATAGATCACCATGATGCCGTCCACTCCGTCATCGCTTAGGCAGAGATCCAGGGTGTTCCTATAGCGTCTGGCATCGGCCGCGCCTCCCATGTCGACAGGATCATCCCGGCACCATTGTTCCGGCAGGAGAACATCTTCACGGCCGGTGTCTCCGCTGGAGATGCAGGCCAGCTCTCCTCCCAGCCCGGCCAGGGTATCCGTGGCCATGATTCCGACATCCCCGGCGTTGGTGATGACGGCGAGCCGGGAGCCTCTTGGCAGGCATGGCGAATCGAGGACCTTTGCCATATTGAAGAGATCCATCACTTCAGCCACCCTAACGATGCCGATTCTCCGGAACACGGCGTCATAGACGGAATCGTTTCCCGCCGATCTTCCCGCCCGCATCTCGACGAAGGATGCCCCGGCCTTTGAGCGGCCCGGTTTGAGCACGACGATGGGTTTGCTCAGCGCAAAGCCGCGGGCGGCGCTTATGAATCGTTTCGCGTCCCCCACGGTTTCCATGTAGATCATGAGACTTCTTGTCGTGTAGTGGTAAGTCAGAAAATCGATGAGATCCCCGGACCCGACGTCTATCCGGGAGCCGAGAGAGGCGAACATGCTGAAGCCTATTCCCATTGTATCCCCCCAGTCGAGGATCGCATCGCCGAGAACGGGTGCGATGAGTGCGATGTTTCCGGGTTTGGGGTTCGTCTTGAGAAAAGTGGCATTGAGGCCGTTGTGGGGAAGGATCACCCCAAGGGAATTGGGTCCGATCGTTCTCATGCCGGACTCCCTGCGTGCGGTGAGAATGTTCTCCACCAGTTTCTTCTGCTCCTCTCCATTGAAATTTGAGGAAAGGATGATGGCGACTGAAACCCCTGCCTTTCCACACGCTTCGATAATGCCCGGGACCGTGGCTGCCGGGGTTACGATAACGGCCAGGGTGACACGGGAGGGCACATCGCTGATCGACGGGAAGCACCGTGCTCCGAGAACGGTCTGTCTGCTGGGATTCACAAAATAAAGCGGGCGATTCGCTGTCCGGGAAAGGTTCGCCAGGACCACTCTGCCTATCGAGTTCTCCCGCTCTGTCGCTCCAATGAGCGCCACCGATTCGGGATTCAATATCTCTCTTAAACTGGCCATGAACACGGTCTTCTTCGTTATTGATGAAATTGCGCTTTCAGCCCCGTCCCGCTTTCGGCAATCCAGCGTCGATGAACCTGCCGTATCGCCTGCTGAAAAGGGTCAGGACCCTTTGCGGAACATTTCGTATCATGATTTTTATTGCAAATCCACAGGGGGTTTAAAAGTGGCCGGGTGGTTTTTTCCCCAAGCCTAAGAGGCTTCTGTTTGAGGCAGGTTTCAGATATTTCAGGAATAAAAGTTGAGAACGGAGCTCGGAGCGGGCAAGGCCGGGTCCCTGAAATCCGGTTGTCGGATGGGGGCCTTAAAAAAAAGGTTTTTCCCCCGGCGCCTTTCTCGCTGCCAGGCGTGCGGCGAGCACCGGGGCGAAATCACCGCTCCTTTAAGGAGACGGAAATCCGGTCAAAAAGGGGCTTTACGAGGTAGTTCATCAGGGTCCTTTCCCCTGTCTTTATGACGACCTGCACGGGCATTCCGGGCTGAAGATCCCGGGTCCCCAGCTTTTGCATCCCCTGCTTCGTAAGCCGGATCCGGCACAGGTAATAGGGGATCCTCGTGGCCTCATCGGTAAACCGGTCTGCGGAAACCAGGATGACCTCTCCGTCGATGACGGGGGTCTTTTTAGCGTCAAAGGAAGTGAACATCAGGTCGACTTTGAGCGTTTCCCGCACCCGGTCTCTGTCCGTGGGCATCACCTTTGCCTCCACGATGAGCTCCTCGTTTGCCGGAACGATGCTCATGACCGGATTCCCCGGCATGATCACCCCACCCGCCGTGTGCACGGAAAGGCCCACGACCGTTCCCTCTTCCGGCGCCCTGATCTCCGTTTTCTCAAGAACGTCCTGTGTCGCTGCGTACTGGTCCCTCAGGGCCGCCAGCTTTTTCTGAACCTCGCTGAGCTGGGTCTCCACATCCTGGGTGAATTCCTGTTCGCGGCGCACGATGGTGAGCTTGTACTCGCTCATGGCCTTTTTCGCCCTGGCGATATTTCCGAGATCTTCGCTCCGTTTTCCGCTGAGCTCGGCCAGCAGTCTTTCCGTTTCCAGAATTTTGCTCCGGGGGTAGTAGCCCTGATCCGCCAGGTCCCTCAACGAGTTCATCTCCGTGCTCAGGAGTTCCATCTGTCTGGTCCGGGACATCTGAAGTTCTTCAAGCCTGCGAATGTATTCCTTCATGCCCTCGATGTTTTCCTTGAGGATGTTGAGTTCGGTGTGCAGGGTGCCCCGCCTGGCATTGAAGAGCTGCTGCTGCGTTCTGACCAGATCCGCGATTTCAGGCAGATGGCTCATGGCGGTGATTTCCTCGGGATACGCGATGGCTCCCGCTCTGCTCCTTTCCGCCAGCAGTCTGGCTTCCAGGGCGAGCGCCTGGTAGTATTCGCCTCGAATCTCGGCCAGATTCGCTTTTGGCTGCGCATTGTTGAGCCGGATGAGCACCTGTTCCTTCCTGACCCGGTCTCCTTCCCTGACAAGGATTTCTGAAATCGTTCCCCCATATTGATGCTGGATTGTTTTTTTATTGGAAACGACGGCAACTTCGCCGTGAGCCACCACGCCCTCATCCAGGGGGGCAAGGGAAGCCCATGCCAGAAACGTCCCCAATCCGAAGATCAAACCCGCAAGGGCGATCAGGATGATCGGCCTTGTGTTTGTTTTCAGGGGTGTCTTTTCCCCGGCGTTCAAAGCCTGTTTTTCGCTGCCGTTCATAATGCCCCTTGAAAGTCCCTTCATCCTTTTCCCTGTCCTGCCTGCAGGACCTGCGGCGGCTGCCGGGTCGGCACCTTTTTCAGGCGGGCGAGGACTTCGTCTCTCGGGCCATAGGCCTGGCTGACCCCGTTGACCAGCAGCAGAACCTTGTCGACGACGCGAAGGATGGAGGTGCGGTGCGTGATGACGAATACCGTTTTTTTTGCCGCTTTTAATTGGACCATGGTCTTGAGAAGGGCCAGCTCTCCCGCCTCGTCGAGGTTGGAATTCGGCTCATCCAGGACAAACAGCACCGGGTCGTCGTAGATTGCCCGGGCCAGGGCGATCCGCTGCTTCTGCCCCCCCGAGAGAAACAGCCCGCCCTCTCCGACAGGGGTGTCATAGCCGTCCGGAAACTGCAGCACCATCTCGTGTATACCCGTCGCTTTTGCCGCCTTGACCACCTTCTCGGAGTCGATCTCTCCAAAACGGGCGATGTTCTGGGCCACCGTGCCGTCAAGGAGTTCAATATCCTGGGGAAGATATCCGATGTACGGCCCCAGCTCCTTCTTGTTCCACTTTGAGATGGCCGCGCCATCCAGTCTCACCTCTCCGGAAAAAGGGGGCCAGATGCCCACGATCATTCTCGCCAGGGTTGTTTTTCCTGAAGCGCTGGGCCCGATCACCGCCACAGCATCACCAGGATTGGCTGCAAAGCTGACGCCTTTTAAAATCTGTCTGCTGGTTCCCGGGGGGCCGGCAACGAGGTTTCTGACCGTCAACACCCCGGTGGGGGCCGGCAGAGACATTTCTTCCTCATGTTCGGACAGGACGGCCAGGATTTCTCCCAGTCTCAGGTAAGATGTCCTGGTGGCAAGAAACTGCTTCCACGTGCCGATGGCCATTTCAACGGGCTGCAGGGCCCTTCCAAGGAGGATGGACGCGGCAATCATCATTCCGGGGGTAATGGTGTCCTTTACCGCCAGGTAGGCGCCTAAGCCAAGAATGCTGGACTGAAAGGTCAGTCGGGAGGCCTTTGTGATTGCGGAAACGATGCTGGCCCTGTCGCTGGCTGCCGCCTGGAGTTTCAGAAAACTTTCATGCTTCCGGTGCCAGTACCCCCTGACGCGACTCAGCATCCCCATGGCCTCGATTGCTTCCGCATTTCTCAGGTTCGCCCCCGCATAGGAGTTGGCGCTGTTGTAAAGCCGGTTCGCCTCGGCAAGGGGCTTTCTGCTGACAAGCTCGGTAAGCGCCGCCATGGTGAGAAGAAACAGGGCGCTGAAGACGGAAAAAATCCCGAGCCATGGATGCATGAAAAAGATGACGAGGATAAAAATAGGGGTCCAGGGGAAGTCAAAAAAGGCGAAAAGGCCATTGCCGGTGAGGAACTGGCGGACGCCTGTCAGGTCATGAAAATACTGGGTGGCGTTGGCGGACCCGAAGCGCAGGGACTTTTCGAAGGCCGCCTGGAAGACCTTGCCGCTTAAGCGCTGATCCATGCTGTTTCCCAGCCGAATGAGGACCTGGGAGCGAATCCACTCCAGAAAGCCAATGCCGATATACATCAGGACCATGATGATGGTGAGCATGACCAGGGTATCCTGGTTGCGGCTTGTCAGGACGCGGTCATAGATCTGCAGCATGTAGATTGCCGGCACCAGGAGCAGTAGGTTGACAACAAAGCTGAAGAGGCCGACCGCCGCGAACGTATTTTTAAAGGACCATAAAATAGTGCGCAGTTCGTTTTTTTTGCCCTCTGCCGTCGGCAATGGTCGCCGGAAAATGTTGGGCATAGGTCACCTCGTTCGCTTATTGCGCAGCCGCCGTTTGCAGCCATCCGTTGATTTCATGAACATCCCTCTCTGAAATGGTCCCCGAGTAAGCTTTCAATCTCACACTGTTCAGCAGGCAGTCGTATCGCGCCTGCAGCAGTCGAATCAGGACATCCTGGAGGTCCTGCTCGGCGTTCAGGACATCGATCGTTGTCCGCATGCCGGCCAGCAGGGACATTTTGTTGGATTTCAGGGAGGTCAAGGCCGATTTGCGCGCCGTCTGCAGCGCATCGATCCGCGACACGCTGTCCCGAACGGCGAGAAAGGCTTCGCTGAGCTTCTGGGTAATATCGGCCAGGGCATTTTCGTACTCCATCCTGGCCTTCTCCAGGATCGCCCTGGATTCCTTGACCTTGGCCACTGTATACCCCCCGCTGAAGACAGGAAGATTGAGCTGAATGCCTACGCTGCCGTACGATATGCGGTTTGTCTGCAGATTGTTGTTCGTGTTGGTCTTATTGTAGCCTCCCACAAAGTCGAGACTTGGCCAATGTTGACCTTCGTTCTTCCTGAGTTCCGCCTCCTGGTAGGAAATCCGGTATGCATAGGATTTCAGCAGGGGATGGTTTTCCCTTGCTTTTTCGATCCAGGTTTCAAGGCGCTCGGGATCGGGAAGTCCCAGGGGGGCATCGTCCCTGAGCGGATTCAATCCGGTCACGTCATCCCCCACGAGTCTTTGGAGAGCCAGCCGTTTAACGTCACAATTGCTTCTGGCCTCGATTTCCTTTGCAAGAACCGAGTCGTAGCGGGCATCAGCATCATGGACATCGGTGATCGTGGACACACCGGCCTGGAACATCCGCTTGGCCTGTTCGCGCTGTTCCAGAACGGCCCTCTTTTCGGCATTAATGAGGTCCAGCAGATTTTCCGCAGCCAGGGCGTTGAAATAGGCTTCAGCAAGCCGGAGGATCAAGTCCTGCTCCGCCGAGACAAATCTCGCGTCACCCATATTCTTGCGGACCTTGTGCTGCCGGTATTCATAAAACCGGGAAACATTGAAAATCGGCTGTTTGAGGGACACGCCCAGGGATTCGCTGTCAAAATCCCGATAGTAAGAGGGGGCGCTGTCGTAATAGTATCTGGATTCGGAGCCGTATGCCTGAATCTGGGGAAGAAGGAATGAGCGGCCCTGCGCCGGCAACGTCCTGGACGCTTCATGCTCGTGGACGTAGGACCCGAAGAGCGGATCATGCTGCCTGGCGCGGATGTAGGCTTCCATCAAATCCATGGCGGCAAGAGGTGTGGCCAAGGCGCTCTGAAGGGCAAGGAGAAGCAGAAAAAGGGAAACAGAAAGGCGGCGGCACCTCTTTTTCCCATTTCCATTCTCGTCGACTGGCATCGTTCCGGTATCCTCTGTCAATAATCCCTCCCGGCTCAACCCTGCAGCCTTGCTCTTTTTGTTGAATTCCTGCGGATGTTGTTTTTCGGGCCGGAGATATGGGTCATTCCCTTTGCAAAATCCAGGTCATGATCCTTGAAGCGGGAGTTTTTACCCGTCCTCGAAGGGCTCGGGCATACCGGGGCCGCATTCCGAACAGGCTGTGGAGTCCCTTTCAACAGGCCGCCCTTTACTGCTCTGAAGGGTTGGGCTTGTGAATGGGTCCGACACACCTGTTGTAATGCCTTTTGCGGTCAGCCCTGAAAGGGGCGATGTCTCCCGTTTCGGAAAATCCCGGGGTCGACAGGGATGCGAGCCTATGGACGGTTGCGGCAACCTGCAGGGTCGGCGCGAAAAAACGGACTTCCTGTCTTGCCCGGGGGGGGCAGCGGCTGCGCTTTTTCCCGGCAACGGCCAGGGGAGCCGCCGGATCCGTGACGGCGTTTATTCTCACCGCGTAGGATGTTTTCCTGGCGATATCGTCATCCGTAATGATATGCGCGTCCAGGAGTCCTTCAGAGGCATAGCCCGTTTTCAGATAATTGATCTCCGCCAGCGCGATGCTCCAGCCTTCAAGCCGGGAGTTCAGGCGACTGAGCTGTTCTTCATCGCCCTGAAAATGAATCATGAGGTCGATAGCGCTTCCGGGTCCTGCCGTTCCATTGTTGACGCTCCCGATAAGATAGGCGCCTTGACGCCGAACCTCTCGGAGTCGAGGCGTTCCAGAAGATTTCTTGCTTTTGACCTTGCTGTTTTGCCTTTTTTCTTTTTCGCTGTTTCGTCTGGTGCTGGACATTCCAACTCGGCTTCTCGCAGCAGGTCACGGTAGCGCTTTCTGAACTGTTCCGACTCTGTTTCCTCAAGGCGTCCCCCTGCTTCATGGGTGGCCTTGTTCATTGCCTTCAGGAGGACAATCATCTGCGCCGCCCATTGCTGATTACCCTGTTCTACCGCTCTTTCAAGCTCGCGGAGGTGACGAGCGTTGCAGAGCGCATGCAAACCGCCATAGTGGAAGTAGGGTTTCCAATGGTCGTGGCAGAGGGTCCTTTGAAACTTCGGCAATATCCCCATCTCGTCCATCGCTTCGCACCCTCGTTTGGCATGGGGATAAAAGCAGGTAAAGCTGTCGTTCGAGACACTATGCAACCAACGCCTGACGCCATCAATATCAATATGGATGCCGGTTTCATCGCTGTGAACCAATGCCGATTCCGCAAGCCGGCTTTTGCCCCACGATTCAAAGAACTCAAGCCGTTCAGAGGCATCCTTGTTGAAATTGTGGATCGACCCGGCACTGACCGGTATTCCCATCTGGTCCTGAAAGTGATCCTCTATGCGGTTGTACGGGATCAACTGGTACTGGGACATATAGACCGCATGGGCTTTGACGCCGATACCGTATTGCACCGGCCTGGCAACATCCTCTGGAAACGGTGCAACAAAACGCTTGCCGTTCTCATCTTCCAGAATTTCGGCCCGCCATTCGGTGGCAAAGAGGCTGATGTCGAGATCGACAATCCGGCGGCGTTCGTATCCAGTTGATTGATAGTTTCCTGGTGGCAAGGTTTCTCTGTCAACCCGGATTTCCTTGACCAGATCAGGCTCGGGAAAGGGCTTCAGCGTGGTGCCGATATGTCCATTCTGTCCACCCGGTTTGCGTGCTCCCGGTTCTTTCGGCGCCTTTTTCCGATTGGGATCGGATGACGGCGGCTTGCTGCTGTTCTTGCTGGTGAGTCCCAAGCGGTTGGTTAAAATGGTCACGAGAAGCAGCAGGACCTCAAGACTCGCCTTGAGTGCCGGAGACAGATTTTTTCTTGTGCAATGAGATCGTTGACCCGTTGCACCGCATTTTCTACATTGATGTTCTCAACGGTCATGCAGCCATCCGTGTTTTTGTGATAGGCCACAATAACACAGATTTTCCAGAGCCGATTTGACCTTCCAGGATGCCCTGTAGGCCACGGAATAATTTTTATCACGGACCGGTGTTAGAGAATGCTTTGCAGGCAAATCAAGAGGCGCATGACATCATTATGGCGACATTGTAAAGGGGGCAGAAGATCGCACCGATTTTTTGAAAATCTTTCCAAAAACCGTGTCAAGAACTTTTTTCAAAGATCACAAAAAAATTGTGCTGAACAGTTACCTTTTATTTTGAAAGGCCCCAAAAAAGATACGAACGCTTCATGTATTGTCCGCAGAAAGGGCGAACCATCTTGTGGCTGAGAAGGTATTCGCCGCCAGCACGCTGCGAAATAACAAAAACGGACCTATTTTGAGGGTTTGTCTATCGAATGAAACCGCGCCCTGCCACATCAGGGCAATAAAAAGTTGCCTTGCTCAAAACGAGGAATAGGCACTTTGCCTTCAACGGTAGAATCTATTGCCGAAATCGTCCTTTATGTCAAGCTTTAACCAGTAGACTGATGAGGTGCTGTCGATTCCAACCCGGCTGGAAACCCGCTCAGGACATCATAAAGAAAGTGTCCTTGTCGTAATTTTCTTGATTTCAGGCGGCATCTTATCCTGCTGAGGAAGACGAGAGGCCCCGGGAGCGCCTGTAAAAGGAAAGAACAGCTCAAGCCCCCTGATTTCCCAACAGAATGGCCGGCATGGCATGTCCCTGCCGGCCATTCTGTCATCCCTTATCGTGATCCCCGGGATGCATCCGGGGTGATGCTGGCGCACTTCGAACCGTATCCTTCAATAAAGACGCCATTTTCTGTTGACATGGAGAACAACTATTTTATACTTTAACAAAGTTCCAGCAAAGCCAGGGTGCCGCCGATCTTTTAATCCCGCACCTCCTTTCGGCTTGATGGATCCGTCGCAGAAGCAGTCCTCGTTTGGATGTGTCCAGATCATGAGAACCTCACGGTATGCAGGATATAGAGGCGGATTCTGAAGTCTTCCATAGCCCGGAATCCAGAGACCTGCCTTTTTAACGTTTCGTCCCGTTCTTTGTGCCCCCTCTGCGGTGCTCTCCGCAAGCGTTCAAGGCCCGGATTTCATGAGAGCCGTCTTACCTCAACACTGGAAGCGATGCCGGCATTGAAAAGGGCGTTCCGGGCGGCAGAGAAAAAAGGGATTTCCATGTCCCTGTGCTTCTGCGCAATACCAGGGTGCTCGTTAACCGGATGAATCGATTTCATGACTGCCAATGAACAGAATTCTCAATCGTTGCAGAAAAAACAAAAAAAGGAGGTAACAGATATGGCGGATGCGAACGTTAAAAGAGGAATGGGATGGCGGCCGGATTATCCCGATTTCCGGGATTACACGGAGGAGCACGACGAGGTGACGCCAAAGCAGAAAGCCCAGGGGCAGAAGGATTCCCTCAAGGCCATGTTCACGAAAATGGGGTTGAGCAGATCTTCCAAGGCTAAACTGCCGGCAAAGAAAGATCTTCGCGAGTGGTGCTCTCCCGTAGAGGACCAGGAGGACCTCGGTTCCTGCACCGCCAATGCAGGGGTTGCCATCGTCGAGTATTTTGAAAAAAGGGCCTTCGGCAAGCACATCGATGCTTCGCGGCTCTTCCTGTACAAGGTCACCCGCAACCTCATGAAGGAAACGGGCGACACGGGTGCCTACCTGCGCTCAACCATGGGGGCCCTGGCGCTTTTCGGCGTCCCGCCTGAAGAGTACTGGCCATACAGGACCAAGGATTTCGATGTCGAGCCGCCGGCCTTCTGCTACGGATTCGCCGCGAATTATCAGGCGATTCGATACTATCGCCTCGATCCTCTCGGAACAACGGAAGAGGTTCTGCTCCACCGGATTAAAACCAAACTGGCCGCCGGCCTTCCGTCCATGTTCGGTTTTACGGTCTACACGTCCATTTCCCAGGCGGACGACAATGGCGGCCGGATTCCCTACCCGACCCGCGGGGAGAATCTGGAGGGCGGTCACGCCGTCGTTGCCGTTGGCTATGATGACAGCATGAAAATCAAAAATGCCAATAAAAATGGAATTGAAACAACCGGCGCACTCCTGATCCGAAATTCCTGGGGGAAGGGATGGGGCGACGAGGGCTATGGATGGCTGCCCTATGAGTATGTTACCAGGGGTCTGGCTGATGACTGGTGGTCTCTGATCAAAAATGAGTGGGTGGAGACCGGGGCATTCAAGCCGTAGAAAGACGGTGGATGGGGAGGACTTTGTGAAAAGAGAGTTGCCCGAAAAGCGGTCTTTTTTCTCTTTGCTCCGCCTGTGCTTCTTCGAAGCCGGGCTGGTCCGCGCGGCGGTAAACCGCTTCCGGGATGCTGGTCGTTAAACTGGCCAGGCGGGATCTTTCCATCGACAAATAAAAGAGCGGGATGGAGGCGGAAATGACGGAAAAAAGCCGACCCGAGTTTATTCTTGAAGCGATCAAGGCTCTCGTATGGCCAGTTTTGATCATCGCCGGGGTTCTCTGGCTGGGGAATGATTTTAAAGAAATGCTCCAAAGCCGGACCTTCAAGATTGGAGGGGTCCTTGAAGTGGGTGACCAAGTAAGCGATAAAGTCAACGTCCTGCAGGATTCGCTGCAGCAGGAACTCCTCAACCAGAAGGCATCCCTTGAGGAAATACTCGCTTCTTCATCTGATCCCGCCAGGGTTTCCGACATCGCCAGGGGTGCATTGAGCCGGATTGATAAGACGCAGACAGCCGTTAAAAAAGACATCCAACAGATTCAGCGGACCATCCCTCAGACGGGCCGCATCGAACCGGGGAAACCTTTGGAACTCCCGAACCGGCCCGATGTGAGCGCAAAAAGCCCGGGAATGGCCAAAGAGTGGGAAATCCTGGGGTTTCAGCGCCTGATATCCCGGGATGTTGAGTCCGCCATTCAGGCATTTTCATCGGCTGAGAACATCTGGTCTGATTATCATAATGTGTCGGAAATCCGTCAGCTTCTTCTTAACAACCGGGAGGCCCTGATGAACAGGGAGAGCCCGAAGTGGAAGGAGGTGTACCGGAAAATCCTGACCGATTACTCCTGGGGCATGCCACAGGATGTTCGAAGGACGATGGAAACGATCGTTGGCCGATGATTGAGAAATGATGTGATCCATGACGTCAGGGGAATATTTCGTTTCTTTTGTCTTGACTTTCAACTTTTTAACAATCAAAATGCCGTTGCGCATAAGCGCTAAATTCAAAAGGATGGAGGTTACTATGGGAAAGTTGGTTCGTAGTCTGGTCTTGGTCGGAATTTTCATCTTTGCAGCAGCGTTCATTGCCAATGCGGCGACACTCGATGAGGCGAAAGTATTGGCCCAGAGTGCCGCAGCCTTTGCGAAGGACAACGGAAAAGAAAAGGCGGCGGCGGAGTTTGGCAACCCAAACGGCCAATTTACAAAAGGCGAGCTTTACATTACGTTTGTCGATTTTAACGGCGTCGTCCTGATGCATGGCGCAAATCCCGGGCTGGCGGGCAAGAGTCTTCTGGAATCGAAGGACTCCGTCACCGGTAAGCTCTTTGTGAAAGAGCAGATTGAAATCGCAAAAACCCAGGGAGGCGGCTGGGCGGAATACAACTGGATGAATCCTGCCACCAAAAAGGTGCAGGTAAAGAAGTCATGGGTCCAGAAAGTGGACGGCATGGATGCCTATGTCGTCTGTGGAATTTTCCAATAAAAGGTCTTTTATGACCGGGTTATTCATCTGCGGTTGTTTCGCATAGACCCCTTGGGGGAACCCCCGGGACGTTAACAGGAAACGGGGGCTTGCCCGGATCAGGATAAGCCCCCGTTTTTTTATGTCCATCCCGGAAGAGGCGTTGTTGCGGCGCAGGGCGAGGCGCCTCTTCCGCATCGAAGCTGAACGTCCTTTCAGGGGAGCAGGCTCAATAGTTCTCGACGAACAGTTCCTGATAGGCCTGCTCATGGTCACAGGCCGGGCATTTTTCGGGGGCCTCAACGCCTTCGCTGATATAGCCGCAATTTCTGCACCGCCACTTCACGGGCGCATCTTTTTTGAAGACCTTTCCTTCCCGAACATTGGCCAGGAGCTTCCGGTAGCGGATTTCGTGGCCGGTTTCCGCCTCCGCGATTTCCCTCCATACTCCTGCAATTTCCGGAAATCCCTCTTCATCAGCGATCCGGGCGAATTCGGGATAGAGGTCCGACCACTCTTCATGTTCTCCATCCGCAGCCGCAGCCAGGTTCTCCGCCGTGGAACCGATGACTCCGGCGGGGAAGGAAGCGGTGATTTCCACCATTCCTCCTTCCAGAAACTTGAAGAACCGTTTCGCATGCTCCTTCTCATTGTCGGCCGTGTCGGAAAAGATGAAGGAAATCTGTTCGTAACCTTCCTTTTTGGCTTGAGAGGCGAAATAGTTGTAGCGGTTTCTCGCCTGCGATTCTCCTGCAAAAGATTTGAGCAGATTCTGTTCGGTTTTTGTGCCTTTCAACGATGCCATAAATGTTTCCTCCTTGCTTGAGATTGAATGGATATGAAACCCCGGGCGCTGCACCCGGAGCAGGCTCCTGATTGTTTCGTTTCTTCCGGACGTGCCGTCCCTTGGAGAAAGGGATTTTCTGCGGGCTCCCCTCTAGGTTTTTCTCCCTTTGCGCGATGCCGCCTTCTGCTCGGATCCGCTTTCCCTGCAGTTCCGGCAGACGCCGTAGAAATCGACATGATTGCCTGCGATATCAAAGCCGTCCCGTTCGGCCTCCGGGACGCTCAGATCAAACTCCACATAGATGTCAACAATCTTTCGACATTCCGTGCAAATCAGGTGGTGATGACGGATCGTTTCCGGATCGTATCGCCTTTTGCCTCCGTCGATGGCCAGTTCGAGAACATGATCCCTGTCTCTGAGGGCCTTCAGCGTGTTGTAGACCGTGGCGAAAGACATGGTGGGAAATTTCTCCGATACGGCGGCATAGATATCCGCGGCGGAGGGATGCTCCCTGTTTCCACTCAGGTATTCCAGAATGGCCAATCGCTGCGGGGTCAGCTTCAGACCTGTGAGTTTGGCATCTTTCATTTTTAAGTTATAACCATTATTACTTTAGAATATTTATCATGTATATCGAAAACCGGGCCGGCCGTCAAGAGAGTTTTTTGCCAGACCGTGATCAGATTTTTGTCATCCATCCATTATGCTGATAAGAATCAATCAGTTACAGGAAAATAATTTGATTTATCATGAAGAATCGACTAAATAGGGTGACGGTTTATTCTCCCGCTTGAATGTTACGGGCCGGCCGGATTGTTTGCGCTTGATGCCCGACGAACAAAGATGGACAACAGAGGATAGGGCCTACGCTTCTCACACCTGCACTCCCGATTTGTACCCATAGGCTTACAGGACAAGCGGAAGATGGATCAACCCGTTTTTCAAGCACCCGGATCTCGATGCACCCTGAAATAAATTGTTTGCACATTCAGGCATCACAATTGTATAAGTGGAAGGCCGCGAATCTTCTCCCAGGTAATCTTGCATGAATTCAGTGTGGTTTGAGATATTGCTGATCTTTTTTCTTGTTCTCTTGAATGGAGGGCTCTCCTTGTCTGAGCTTGCCCTTGTCTCGGCCAGGAAGGCCCGACTGGAGAGGCTGGCGAAAGAAGGGGATCAGAAGTCACGCATCGCTCTGGAGCTTTCCGAATCTCCGGACAGCTTCCTTTCCACCATCCAGATCGGAATCACCTTTGTCGGCATTCTGGCAGGTGCCTACGGTGGCGCGACGGTCGCCAAGGTGCTTACGGGGTACTTATCCGTTTTCCCCCAGCTCGCCCCATACGGCAAGACGATATCCTTCTTGATCGTTGTCGTTGCGATTACCTATTTGTCGGTGATTCTCGGTGAACTGGTCCCGAAGCGGCTTGCTCTCAACAACCCGGAACGGGTGGCTCGCCTCGTTGCCGGACCGATCAAGCGCCTTTCCCAGGTAACCCATCCCCTTGTGCTTCTGCTGAGCGGTTCGACCAATCTGATCCTGCGTCTTTTTCACGTCGAACCCTCCACGGAGCCGACCATAACGGAAGAGGAGATCAAGCTTCTTCTTGACCAGGGGACACAGGCGGGGACCTTCCAGGAGTTCGAACAGGAGACGATCGAACGCGTCTTTCGCCTGGCCGACCGGAAGGTGGCCTATCTGATGACCCACAGAACCGACATCGTCTGGCTCGATCTGAATGAAAGCCTTGAGGAAACAAAGCGCAAAATCGCCGAGCACAAATATTCCTTCTATCCCATCGTGCAGGATTCCCTGGACAATGTTTTGGGGGTGATGCGGGCGAAGGAACTCCTGGCCCTCACCATGGAGGGAAGACCCATTAACCTGAAGGAGATATGCCGGAAACCCCTTTATGTCTCCGAGACGACGCCGGCCGTCAAGGTCATGGAACTCTTCAAGAAAACGGGACTGCACATCGCCTTCGTGGTGGATGAGTACGGGGAGATTCTCGGTCTGGTCACCTTCGACGATATCCTGGGATCCGTTTTCGAGGATATCGAAGACGCGCCGGCTGGCGAGAAGGAAATCGTGGAGCGGGAAGACGGCTCATGGCTCATCGCCGGGAGCCTGCCCCTGGATGAGTTCATGGACTATATGGAAGTGGGAGAGATGGACGAAGAGGATCAGATGGGGATGAACACGGTGGGCGGGTTCGTCATGTCGAAAATCGGAACGGTTCCCGTTGAAGGGCAGCATTTCGAATGGCGGGGATTGAGATGCGAAGTGGTCGATATGGATGGCCGCCGGGTCGACAAAATCCTCGTAACGCGCATGGAGGACTAACAGATCTGATGGGTTCCGCAGGAAAGAATCTGGTAATCGCGGCTCTTGTTCCGGAATACGGTGATTCCCTTGAGCCCCATCCGGTGGGCCTTCACATAGATTTGAAGAACGTCTTCGACCGTGGCCGTTTCCGGGAGATTGACGGTTTTGGAAACGGCATTGTCGACGGAAATCTGGAAAGCCCTCTGAATGTTCAGATGTCCGCTGGGGGCAATTGAGTAAGCCCCGCGGAAAAGCCGCCTCCGCATATCCTTCCCATGGGGGCGGCTCTTGACTTCCCTCCAGAGCGGATCTTCCACTTCGATCTCGATCCCGCCAAGCAAAATTCTCCTGTAATGGATGTCGAAAATGGGTTCGATGCCGCCGGACGTTCCCGCAAGCAGGCTCAAGGTGCCGGTGGGAGCGATGGTTGTGGTCGTCGCGTTTCGCTGTAAGAGGTTTTTTCCGTCCCAGACGCTTCCCTTGTAATTGGGGAAAGGGCCGCGCCTTTCCGCCAGCCGGCCGGAGGCGATTTTGGATTCCTTCTGGATGAACCGCATAAGTTTTTCCGCCGTCTGTACGGCGTCGGGAGAGTCGTAGGGAATGCCCAGCCGGATGAGAAGGTGGGCAAAACCCATGACGCCGAGGCCGATCTTGCGGTTTCCCAGGGTCATCCCTCGTATTTCGTTTGAAGGATAAGTCCCGGCGTCGATGACATCATCGAGGAAGCGGACCCCCAGGTGGGTCAGCTCTGAAAGCCGTTCCCAGTTGATGTCTCTCTCCCTGACCAGCCGGGAAAGGTTGATGGATCCGAGGCAGCAGGATTCGTAGGGAAGCAGCGGCTGTTCGGCGCAGGGGTTGGTGGCCTCGATTTCTCCCAGATGGGGGGTCGGGTTGGCCCGGTTGATGGCGTCAAGGAAGATCGCCCCAGGTTCGCCGGACGCCCATGCCGATTCGGCGATCAGCCTCAGCAGTTCCCTGGCCCTGATTGTCCTCGCAACTTTTTTCGTCCGCGGATTTTGAAGGGGAAAAAGGCCGTCCTCATTGAAGCACTGCATGAAATTGTCGGTGAGCGCCACGGAGAGATTGAAATTGGTGAGTTCTGCAAGATCCCTCTTGACGGTTACAAATTCCTCGATGTCGGGGTGGTCGATCCGCAGAATGCCCATGTTCGCACCGCGCCGGGTGCCGCCCTGCTTGATCGCCTCGGTTGCACAGTTGAAGACGCGGATAAAAGACACCGGGCCGCTGGCGACTCCGAGGTTCGAGCGGACGACATCGTTTTTCGGCCGCAGGCGCGAGAAGGAAAATCCTGTTCCGCCTCCTGTTTGATGTATTTTGGCGGTGAGCTTCACGGACTCGAAAATGGAATCCAGGGAGTCTTCAACGGGAAGGACAAAGCAGGCGGCAAGCTGACCGTAAGGGCGGCCTGCATTCATAAGCGTCGGAGAATTCGGAAGAAATTCCAGGTTGGCCATCATGGAATAGAAGGCCTCGTTCATTTTCTCCCGGCATCCGTCCGGGGTGTCGTCCTCGGACCGGGATACGGCTGCGGCGACCCGGCGGAAGAGCCCGTCCGGCGTCTCCAGAAGAGTTCCGTCCTCATCCTTAAGGAGGTACCGTTCCTTCAGTACCAGCAGCGCATTATCGTCGAGTTGCACGGATCCTTTCCCTTCCCGCATGGGATGATTCTTGGAGAAACGCCCATCAAGACCTGTGGGCCGCCTTTGGTCCTTATCCCGGCATCAGGAATTTTCGGAAGAAGTATAAAAAGAACCAGCCTGTCCTGTCAATGGAATACGGAGAAGGCGTTCCGACTGTTTCCGGGGCTCCTGTCCCCGAAGATCTCCGAAGCCGGTACAGAGCTTGAAAAAAGGAAGATATGGAATACGAACGAATTCAAGTGACATGCCGCAGCGGTTACAAGGTCAATGAATATCCCCTTTCCTTTGAGTTCCGGAAAAGCCGGTGGGAGATCATGGAAATTCTGGATCGCTGGTACGAGGGGGGAAGAGAGCCGGAGAGGCCCGTTATGGATTATTACAAGGTCAAAACGCGGCAGGGCAGCATTTTTATCCTCATCTATGCCGCTCATCTGGATGAGTGGTTTATCCGCTATTGATTTCCCGACGTCAGCGGCCCGAGGTGATGCACTTGCTGCAAAAGCGTCCGGCCGGCGTCGAGCCGGCGTTAAGCGTTGGACATAGAGATCCGTTCCGGGGGCCAGGCTCCAATACATTACCACCGGCCATCCGGCCCGGCGGAGGATGAGCGGGAGGATCTCCAGGGATTATTCGATGATGATTCCCTGCCCGGTCTTCTGATATTCAAGGGCGACATGGTTGGCGAAGGCCGTTCTGCCCTGGGAATCGGCCTTGAATCCATGGGCATTGCACCACTGGACAATGGTTTGCGGATCGATGTCTGCGCGAATCGCAACATTTCCGCCGCTTTTAATCAATTCACACTGCTTTCGGACGAGGGTTCTCCAGTCTTCATAACGTGCGGGCATATTCCCGGGGTCGGTAAAGACATCAAGGGCCTCACGGTATGTACGCTCATCCTTGAACCACGCAACACCTATGACATCGCTCATTCTGATCCATCCTTTCTTTAGGAATAAGATTTCCACATCGTGAAGTGACTGTTGGAGATGATGAATTGCCTGTCCCTCACCTCGACCCTGCCCGGATAAAAGCTCCAGCTTCCAGATGTTGACCTATCGCACTGTTTGATTTCCTTAATTTATCGGTATATCTCTGCTCAAAGTCAAGGAATAAATCATGAGGGTCAAGACCGTCATCGATGCCGGCATCTACAGCCCCGACAACCGCCCGCAGTGAAAGAACCGCGCCGCTGACCGATTTTTCAAGCAGGAATGATTACTCCCGCGTCGTCCCTGGAGACTGGACGGCCGTCAGGACTCCTTGCCGCATAGCTCTTCGGCCTGCCGCACGATAAAGTCGAAGGCTTCGTTAATATGCCTCTCCGCCGTATTGGTTTGGCCCACGACGAGGCGCAGGGTGTACTGATCCCTGAGTTTCGTGTGGGTCAGATAGAGCTTTCCGGAGCTGTTCAATCGTTCAAGCAGCCTGGCGTTCAATTCGTTGAGGTCACCTCCGTAATTGAGCGGAACATAGCGAAAGCAGACCGTGTTGATCGCAACGGGAGCAAGCAGCTGAAAATCCTTCCTGCTGTTCAGCTTTTCGGCAAAAAGCCCAGCCAGCCTCAGATGCTCCCGAATCATGGCCTGCAATCCTTCCCTGCCGTAACCGCGGATGACAAACCACAGCTTCAAGGCCCGGAATCTCCTGCCGAGAGGAATCCCCCAATCGCGGTAGTTGTTCACTTCCTCATCCCGCTTCGTTTTCAGGTACTCGGGGGTGATCGAAAACGTTCGGATCAGCTCGTCAGGATCTTTCACGTAAAAGGCGGAGCAGTCGAAATTGGTGAACATCCACTTGTGGGGATTGAAAACAAAGGAATCGACCAGCTCCACACCATCGGCGAGATGGCGCATTTCGGGGAGAATCAGGGCGGTGCCTGCCATGGCGCCGTCTACGTGATGAAAGAGCCCGTACTTCGAGGCAACTTTCCCGATCGCGCGGATCGGGTCGAATGCCGTCGATCCCGTCGTTCCCATTGCCGATACGACGGCCAGGGGAACGAAGCCGGCCTGCACGTCATTGTGTATCCTGATTTCCAATTCATCGGGAAGCATGGCGAAATTGCCGTCCACAGGTACCTTTACCAGGTTGTCTTTTCCGAAACCCGCGATTTTGACGCCCTTTTCGACGGACGAATGAGCCTCTTCAGAGCAATAGAGCCGGAATCGCTCGCCGGCAAATCCCCTGTCATTGATGCCGTAGCCCGTTGCCCTTTCCCTGGCCATGAGCAGCGCCGTCAGGGTGGCCGTTGAAGCGCTGTCCTGAATCACGCCGGTGAACGTTTCCGGAAGTCCGATCATGTCCCTGAGCTGCATCATGACATACTCCTCGAGTTCCGCTGCTGCGGGGGATGTTTCCCATATCATGCACTGTTGGGCGAGGGCGGCGGTGAGCATCTCCGCCAGGATGGACGGGGGGCTGGTATTCGCAGGAAAATAGGCATAAAAATTCGGGCTTTGCCAGTGTGTAATGCCCGGGAGAAGAATGCGCTCAAAATCTGCAAGGAGGGTGTCCATTCCCACGTGTTCGAAGCAGTTTCCCCTGTTCAGTTCTGAAAGTATTTCGCCCGGCTGAACGTTTGATTTAACGGGATATCCCTCCACATTTTCGTAGTAGTCCGCTATCCAATCCGCAAATCTGTGCAACTCTTTCCGAAATGTGTCCTTGTTCATGAGTCGTTCCTTTCCGGGGTTTGCTCCCATATTCGTCCCTGGCCGAGGCGTCGAGGCGAGATACGGGGCACAGAAAATTCATTATCAGTCATCGCCAGTTTAATCAATATCGGCGATATTCAAAAGCCAAATTCTTTGTGGACGAAATGAGCCCCCGCATGCGACTACATCCGCAGGAGCCGGTTGCGGGCGCTATCCCTGACGATTGTGATTTCTCCTTTGTCAACGGCCATTGATCTTAATCCACGATTGTGCGATGATCAGATCGTAAAAAATGATATGACCGGCTGATTGTTTCGGCCGGTTCTTGTGCCTGCCCCGGGCGTCATGGGAAAAAAAGAAGCATGGATGCTGGATTCGTTGAACGAAATCTTTGCGCCTGTTATCCATCGGGAATCCAGGATATCTTCATCCGAGGAGGACGCAGATATGCGTGCGATCAAAGTATTTCTTGCTGCCGGCTTGATCCTCTTCATCGCGTGTTACGCATCTGCTGAACAGGAAAGCGAGTTTGAGGGAAAATACCAGGTCGGGAGCACCTCGTGTACAGTAAAACCGATCAAGATGGCCTTTGAAGTGCGGTGGGCAAGGGGAACAGGTTTCATGGTCTTCTTCTTCGAGAGAGAAACGGAGGATGGGAAATACATTTTCGTTTCAGAGGGAAAAGACGTGTTGCAGGATCGTTTTGAATTCGACGATCATCAATTTATATCGGGGAGATTTGTCCGATCCGATGGCAAAGTGTTCAAGGTCAAAAAAATCGCTGCCGAGAACCGGATGATGCCATGCCGGAATCCTGCACCCTTCAAGGGCAAATGAAACGGGAGCCCTGTCAATGAAGTTGTAATGGTGAGAAACATTTGATGTTTTTGTCCAGCCAAAAAGGGGGGGTGATGCTATGAAACTCAAGGAACTTGTGGCGATTACCAGGAAGACGGACATCAATAAACTGACAGAGGAGCAGATCAAAGAGCTGCAGACGGCTTTGAACCAGCTGGGCTATCCGGTCGGTGACATTGACGGCTTGGTGGGCCCGAAAACCCGCAGCGCCTGGTCCGAGTTCAAGGCGGATGTCTATGAGGAGGACCCGGTCCTGATCAACCCTGACTTTATCGCTGCGCTTCAGAAACGGGTTGAGGATGCCGGGGAGGCTCAGGACAACGACTTCAGTACCAGGGAAGGAACCATCGATGCGATAAGGAGGGAATGCAGAAAGCAGGATATCGGATCCAATGCTCAGATCGCCTATGTCCTGGCGACCGTGGAATGGGAAACGAACCACACCTTCAAGCCGGTTCGGGAAGCCTATTGGAAAAGCGAAGAATGGAGGAAAAATAACTTCCGGTATTACCCTTATTATGGCCGTGGATATGTCCAATTGACCTGGGACAACAACTACAAGAAATATTCACAGATTTTAGGGGTGGACCTGGTCAGCAATCCGGACCGGGCAATGGACGCTGATATCGCGCTCTTCGTTCTGGTTCATGGTTTCAAGACAGGGACGTTTACAGGCCGTAAAATCACGGATTACATCAACAAGAACAAGACGGATTTTGTTAACGCCAGACGCTGCATTAATGGAACGGATCACGCCCGTGAGATCGCCCGGTCGGCTGAGGACTTTCTGAACGCCCTTTAAGAACGGGGCTCTCCAGGTAAAACAGGTGTGACAGGTTCGTGCATTTCCTGGTTGATGGGGTATTTGCTCCCAAATCCGGTATGAGAACGCTGTTGTGGAAGAGAATGCCGTTGATGGCCGCCGCACAACGTGCCAGTATTGAAAAATGCCTGTGCGAGCCTTGATGCATCTCAATCGTGAGAAGATGAAAGGGAAGGGGGACGGTCAATCCAAGTTCGCTCTCTTGCAAATCAGGTATTGTGCGGGGGAGCTGATTTTTTCGTTCCTGTTGAACCCGGCGGCTCTTGCCGGGTTGCTATCAGGTGCCTCACTGCAAGGATCGGATGGAAGAAGATCATCCTCGGTCCCGAAAATTTCATGACAGCCCTGATTTTATCCCTCATTTGCGGGTGATAGCAGTGGATCCTGCATTTCGCACACACCGGTTTGTCCTTGCCGAAGGGGCATCTGAGATATCTCTGTGCGGCATATTCAAATAGTTCCTCACAGTCCCCGCAGCGTTGATCCAACCCATGGGAATGCCGGCAGTACATGTCAATCATGATGCCGACTGTTTTCAGCTCCCGCTCCATCCTCTTCACCCTTCGGGGATGCTGTGATTCTAAATCCTTTAAAAATTATGATTCGGATCTTTCCTGAAAGCAACGGATAATAGCACGGTCATGGTGAAATGCGATATCATATCTTTCCATTTCCGAGGGACCAATCCGTAATCTACTTTTCCGAATGGAAGACACCATGGTCCGGCCGACGGTAGCGTCTTGCCCGCGTACCTTGATGTCGAGGAGATGCATGGGAGATGTTGGACATATCCTAATAGGGGATGCTAATCCGCAAGAAAATATTTGCTTTCTCGAAGGGTTAAATTTGGGAGATTTTTCGTTTTGGGCAGCAATCGGGTAGCAGAGAAAAAATAAAGGGGGTTGAGCATTTTGCACAACCCCTTTATTTTATGGTGGGCGATGCGCGATTCGAACGCGCGGCCTTTGGTTCCGGAGACCAACGCTCTATCCTACTGAGCTAATCGCCCCTGTGACTTCGCAAATTTGTAGGATCCATCTTATGGTAAAGACAGACAAAATAGGAGGCACTCTTCTGGCATTTTTCCCTGAATCTGTCAAGGCCATATTTTTCAGGCGGTTCCACGAAAGACGACCTCCATTCAGCTTCATGGGGTAAAAGTCAAATTTTAAAGTTTTTTTTCAGGGGAATGGGTTGAAATCATGGATGAATTCTGCTAATTGTTTTGTTTGATGTGGCGTTAATTTTGAATATATAAGAAATTACCAGAAATAACAGAGTTGAATATCACGTAAGTATCATCTAAAATTCCTGTTCCGTACCACAACATGAGCAGATTGTGGGCTTGCTTGGAGGGATGATGACAGATCCACATCGTTTTGTCCGCACATCAGGTAGACTGATGGCCGCTATCTGGCTGATGATGAGCCTGTGCTGCCTCCTCCCCCCTGATGTCCTGGCCGCCAATGCCATCCTCAATATCCGCCACTGGGTGGCGCCCGACCATACCCGGATAGTCATTGATACCTGCGAAAGAACACGTTATCAGATGGTGAAAAAGGGACAGGTTCTGTCTCTTTATTTCCGCAACTGCGAGGTACAGGAATCCATACCGAATTCCATTCTTTTGAATAAAAAGGGCATTGAAAAAATACAGCACGAATCCGTCGGCAAATATCGGCATAAAGTGGATTTTTTCCTCGATAAAAAAGTAAAAACAAGGGTTTTTAATTTAAAGAGGGTTAAAGACAAACCGTACCGGATCGTTATCGACATCGAATTTCCGGATGTCGAAAAAAAGGAGCTGGAGGAGAGAGCTGAGGCCAGGCAGCAGCAAAGAGATCGAATTATCGTGATCGATCCGGGACATGGCGGGGATGATCCGGGGGCCATCGGCCAGGGGGGAACCTATGAGAAGGATGTCGTTCTGGAGATCAGCAGGAAACTCAGGACCCATTTAAACCAGCAACCGGGTTATCGCGCCTTCTTGACCCGTGACGGCGACTACTATGTCCCTTTTAAAAAACGGCTGAAGATCGCACGGGAATATGGCGCAGCGATGTTTATCAGCATTCACGCTGATGCCGCTGCTAACAGGGACGCGCGGGGCAGTTCCGTCTACTGCCTTTCCGTGGACGGGGCAAGCAGCGCGGCGGCCAGGATTCTGGCAAACAAGGAAAACCTTGCCGACATGGTCGGTGGTTCCCCCAATGGCGATTCCCATGAAGCTTCTGATCCCATCATCCTGAATATGTGTCAGACCAATACCCGGAACATGTCAAAAAACTTTGGAACGTTGGTGTTGAATCACCTTGAGAGGGTGGGTCATGTGAAATTCAAGGCCGTGCAGGAAGCCCAGCTGCGGGTATTGAAGCTTCCCGAAATACCTTCGGTTCTTGTGGAAACGGCTTACATTTCCAACATGGAGGAGGAAGAGTGGCTGAAAGATCCGGTTTTTCAATCAAGGATAGCGGAAACTGTGGGAAACGCGATCCTGGAATTTGAACCGTCACTTCCCTTGACGCCACCGGCGTCACCCGCCGTTCTGGTCCGTCATGAGCAGGGTGCCGGAGCTGGGAAAAAGGGAGTGGCAGTCGCCGCCTCATCGGCTCCGAGACCCTCTTCCGGTAAGGCGAAGGGACCAAGTTCTTCTTCCGTTCAGTTCCATAGAGTGAAGAGGGGGGAAACCCTGCTGAAGATCGCCCTCCGCTACGAGATGTCCCTTTCCGAATTGGCGCGATTGAACTCGATGGGGATTTCAGATCCATTGCTTGCAGGAAAGCGACTGAAGATTGCACAATCAGTAACCTCTGAGACCTCGGAGGAGACAGGGAAAAGGGAGATAAAAAAATCCAGTTTATCACAGATTTCAGAACCGGAAGGGCAGGGGAGCGTCTTCCATAAGATCAAGAGAGGTGAAACTCTGGCTACCATTGCCCGACGTTACCGAACAACGCCGGACAACCTGCTGAAGCTGAACGGACGAACCTGGAAGGATCCCCTGTATGCCGGGAACAGGATAAAGGTGAAAGACGATGGCCATGGCGATGGCGTTCCCGATGGCGGGTCCGCGGACAGGGCCGTGAAAATCGCAAAAAACCGGGACTCCCTTCGAGGCGCATCTTCAACATCGTCATACGAGGTCCGGCGGGGAGACAGCCTGGGCTCCATCGCCCGGGAACACCGTACGACGGTGGGGGAACTTTGCAGGCTCAACAGCATGAAGATCGGCGATGCTCTTCTGGCAGGAACGACAATCAAGATTCCCGAAACCGCGGTGGTTGCTGAATCCCAGGAGGAGCGAACCGTCCCGGCAGCGGAGGCAACCAGCACCCGGAGGAAGGCAACCGGCCACATCACCTACAGGGTGAAGCGGGGAGATACCCTGGATACAATCGCCCGCAAGCATAAAACACCGCTCAACGTCCTTCTGTCTTTGAATAAGATGAAATTGAACGATCCGTTGTACGCCAATCAGTCCCTTAAATTGCCCAGAGAATCCTCCTTTTTCTAGGATACGGAAAAGAAGGACGCAGATGAAGACGCACCGGAAATGGATCGGGACGGTTTTCCCGCTCGTGGCGATTTTCTTCCTGTTGTATCTGCCCGCTTGGAACTGCTGTGCACAGGGGTTTTTTCCCCCAGGAGCCCTTTCCATATCAGGGGCGATCTGTTGCTGAGCTCTCCCATCCAGGAAAATGATCGGGTACCCCCTCCTTTTCCGCCCATGGATATTCCGGATTCCGGCATGTTTCCGCCGTTATCCCCTCAGGAAGGGGAGCCAAGCGGAAAAGAACGGCAATCTAGTGACATCAACAGCTGGAGCTTTTTTTCTCTCTCCCTCTCTCCCCTGGAGAATACCGGTCCCATGCGCGACATCAGCGGAAGGGCGGAGGAAAAAAACCGCCTGGAAATGCTGGAGGCTTTGACTTCGGGTTTTTCGGATATGTCTTCAAGGAGGAGACTTCAATCTCTCGGTGAGATCTTTGAGCCGGAAGTGAAGCTGGAAATCACATTTTAATGAAGGAAAAAACGGTCGATGCTGACAAAAATCCAGGCTGATCTCTATGCCTTCCTTTGGGAAAGCAACAGGGAGAACAACAGCAATACTTTTTTAATTCTCGGAGATAAAACGATCCTTATTGACCCGGGATACGGCCATCTCTTCGGTGAGGTGCGGCGGGGCCTTTCAGCTTTAAACCTCTCAACCGGGCAGATTGATGTCGTTCTCGCCACTCATGCACATCCCGATCATCTCGATGCCATGACGATGTTCCGAAAGCCGACTCTGTCCATGATGGGCCAGGAAGATTTTCTGTATTTCACCAAGCTGGCCAGCCTTTCCTTCCCAATGCCGGAGCCGGACATCCTGCTGCAGGCGGGGGAATTGGACATCGGCCGGGTGCGGCTTCAGGTTCTTGTTACGCCGGGGCATTCACCCGGTTCGCTGTGCCTTTACTGGCCGGAAAAGAAAGCCCTCTTCTGCGGGGATGTGGCCTTTGAAGATGGAATCGGCACCACCGACCTTCCCGGTGGAGACGGAAAACTGATGAAGGAGAGTCTCATACGAATCAGCCAATTGGACGTTGAGGTCCTTCTCCCGGGGCATGGAAACGTTGTTGTCGGCCGGGAAGCGGTCCGGAGAAATTTCGAAAGGATTGAATCCTTCTGGTTCAGCTATCTTTAACGCGCTACCGCCGACCGGATTTTCTGAATGGAACGGTCCTTTAACTGCTCCCGAACCTTTATCCACAGGGGATCCCGATCAAGGTTCGGAACCACCGCTGAACCGGAAATGCCCTGTTGCGACAGATCGCTTATTGCCTTTGCCGCCAGCTCCCGCTCTTTTTCACTGAGTTCGGTTCGGTATCCACCGATCAGCTCCCGCAGGGGGGCGGTGTCACGATGCAGAATGCTTTCCATCATCTGGAAAACCCGTTCACTGTTGCCGTCTGGATCGACCCTGTCAAGAAGCTCCTTCAGGAGGGCAGGCCGCAGCTCAGGCTCTTTGGCTTTTTCCTGTTGTATTTCCTCCTTGAGACGCGCAAGATCCAGGGTCCCATCGATGCATTTCTGCACCCATCCCTTGACTTTGCCTCCGAGTTCACGGGAATGCAGGGCCTTTTTTTCCTCCTCCGTCATGGTCAGTCCTTTCGTCCTTTCCATGATCAGATCCAGCGTACTTTTAATCTCAGCCATTTCCAGACCCTCTCCGATTTCTGATCTTTTGCTACGGCATGTCGATGGCGACTGTCAAGAGTTTTGTTTTCTTCCGTTTTCATTTCCGAGCAAGACAGCACGCTAAAAAATTTGATAAATTGTCGTCATTTTTTTAAAGACCTGGAATTTATTTTTTTGGAAAAATGATTAATATTATTATTCTTGATAGAGGAGATTCACTCGAACAGAGGTTGAATCAGCACCACCGGGGATGGACCGCGTTGTGACGGATGCGGCGAAAGAGGGCTAAGGCCATAAAAACCAACAGTTGTACACAGACCAGAAAGGATGGAACATCATGGATCTGAAAGCTTATTTCGATCAGACGGAGGGAACGGGAATCCTGGCTACGGCGGACTCAGCCGGGAAAGTCGATGCTGCGATATACAGCAGACCCCACATTCTGGAGGATGGACAGATTGCCTTTATAACTGCCGACCGCCTGACGCATCAGAATCTTCAATCCAATCCGCATGCCGTCTATCTGTTTATTGAGGCCGGTCAGACCTGGAAAGGGAAGCGGCTGTATCTCCTTAAGACAAAAGAAGAATCCGATCCGGACAAGATTGAATCCCTGTCAAGACGGAAATATCGCCAGGATTCTGAGGGCAATAACGCTCGCAAGAGGTTCCTCGTCTATTTCTCCCTTGAAAAGGAGCTTCCCCTTGTGGGTGTTAACGAGGAACCATGAAGGCCGGGGAAAACGCAGCATGACCCAGAATAAGTGGACGGGAAGATGACGCAAAGAAGGGCGCCGTTTATCATCTCTTTCAACGGCGCCCTTCTTTTAAGATATAAGATATTTCCCTGATGAAGGGTTTCCTTAGGCCTTTTCAGGCTTCTTGTAGATCAGTGCCAGAACAAAACCGGCAATCAAAAGACCCGCGGCCACATAAAGTGCAACAGGCTTGATCGCCGGGCTTGAGAAAACGAGCGGTCCGGCAACACCGGCGCAACCCCACGCCGTCAGCATCATGCCATAGATTCTGCCGATATTGGCGGGTCCGAAGGAATCCGCGGCAAAGGCGGGCATGGTTGCAAATCCGCCGCCGTAACAGGCGAGAAGGTAGCAGGCGGCAATGGTATACATCGTCACATTGGCAATCTGAGGCAGGTAAATGTAAAGGGCAGCCTGGGTGGCGAACATGGTCATGAAAACCCCTTTCCTCCCGATCAGATCGGAGGTCCAGGCCCAGAAGAGACGGCCCAGGCCGTTGAAAATAGCTGAAATCGCGACAATGGAACCACCGGCCACGGCCAGCGCTTCGGGGGTGATCCCCGGCGTCGCCTTTTTAATGACATCCTGCGCCAGGGGGGACAACTGGGAAATCAGTCCCAGTCCGGCGGAGACGTTCAGGAACAGCATTCCCCAAAGCAAATACCACTGGGGAGTTTTAAGGGCCTGGTTAAAGGTGAAGGAATCGGCCGCGGAAACACCACCTCCGGCTGAAGGAGAAAATCCCTTGGGCAGCCATCCTGCGGGCGGGTTCTTGTAGAACTGAGCGGCGCCTGTTACGGCAATCAGGAAGATAACGCCCCAGATGTAGAATGTTTTAGCCATTCCCATGGAGAGGATCATGCCGGGGGCGATTTTACCCATGAAAAACGCGCCGGCGCCGAAGCCCATGACGGCCAGCCCCGTGACCAGGCCGCGCTTGTCAGGAAACCAGCGGATGAGGGTGGCGATCGGGGTCACATAGCCGAACCCGTTACCCAGGCCGGCTATGACACCAAAGCCGAGCCACAGCAGCGGCAGGCTCCCTACCTGGTCGGCGTAGCCGGCTATCAGGGTTCCAAGGCCGAAAAGGATACCGCCGATCGTAGCGACGAACTTCGGCCCCTTCTTGTCCACCAGCATGCCGCCGAACGCAGCGGAGATGCCGATCATGGCCATCAGAATCATCATGGTGGCCTGGGTGCTCGGCTCACTCCATCCGTGAACGGTCATGAGAGGTTTTTTGAAAACTGACCAGGCATAGACAGTACCCAGACACAGCTGCATGACGATGGCAGCTCCGGCAATGATCCAACGCTTGCTCTCTAAATTTTCGTTACTCACCTATGAATACCTCCTTGAATCAATATAAAATCCCCACTCTAAAATACGCTCCCCCCTTTATAGGCAATTGAAAATAAATTCAAGGAAAAAAATCTCCTCAGATGACAAGCGTGTCTCCAAAGGAGCGTCTTAAGGAAAAACGAAAGGTATTCAGGAGATAAACGATTATGCTCGTCTTACTCCTGAATACCTTAACGGGGGAGATGAACTTTTGATTAAGCGCATTTCCTAAGCTTAACGGCGCAGACCTTGTACTCCGGTATATCGGCCACCGGGTCGAGGGCTGCGATGGTCAGCCGGTTGACAGCGGCTTCGCTGTAGTGGAAGGGAATAAAGACCACACCTTTCTCAACGCGCTTTCCGACGTCAGCTTTGAGCGTAATCGAACCTCGTCGCGAGGACACTTCGATCTCGTCACCCGGCTTGATTCCCAGCTCTTTCGCGTCAGAGGGGTGTATTTCCACAAAGGCCTCCGGTGTCCGGGAGACAAGCCCCAGAGAGCGGCGGCTCATGGTGGCGGTGTGGTATTGGTACAGGATGCGGCCCGTCGTCAGTACGAAGGGGAACTGCTCATCCGTCTGCTCGGCGGCCGGAACGTATTCGGTGACCGAGAAGAGGCCCTTTCCTCTCGTGAAGGTGATTCCGTGCAGAATGGGCGTGCCGGGGTGATCGAGGGTGGGACAGGGCCACTGAATGCCGGTCTTGCCAATGCGCTCGTAGGTAATGCCCTTGTACGAGGCGGTCACATTGTTGATCTCGTCCATGACATCTTTTGCTGTTGCGTATTTCCAGCCAGCCCCCATTTTGTTCGCCAGGAGCTTCAGGATTTCCCAGTCATTCCTGGCCTCACCCGGAGCGCTTACGGCCTTGCGAACCATCTGGACCCGGCGCTCGGTATTGGTGAACGTGCCTTCCTTTTCGGCCCATGTGCATGAAGGCAGAACGACATCAGCCAGTAAAGCAGTTTCGTTGAGGAAGATATCCTGCACAACCAGCAGATCCAGCTTCGACAGGCAATGTTCGACATGGGACAGATCAGGGTCGGACATCATGGGATTTTCGCCCATGACCAGGAGAGCCTTGATGGTTCCTGCTCCTGCCCCCTCGATGATCCTGGGAATGGTGAGCCCCGGATTGGGATTCAGTTCCACTCCCCATGCATCCTCGAATTTCCTGCGATGTTCCTCGTTGGCCACCTGCAGATACGCGGTGAAATTGCCGGGCAGGCAGCCCATGTCGCAGGCTCCCTGAACATTGTTCTGGCCCCGAAGGGGATTGACTCCTGTGCCGGGTTTCCCGATATTGCCTGTGATCATGGCCAGGTTGGCCAGGGATTTCACCGCATCCGTGCCGGTGATATGCTGTGTGATGCCCATAGCGTAAAGGATGGAAGCGGCCCCTGCCTTTGCATAGAGCCGGGCGGCTTCGATGAGATCCTCTCCTGGTATTGATGTAATGCTTTCGACATACTCGGGTGTATATTTTTTCACAGCCTCCTTGACGGCCTCAAAATTCTCGGTGCGCTCGGAAACGAATTTACTGTCCAGGAGATCTTCATCGATGATGATGTTTATCAGGCCGTTGATCCAGGCGATGTCCGTCCCCGGTTTCTGGCGCAGGTGCACTGTGGCGAACTTAGCCAGTTCGATGTTGCGCGGATCGGCCAGAATGAGCTTGGCGCCCCGCTGGGTTATGGCGCGTTTGACGACTGTTGCAATGACAGGATGATTCTCTGTGGTATTTGACCCCGTGATCAGAAAGCAGTCGCTTTGGCCCAGGTCGGTGATCGAGTTGGTCATGGCTCCGGAACCGAAGGAAGCGGCCAGACCGGCCACTGTGGAGCTGTGTCAGAGACGGGCACAATGGTCCACATTGTTGGTGCCGACCACCGCGCGAAGGAGCTTCTGGAACAGGTAATTCTCTTCGTTGGTGCAGCGCGCCGATGACAGCCCCGCGATGGCATCGGCCCCGTGAGCTTGTTTGATCGAAGCCAGCTTTTCACCCACAAAACCTGCGGCCTCGTCCCAGGAGGCCTCCTTCAGCTCTCCATCCCTTCGAATCAAGGGCTTGGTCAAACGTTCGGGATGGTGAACATAATCGTAACCGAACCGTCCCTTGATGCACAGGCTGCCGAAATTCGGCGCGGGCATCCCTTCACGGTCCGTGGTTACCTTGACGATTTTGCCATTCTTGACGCGGACATCCATCTGGCAGCCGACCCCGCAGTAGCTGCAGGTGGTCCGGACCTTTTCCAGGTCCCTGGTTCGGCCCTGGAAACGCCCCTGCTTTTCGTACAGGGCTCCAACAGGGCAAACACGCAGGCATTCCCCGCAAAAGACGCAGTTCGATTCTTCATAACGCTGGCCGAAGGGAGGCCCGACCTTGGAGTTCGATCCTCTGCCGATATAATCGAGGACCAGATTGACCTGGATCTCGTTGCAGGCCCGCACGCAAAGGCCGCAGAGGACGCACTTGTTCATGTCGCGCACGATCATTTCATTGCCCGTTTCACCGGGAAGGAGGGTCGCAGGCCCATCGAAGCGCGGAGCGTCGAGGCCGAGTTCATAGGCCAGATCCTGCAGAACACAGTCACCGCTCGATTCGCAGGTGATGCAGTTGTGGTGGCCCTGGGTCATGAGCATCTCCACGATGATCCTGCGGGCGTTCCGCACCCGCTCGGTATTCGTGGACACAACCATCCCGTCGCCGGCGGGCATCGCACAGGCGGCCATCAAGGAGCGCGCCCCCTCAATCTCGACCACGCACACGCGGCAGGCGCCAACGGGTTTAACCTGTTCCTGGTGGCACAATACGGGGATATGGATACCGGCAGACTTGGCTACCTGGTATATCGTCTGTCCGGGGCTGAACTCGATTTCCTTTCCGTCGATAATAATTTTCATGAAGCCTCCTGATGCTGATTTTTATGCTAAATAAAACAACACGGAATATGATTGAATATGGAGATCTTGTCAAGACAGATTATTTGTAATTTATCATTACATGTCCGGTGCGTGGAGATGAATAACTCGACTTTCGCACAAGTTTACATATGCTTCCTGAATTCCCGGATCATTGTAACGAGGGGGGAGGTGTGGCGCCCAGTTTTGCGTAGAGATCCATTTGGTGTTTCGTTGTTTCACCAAGCTGTAGTTTCTTCCCCGGCACTTCAAAGCACTCGATCCTGTCGAGTTCATCTAAAACTTCCTGTAGGGTATAGTCCTTGAAGAGTTTGTTTTCCTGCATTTTACGGCTGATGTAGGATAGAAAGATGAGGGCGATGAACTGCACAAACAGCTTGCCGTCCAAGCTTTGTTCTGAGGAAACAGACAGGCGGCGGAGGTTCAGCCGTTCTTTCAGATTCTCGAAGGCCTTTTCCACAAGGTCCTTGTTCCTGTATGTCGAAAGGGCCTCAATAGGGTCTTTGATTTCGTTGCTCAACAGAGCGAAATAACCGTAGTTGCGTTTCGCCTCCGCAATGGTTTCTTCCTTGGCAATGATTTTCATGCCTCGAACCGGCGTGGTTTTCATCTCAAAATATTGGGCGTACTGCTTCTCGTGATCAGGATGGCGCTGATCGCTTTCCAACTCCGCCTGCAAATTGGCCAACCGACTATTGAAGGCTTTTTCATCTTCCAAAGCCCGATCAGGGGAATAATAGAGATGAAGGTACATCCGGCGATCCGCGTTGAGCGTGTCCCCTCGATAGGGTCGATCCTGGACATAGCTCCATGTAATCGGCAAGGAATAGGCGTAAAGCTGATAGTCCTGATCATAATGCGTCCAGTTGCGCATCTGATCCCGAACGGATTCCAAATGGGTCTGCACAAGCTTCAGCGATAACCTGGCGGCAATCAGAAACGTGATATGATGCCGATACAGGTCGTTGATGCTGGCGGCACTGAAAAAGCCCCGATCCATGACCACGTTGATCTTCTCATACCCCAGGGTGTTCATGTCGGCCAGAACTTTTCTCAGGGTTTTCACATCGGGAATGTTTCCCGCCAGTTTCCGGTAATAGAAAGGCAAACGGGATTCTTGACCGAAAAGCACAGCCAGGTTGATCTGTTCCAGGAGTTCGTGATTCTTGCTGTTCCCGTAACGCACCTGTCTGAGACACTCGGAATAACTGGAGACGGACGTACTGTCATAGGCCAGATATTCTCTCTCTACGCGCCGTTTTCCCTGAAGCCGGAAAAATCGTTGCCGGGCTTCCTCGGTAATGGATGCGAAGAGTTCGCTGCTCCGCGGTGAGGAGATAACCGCGCCATGAGGATGGCGATGGATTGCGGCCCATCGGGAAAATCGACTCAGAGGATTTCTATCCTCAAGTATCAGGTAATAGGCAATGGACAGGATCTGTCGATAACTCTCGGGAAAGCATGTCTTCAGATCTTCCGTCACACCCGTGTCCTCTCCGATGCGGTCAAAAAGATGGGTGGCGCCATAAAAACTCCGCGCGGTCCTTGTTATCGGCACTGGCCCTCGCTTGATTTTTTCTCCGGCGATGTCTTGTGCTTTTTTTCTGGTTGGAACGACTTCTTGCGTTTGGGGATCCAGTCTCCCGATGCATTTGCGCTTCGCCCGAGACTGTCGTTTATCCTTGTCCCAGTAGGAAATCGATTCGTATGCGTAGGTGACCCCTGTCTTTTTGTTGGTCTGATAGACGATAGCCGGCATATGCGATCCCCCTCTCGTTACAATTATATGCATTGTAACGATGTGCAATGCAAGAAGAAATCGCTCTTCTCTCCGTCCTATCGAAGACTTACTCTATTGCTCGTTACACTTTCTCGGGAACTCAGGGTGAATAGGAAGGAAGATAGAAAACCTCTGCCTGTTCCTTATGTTCCTCCAGCCATTGCTTGACAATTTTGCCATGATGAACACGAAGATTACCCAGAATGAGAAAGACCTTCCGGCCGGAACCTTTGATCAGACGAGTCATGAACTTGATCAAAAGCTCGGCATTCATGGCATTTTGGTACATCATGAAACGAACCTTGCCACCATTGGTGATGGACGATATCATGCTGACACGGCTCTTTTTAGCCACCATCCTGATGACCGGTTTTTCTCCTTTGGGTGCAAAACCCCGGACACGATTGGCACCTGTCTGAACACCCGTCTCATCACCCCAGTGAATTTCTGCCTTCTGTTGCTTCGCTCGCGTGGCTATGATCGGATAATCCTCATCCAGCCACTTCTTCACCGCCTCAGTATTCTGCTCGTAGGCGCGTTTGACCGGTTTCTGTGGGGTAAACCCCCAGCGATGAAGATATTCTCCAACAGTCCGGATAGGCATATCGACTTTATAGAGCCGCTTGATCAACAATCTCACGGCATCTCGCGTCCACAGGGCAAAGGGCATTTTCATCTGGTCCGGCATCTTGTCAATCAATGCCTTTTGAATTTCCCTTTCTTGATCCGAGGAAAGTGTCCGTTGCCCTCCTGTGCGGCGACCGCGTCTTCCAAGCTGGATTGCCTTACCGCCTTCCTTCTTGTAGCGCTGCCATATCGTGCTGGCATGACTTTCACTGATGCCCACACCCTCAGCTATTGCTCGGTTGGAAAAACCCTGCTTACGAAGTCGAATAATCTGTTTCCGTATCTGATGTTGGGTCTCTGGGCTATGCTTGCGTGCGTCTGTCTTTTCCATATTTGTAGGATAGCGCGGAACACATTTAATTTATATATTTATTTGCCGACGCAATGATATTCTCTATCTCTTCAGAGTTTATTGTATTTATGGAAGAATCGTGCGGCCGTAACGGTTCAATTCTTTTTCCAGGAGATTCAGGATGGATAAGGGGTCTCCAGAATCGGCCGATCGGCCGGGATAGAGATCATAGAGGCGGCGGTATGCCGGCGGGGTAAAATCCGGCATGAACACGTTGGCGCCGGAGGCAAGGGCCTTCAAACGCCCTTCGGGATGAAGGACGGACATGGCGGTGGTGGCGGGAAGATGGATGACCGGACGGGTCAGCCGGACAAGCGCCAGGATGGTCAGAACCGGCAGAACCTCCCCGGGGGGACAGGAGGACAGGGGGGTCTGCGGATGAGGGAGGAAAGGGCCGATCCCTGCCATATCCGCATTCAAGGAGTCGATCAGGGAAATGTCGTCAGCCAGAACGGCGGCATCCTGACCGGGCAGCCCCACCATATTTCCCGAACCCGTTTCAAAGCCCAGGTCTTTGAGCCACCCCAGGCACGTCAGCCTGTTTTCGAGCCGGGAACCGGGGCGAAGGCGATGGTACAGGGACGGCGAAGCCGTTTCGTGTTTGAGCAGATAGCGGTCGGCTCCGGCTTGCCGGAATGCCTGGTATTCCTCCCGCGGCCGTTCCCCAAGGGAAAGGGTGATGACCAGACCGGTCTCCCTTTTGATGGATTCGATCAGGCGGCAGAGCTTTTCCGCGTCGTAAAAGGGATCTTCTCCGGATTGCAGAACCAGCGTCCCGATGTTCGCCCTCTTGACGGCAAAAGCCGCTTCCAGGATTTCCCGATCGGTCATCCGGTAGCGCTTCAACTGCCGGTTTGCCTGCCGCAGGCCGCAGTACAGGCAGTTCCGCTCACAATAATTCGAAAACTCGACGATGCCGCGAAGATGAACGACATCCCCGACGGTTTCTTTTCTTCGGGCATCGGCCGCAAAAAAAAGCGGCTGCAGGGCTTTCTCATCCCGCAGGGAAAGAAGGGCGATGAGATCCTCACGCCGGGGCGGGCCCGCTTCCTGAAGCCGTTCCAGGCATTCTTCCGTCTTTGAAGTCAACGTCATCGGTTTCTTATGCCCGAGCCGCCGCGAAGGGAGAGGCCGTTCATATGAAGAGATCCCGTTCGCCCTGTTCGATTCTTTCGAGACGCTCCTCAAGAATCCGCCGCGTTTCCGGCTTTTCGGTCTCCGCCAGAAGCTGGGCCAGCAGGCGCTCTCCCACCTCCAGGGTCCTGGGAGAGGCATAATCCATGAGATATTCCTTGAAGGTCATCATGGCGTTGCTGCGGCAGAAGTGCTGAATCAGGCCGGGTTTGGCCAGGTCCATGAAATCCCGGCCCGTCCGTCCGAGGCGGTAACAGGCCGTACAGAAGCTCGGGATATGCCCCCTGATCGCGATGTCATGGATGACCTCGTCCGCCGTTCTCGTGTCTCCGAGATTGAACTGCGCGGCGCGGAAATTTTCGCTGGAATCCTTCGTGTAGCCTCCGGGATTTGTTCTCGAGCCCGCACTGATCTGAGAAATTCCCAGCTCAAAGACGGCCGTCCGGATTTCAGGCGATTCCCGCGTGCTCAGGATCATGCCGGTATAAGGAACCGCCATTCGGATAATGGCCACGAGCTTTTTAAACTCATCATCGCTGACCGGGCAGGGTGGGGAAATGGCGGCCGGGGCATTAAAAGCAGGCTCCAGCCTGGGAATGGAAATGGTGTGGGGGCCGACGCCGCAGTCCGCCTCCAGGGTCCGGGCATGAATGAGAAGCCCCAGGACTTCGTAGCGGTAATCGTACAATCCGAAAAGGGCACCTATCCCGACGTCATCGATCCCCCCTTCCTGCGCCCGGTGCATCGCCGTGAGCCGCCAGGCGAAATCAGCCTTGGGGCCGCTGGGATGCATGGTCTTGTAGGTTTCGTGATGATAGGTCTCCTGAAAGAGGACATAGGTGCCGATGCTGGCCGCCTTCAAGCGCCTGAAGTCGGGTGCGCTCATGGGGGCGATCTCCACGTTGATGCGCCGGATTTCGCCACCCTCGTCGGTGCGGGTGGCATAGGCCGTCTCAATGGCCTCGATAAAATAATCAAGGCTGGAGCGGCTGGGATGTTCCCCGCAGAGCATCAGAAGGCGTTTATGTCCCTCTCTCTCGATTGCCCGGACTTCTTCCGCGATCTGATCCATGGTGAGGGCGACCCGGTTGAGATCCTGGTTGTCTCTACGGAAGCCGCAGTACAGGCAGTTGTTTGAACAGTAGTTGGCGATATACAGGGGTGCGAACAGAACGAGACGATTGCCGTATATGCCTTGCTTGATTTCCCTGGCCGCTTCGAAAATCGCCTGGAGCAGCTCCGGGTCCTCGGTCTGCAGAAGGACCGCCGTCTCTTCCACCGTCAGCCCCTTTAATTCTTTTGATTTTTCAATGATGTCAAGAACGTGCTTGTGATCGGGGGATTCCGATTTTACCAGCAGATCCTCAATTTCCCCATCTCTTATGAAATCTTTCATGAAATCATTCCTTTCGATGTTATGAGGTTTTCTGAAGCGCCGATTTGACCTTGACGCCTGTCAGGGTCCCCAGCTTTCCCGTCATGGCTCCGATCTCGTCCGTGGTGCCATGAACAATGAGCGACAGGATGTGTAGTCCGGAAGGGGGGTAGGGAAGGCCCATCCGCCCGATGATAATGTCGCCGTATTCAGACAGAATCCTGTTGACCGAAGCGGCCTGTGCGGACCGCTGAGTAATGATGATGCTGATGGTGCCGATTCTTCTGTTCATGGAATTTTTCCATAAAAAAAGAGGTTTGAGTCCCGCAGGGAATCAAACCTCTCTAGTCGCAAATGCCGGATCGTATCCTCATCCCCCTGCTTCCTGCAAATCCGTCTTTCCGAAATCGGGAGGTTCCAGATGCATTTCCTAAAGATATTTCATCCCCCTCGAGGTTAGAACGTCATCCTTCCCCTCAGGTATCAAAAGAGAGAGCCGTATTACAGGAAGCAAAAAAGATTTTTTCTTATCCTATAACGGCAAAATCCTGTCAACCTATTTTTGGTCGGCATTTTCCCGGGGGGCTGACCGGGATGGCGGTGAAACAACATCCACAAGTCCAGGAACGGGTCTCAACGCGGGGGGGATGTTTCCTTACGGTAGCCCAGCGCGGTCAACGCATAGGGCGACAGGAGTTTTTCGACCAGTTCCCTGCCGAGTTTCACTTCCAGGAAGGCTCGCACATTGGCATGCTTTTCCCGGTGAAACGTCGCAATCAGCTCTGTTGCCCGTTCATAACCGAGAAAAGGAAGCAGGGCGGTGAGGATCATGGGGCTGCGGTCGAGGTGGAATTGACAGCGGTCCCTGTCGGGGACAATCCGAAGGATGTGGCCCGCCAGCAGCTCGTCGATGCTGTCCAGAAGATGCAGGGACTCAAGCAGGGCGTGGGAAAGAAGCGGCAGGAACTCGTTGATCTGCCAGGTTCCCCGGCTTACCGTCTCGGCAATGATCACATCGTTGGCCATGACCTTGATGCCCGCCTGCATGGCGGCTTCCATCAGGACAGGATTGACTTTTCCGGGCATGACCGAGGAGCCGGCCTGCAGGGGCGGGAGGGAAATCTCCCCGGTGAAGTTGAGCAGTCTCAGATCGTTGGCGATTTTGATCAGGTTGGCCGCATGGGCCTTGAGGATGCCGGAAACCTCCACGAAGGTGTCTGCATGGGCCGTCTCCCCCATGAGATTCTCGCCGCGGGCCAGCCCCAGCCCCGTCACCTCGCGGAGCTTTTCGATGACGAGAAAGATGTAATCCCGCGGGGCGGTCAGCCCCGTGCCCACGGCCGTTCCGCCGATATTGACGACACGGAGCCTTTCCTCGCACTTGTAAGTGCGCCAGCGGTCCCGAGAAAGGGCTTCAGCAAAGGCGGAGAACTCCGCGCCCAATGTGACGGGAACGGCCTCCTGCAGTTCCGTGCGGCTGATCGTGACGATTTCACCGAAGGCCCTCTCCCTGTCCTGAAAGGCTCCCTGAAGGCGGGCAACGGACGAACTCAGACGCCGCAGACCCTGGATTCCGGCGATGCGGATGGCCGTTGGATAGGTGTCGTTGGTGGACTGATGGAGATTGACGTGATCCAGGGGATGAACGAGCCGGTAATCCCCCTTCTTCCCGCCGAGTTTTTCTATGGCCAGGTTGGCGATGACTTCGTTGAGGTTCATGTTGGTCGAGGTGCCCGCCCCGCCCTGCAGGGCGTCAACGGGAAAAGCATCCGAGGGTTTTCCCGCGGCAATGTCGTCACAGGCGGCAAGGATGGCCTCCGCCTTGTCCGTCGGCAGATAACGCAGTCCGGCATTGGCCTGGCAACAGGCTTTTTTCACCAGGGCCAGTGCCTTGATGAGCGCCGGATTTACCGGGGTTCCGCTGATCGGGAAATTGCTCAGCGCTCTTTGGGTGTGGATGCCCCAGTAGCAGTTCGCGGGAAGTTCGAGTGTTCCCAGTAGGTCTTCTTCCGTCCTCATTCCTGTCATAAAATTCATGCCTCTTTAGAAAAATTCGATGCAATGCCCCTTTGTTTTCATCATCGGATCAATTTCTCCTGCCCACGGAAGCCAGATAGATCGCAAATTCTTCTTCGCCGTCCACCCGGAGCAGCTTGTCCATTCGACTCTGGTCGTAGGCGCCGATCGCACAGGCTCCTGCGCCGATGGCTTCACAGGCAAGATAGAGATTCTGGCAGACATGACCGGCGTCAAGAGCAATGACCTTGTGGGCGGCGAGTCCGTAGCGCCATTCCATCCGATAGGGAACGGCCGTCCAGACAAAGGTGACGGCAGCCTCGCCCGGATAGGGCTGATCCAGGGCGGCACGAACGATTTTCCGCTCCAGGTTCTTTTCGGTAAATTCAAGGAGGAGCTGATGCTCCAGGGGAAGATAACGATAAACGCCCTGTTCCATTCCCGAGACATTGAGAATGACCAGGTAGGTTTCCAGGGCGTGGCGGCATCCTGCGGAAGGTACGGTTCTCAGGGCGTGGCCGGGATCGAGTTTCTCCTTGACCCCCTGGGTTGCCCAGAGCAGGAAGGACATCTCATCGAGGGAAAGAGGAGATCGGCGATAGGCCCTGCGGCTTTCCCGGTTTCCGATCGCCGCCGCCAGATCGATCTGTCCGATCTTCCCGAATTGCACGTTTCGCGGAAGGTCGACTCGTACGGCATCCTCTGCAAAGGGCTTTTCCAAGGGGGGCGGTTTGATGCCTCTATTCTGGTCGGTCTGGGAAAAATCGACAACCTTGCGGATGCTGTCCTTCAAAAATAATCGGTATACCTTGAAAAGGTCCTTGTCCATGATTCCTCCCCTTTCTGTTCAGCTTCTCATTTTTGTCGCCCTTCTCCCGGCTGTCTGGTGATCCTGTCCCAGTAGGCAGCCTCGTGGAGCCACTCGTCCCTGTGCATCTGGACAAGGGCGTGAAAGTATGCTGCGCTCTCAGCCAGGGCCTGTTGCTGATCCGGGTAGCCTTTCCCTGTCTTGAGATCCTCGGCCAGGGATTCCCCGAGCTGAAAGGACCGTTTCTCGGCATCCGCGAAAGCCTCCGGCCCCTCTGCCATGGATGTTCCAGCGGTACCGGAAACAAACGATCCGAAGGAGAACAGAACGTCACTCAAATATTCACGGACAAGATGATCCTGGCCAAGCCCTCCGGATGTTGCGACGGCCGCGCCATATTTTCCGGAAAACAGCTGGCAGTGGATTGTGTCGGCCATCCGATCGAACAGGCTCTTCATCTGGGCGGTAACCGACCGGATATAGTTCGGAGAGCCCATCACCAAACCGTCAGCGCCCAGCATCTTTGCATAGAGGTCCTGAAAGTCATCCTTCTGGGGACATCGTCCCGTTCTGTAACAGGCAAAACACCCCTTGCAGTAATTGATCTCCAACAGACCAAGATCCACCAGCTCCACGTCCAATCCCCTGGATTCCGCCCCATCGAGAACAGCCTTGACCAACCGGAGCGTCTGGCTTCTCGATCCGCGGGGGCTGGCGTTGATGCCCAATACCTTCATCCTCTTCCCTCCTCAATGTTCTATTCTGTTGGCGTTTCCGATCAGCCGCTTCAAGGCAAACGGCCGGAACAGTGCGCCTTTGCGGAGCGAAAGTCCAGCCGGTTCCTGTCGCCGCTCTTTCAAGCACCACCTGTTGCAATTTAGAAAATTATGCCCGAAGAAGCAAACAATTGTTCCCGAATGTCCGGCTCTATCCATGGGTTAAATTGCATGATTCCGGGGGAAAATGTTACGCCGTCCTTCTGGTATTCTGTAATTCCTGAGCGTAGCCTTTCCGGGCATAACAAAGCCCCTGTGAACTGTTCCCGTTCATCGAGGGGCTGACAGGGGTCCATCTGATCCATCTCGCCTTCTGGACTGACGACGCGCATGCCGTGCCCGGTCTGTCTCAGGGGGCAATCGCCACAGTAAATCCGGAATCTTCCTTATGGAAGCTTGGCCTGAAGAAGCTTGGTTCATACCAGTGCGGCAGAATCCTTTTCTTTGTTCATGAGATTTCAAGACTCTCCTTGATGCGGTTGGCCATATCCTGGAGCTTCCCGCTGCCGCCATCCACAAGAACCAAAAGAACATCTTCCCTGGCGTGGCCGTCCAATGCCTCCCCCATTCCCTCCCCGAGCGAACTCAGGGCGTTGTGTATTAAGCGGTCTGTATCCAGATTTCTTTTTTCATCTCCAGCGGGGGGGGCTGCCATTACCATCACTTTCATCATCGGTTCCTCTCATCCGTTATTTGTTCTTCCTAAAGGGATTAGCCCGTTATCCTTCCATCTTCAGCGCCGGCAAGGGATGAGGATGCATGATCCCTTGACGGCATGGCATATAACCCGCTGCGGCCTGTTGAAACCCATGACGCTGTTCAACAGGGGCGGCGGGATAATCGCTATTCGTGAAACCCGAAGGACGACATCTTTAAAATGATTTGGTTGATATTAAGTTATTCGGCAGGTCGGGGCAAAACTTGAGGAATGATGCGGCTGTGATGCCTTGGGTTTGAAGGGCGGGCTATCCCGGGGGTGCGATCATGAAGGCAACCCGGCATACACAAATTTGCCTGCAACGGGGAGGACAAAGAGGCGGTCTCCAGGCGACCTCCGGTTTCGATACTCACCACCAGTATGGATATCCCGGCCACCATGGATAGGGATAGCCCCACCCGTAGGGCGGCCCCCAGTACTGGGGATCCTGTCTCTCTTCCCACAGGCGGATTTCCTGGGCTTCCAAGACGGGATAGGCATAGAGAATCTCTCCAATGTTCTGCTCTTCCTTCCCGATGATGACGCCTGCAATCGTTATTTCACGCCCTTTGCTGTAGATGTACGGGTCGAGAAAACCCTTGCAGCGCACCAGAAATCGCCCAGGTGATCTGGCGGTATTGGTGGGACGCTTTTGAAAATCGAGATCCGTCTGCATGACCTTAAGGACGGTTTCATCCCGGCGGTTCAAGGCGTCGATAACGACGCCGCCCCAGATGACCACTTCCCCACGGTAGCGATCGGGTTCCTTCTGGACATCGGATACGGATACGGCGAGTTGTGCATCCCTCATCAGATTCTGGGGAAAAGGCGCACAGGCCGTTGCCAGGATAAGAGAGAACAGGGCAAGGATCAAAGATCTTTTCATCGGATGACGCCTCCCACTCCAATGCCGATGCCGATGCCAAACCTCGGTCCGTCATGGATCTCCACCGGCTTCCAGACATGAAGTTCTTTCGGAAGTATGACAGGATAGGTATATTCGATCTCGCCGAGGGGGAGAACCTTTGTACCCTGAACCTCACCGGCAACCGTGATCTTCCGCCCCCTTGCATAGATCGCCGGGTCCAGGAACCCCTGGAACAGGACCAGAAAACGGCCGTGACTGAGGTCGGTCGTCCTGGGCTGATCCTCCCAGCCGAGAGGTTTCTGGACGACCTCAATCCAGCTTGCCTCCTTTCTCACCGTCGTTGCCACAATCTCCCCGCCCAGCAGGACCATCGTGCCGGCGTGCCGCTCCGGATTGCCCTTCAGCTCCTGGAAGGTGATACCGGGATTCACGCGGTCCCGAACCGGTTTGGAGATAACGGAAGTGCAACCCGTTATGTAAAACGGAAATACGATCAGGGATAACAAGAAGAAGATCCGGAAACGTCTTCGGAGAATCATGACAACCCCCGTTTTCTGCCGTTTGAAGAGAAATCCGGCATGCCCGTTTTGCTCGAGGCGTTCTTATTTTATAAAGGATTAAGGGGCAAAGATCAATCACCACTGCATCATCCATGAACAAAACCGGGCTGAACTTTCACTCCTGACATGAACCGGTCTGTCACGTCAATGACATGGTCCTGCCCGCGGCAATGTCCCGTTGCTTCGCCTTTTCTGCCAGTCGTTCGCTGTTGCCGTCTCTTGTTCTCAGCGCTCAACCAGCACGGCCTAGGTAAAATTCATTATGAACGGAACTCTATAAACTGAGCCATAAATCAGGAATTTCCTCAATTGACACCTTGTGTAAAGAGCTGTAATTTTCATGAAATCCAGACGGGTTACGGAAAAAAGGAGGCTGTTTCCCGTCCGTGAAAGAGAGCCGAAGTGGCCTCCCGTCAAAGGATGGTGAGAAAAAGTTCCTTGGTCAAGAGGATCCAAGAATTTTTCAGACCAGGTGCCGGAGGGGAGGTGGAATCCAGAAACAAGTGCAAGAGGATCATTCGGATCCATCTCGGATCCATCAACGATGCGGCTGAGCAGTCGTGGCTGCAAGGACAGTTTGCCGCGAGCAATCTCTGGATCGGTTTTACCGACCGAGTTACAGAGGGAACATGGGAATGGATCTCAGGCGAAGCGGTTACCTACACGAACTGGGCTGGTGGGGAGCCCAACGATTTCGGTGGTGAAGATTATGCCGTTATGAACTGGAACGGCAAAGGGGAATGGAATGACCTCAATGGGGGTCAAGTCAACTATTGCGGCATCATAGAGACGGCTCCCGTCCCGCTGCCCTCCGCCCTTCTCCTGTTTGCACCCGGCCTGGCAGGTCTTGCGGCTCTCAGGAGAAAGTTCCGTCATTCGTAGACCATTCGGGATGAGAGGGCTTGGCCGTTTTGACCGACTCTCTCATCTCGTTTCAGGATGGCCTGACAGCAAAAGAGGCTGTCTCCAAACACAGAACCACCAGGCCATCGTGTCCCCCGTATTTGCTCCTCAGGCCGGTTCTTGAATGTCGACCGACATTCGACCGGAGCAGGCGCCTCTCCCGACTGGAAGGCCATTTCCTCTACAGAAACCGTATTGATAGACGACCTTGAGAAAAGGCGTTTGCTGATCAGCGGTTTCTCATGTAGATCAGGCGGAGCCCGTCCAGGGTGAGCATTTCATCCACGATGCCGATGCTTTTCGCCTCGCTTTGAACGACCCTGGCCAGACCGCCCGTGGCAATCACCAGGGGATTGGACTGGATCTCCTCTCTCATGCGGGCCACGATCCCGTCCACGAGGCCGGCGTAGCCGAAGATGATCCCCGCCTGCATGCTGCTGACCGTATCCTTGGCGATGATGGATTTCGGCGTACTGAAATCGACCCTGGGCAGCTTGGAGGCTCGTTTGAAAAGGGCTTCACTGGAGATGACGATCCCCGGCGCGATGCATCCGCCCATGTACTCGCCCTTCTGGGAAACATAGTCAAAGGTGGTGGCCGTTCCGAAATCGACGACGATGGCTTCCTGTCGGTATTTTTCATAGGCCGCTACAGCGTTGACGATCCGGTCTGCTCCAACCTCCCGAGGATTGTCGTAGAAGATAGGCATTCCGGTTTTGATCCCCGGGCCGACGATCAGGGGCTCTACCTGAAAATACTTCTCGCAGACCCGTTCCAGGATATGAAGCATCGGCGGCACAACGCAGGAGATGATGATGTGCTGAATCGCCTTCGAGCTGATCTTGCTGGATTTGTAGAGGTTGTACATGAGCATGCCGTACTCATCCACCGTGTGTTCGATAACGGTTCGGATCCTCCAGTCATGGACCAGTTCCTCTCCGTCGAACACGCCGAGAACCGTGTTGGTGTTTCCCACATCAATGACTAAAAGCATAGGCCGTCCTTTTCATTTTTTCTTAACCGTCGCATCGCCGGCAAGGACGCGCACTTCCCTGCCGTCGTCGTCCCGGAGCAGCAGGGCACCGCTTTCCTCCAGCCCGATCACTTCTCCAGCCTGGAGTTCGTCCCGGAAGATCACCTCGATGGGCTCCCCGACAATGCGGGCATACTGAAGCCAGCTTTCCCTCAGAGGGCCGAAGCCTTCGGCCAGATAGCGGGCATAGCGCCTTTCAACATGCTCATACAGGCCAACGGCAAGATCCAGGCGTGAGAGCATGCGACCCCCCGTTTCGTCCCGGAGGGATGTCGCCAGGTTCCGGAAGCTCTCGTCGAAATCGTCCTTCCTGATGTTGACGTTGATCCCGATGCCCACCACAACATAGTCAATCCCGTGACCGGAAGTCCTCATCTCCGTCAGGATGCCGCAGACCTTTTTCCCCTCGATCTGAACATCATTGGGCCATTTGAGTCGAATGGAGCCCGGACAGTACGTCGACAGGAGATCCGCGACGGCCACCCCGGCCAGGAGCGTCAGTTGAGGCGCGACAGCGGGTTCGATAGGGGGTTTGAGGAGAATGGAGGTGTACAGGTTGCGGCCGGGAGGGGACTGCCAGGGTCTCCGGAGGCGCCCCCGTCCCTGCGACTGCGAATCGGCGATTACGACGGTCCCTTCTTCCGCCCCGGAATGTCCCAGCGAAAAGGCGGCGCTGTTGGTGGAATCAATCTCCGGATACACATGAACGGTCCGCCCGATCCGCCTTCCCTGAAGCCTTTCCCGTAAAGCGGTTTCATTGAGATCCGATGGCAGGACTTGTAGAGTCTTTTCGGTCATGCTTCACCCCTGAGAGCTCACCAGAAGCGACAGGTCCGCCGCCTTTACCGAATGCGTCAAGGCGCCGGAGGAGATGAAATCCACACCCGTTTCGGCGATCTGCCGGACCGTTGCCAGCGTGACGTTTCCCGACGCCTCCAGGGGGACCCTGCCGTTGACCTTTCGGACAGCCTTCCGCATATCCGCAACGCTCATGTTGTCCAGCATGATGATATCGGCCCCTGCGGCGAGGGCTTCGTCCAATTCCTGAAAATTTTTCACTTCCACTTCGATTTTCAGGGTGTGGGACGCCGCCTGCCGGGTCCGGGATACGGCCTCGCCGATGCCGCCCGCCGCCTCAATGTGATTCTCCTTGATCAGGATGCAGTTGCCGAGGCCGAAGCGGTGGTTGGTTCCTCCGCCGATCCGCACGGCGTATTTGTCCAGGATGCGCAGCCCCGGAACGGTTTTCCGGGTGTCCAGAATCTTTGCCTTCGTCCCGGAAACGGCTTCCACATATTGCCGGGTTGCCGTGGCGATGCCGCACATCCTCTGGAAGAAATTCAGGGCCACCCGCTCCGCCATCAGAATGCCGGCCAGGGGGCCTGAAATTTCGGCAACCACCTGCCCCCGCTGGACCTGCATACCGTCCGGCAGACAGGATGTTCTTTGGATCCGGTCATCGACCAGGAGAAAAACCTCGCCAAAGATGTCCCCGCCGGCAACCACCAGGTCCGATTTGGCCACCACCCGCGCATGCCCCTTTTCCTGCCCGGTCAGTACGGATGCCGTGGTCACGTCACCTGAGCCGATGTCTTCCGCCAGGGCGGCACGGATCAGGGTCTCCATCATGAATTTCGGTACGGAAAGCATCATGGGAAACTCCTAACGTTCTTCCATGGTCTGAAATTTCTTGTAGGCCGCTTTCAAAAGGACGTGCTTTTCCCGCAGGGCCTTGTGCTTTTCTTCTTCCTTCCGGATGACGGCCTCAGCCGCCTTTGCCAGAAAATCACGGTTGGCGAGTTTTCGGGAAACCTGTGCCAGGTCCTTGTCCAGTTTTGCCATTTCCTTTTCCAGCCGGGCTTTTTCCTCGGCGATGTTGATGAGGCCTTCCAGGTGGACAAAAACGCGCATGGAGCCGACCACGCCGGTGGCCACGCCCCTGGGTTCCTCCATGTCTCCCTGGATTTCCAGCTCCGCCAGAGCGGCCAGATTGATGATGTCGCCCTGCGCCGCCGTCATCAGCGCCTTTTCCCCGTCCTGAGGAGCGGAAAGAACGGTCCGGAGCTTCCGGGAAGGGGAAATTCCCATCTCGCCCCGGATGTTGCGGATGGAGGTGATCACATCCATGACCAGGCCCATCTGCCGTTCCGCCTCATCGTCGATTTTTCCTTCATCGGCCTCGGGGAACGTGCTGACCATGATGGATGTCCCGTCATGGGAAAGCTTCTGCCAGATCTCTTCCGTGACGAAGGGCATGAAGGGATGGAGAAGCTTCAGTCCGTCCTGAAGAACCTCTTTCAGGGTGGCCTGGGCCGCCAGGCGCCTTTCCGGTGTTTCCCTGCCGTACAGGGCGGGTTTGGCAAGCTCCAGATACCAGTCGCAGAGCTCATGCCAGAAGAAGGAGTAAACGGCGGCGGCGGCGTCGTTGAAACGGTATTCGTTGATGCTGCGGACAACCTCGCCGGCAGTCCTCTGAAGCCGGCTCAAAATCCATTGATCCTTCAGGGATTTTTCCGCTGTGGCGACAACACTTCCTTCAGCCGGATAATCTTCAAGATTCATCAGGGAGAAGCGGGCGGCGTTCCAGATCTTGTTCACGAAGAACTTATAGCCCTCGATGCGCTCCTCGGACATCCGGACGTCCCGTCCCTGGGCGGAAAAGGCGGCCAGGGTGAACCGGAAGGCATCGGTTCCATACTTGTCGATCATGTCCAGGGGGTTGATGCTGTTCCCCTTGGACTTGCTCATCTTCTCCCCCTTTTCGTCCCGCACCAGGGCGTGGAGATAAACGTCCCGGAAGGGAACGTCATGCATGATGTATTTGCCCATCATCATCATCCGGGCCACCCAGAAGAAGAGGATGTCGAACCCGGTGATTAAGAGCGAGGTGGGATAAAATGTCTTCAGGGCGGGCGTCGAGTCCGGCCAGCCCAGGGTGGAAAAGGGCCAGAGGGCGGAGCTGAACCACGTATCCAGGACATCTTCCTCCTGCCGGAGGGAGGCATTCCCGCAATCGGGGCAGGCATCGGGATCCTGCGTGGAGACGATCATCTTCCCGCAGGAATCGCAGTACCAGACGGGGATGCGGTGTCCCCACCAGATCTGCCGGGAGATGCACCAATCCCGGATGTTGTTCATCCATTCGTAATAGGTCGCTTCCCACATGGGCGGGACAATGCGGGTTTTCCCCTTCACCACGGCGCTGATGGCCGATTTGGCCAGGGGCTTGATCTTGACGAACCACTGTTTGGAAACGGCGGGTTCGATGTCGGTTTTGCAGCGGTAGCACTGTCCCACGTTATGCATGTACGGCTCAACGCTGATCAGAAAACCCTGCTTCTCCAGATCGGCCACGACGTTCTTCCGGCATTCGTAGCGGTCCTGACCCTGGTAGGGGCCGCCGTTTTCGTTGATGGCGGCGTTTCCGTCCATGATGTTGATGATTTCCAGCGAATGCCGTTCGGCCATGGCAAAGTCGGCGGGGTCGGAGGACGGCGTGATTTTTACCGCCCCGGAACCGAAATCCATGGTCACGTAGTCATCGGCAATGATGGGAATTCTGCGGTTCACCAGGGGAAGGAGCACGTTCCTGCCCACGAGATCCTTGTAACGGGGATCGTCGGGGTGAACCGCCACCGCCGTATCTCCCAGCATCGTTTCCGGGCGGGTGGTCGCCACGGTGATCTCACCGCTGCCGTCGGCAAGGGGGTAGCGGATGTTCCAGAGGGAGCCGGCCTCCTCCTTGTACTCCACTTCGAGATCGGAGATGGCGGTGTGGCAGCGGGGGCACCAGTTGACGATGTAATCCCCCTGATAGATCAAATCCTCATTGTAGAGGCGGACAAAAACTTCCCGGACGGCACGGGACAGCCCGTCGTCCATGGTGAACCGCTGACGCTCCCAGTCGCAGGAGCATCCCAGCCTCTTCAACTGATTGATGATGACCCCGCCGAACTTGGCCTTCCACTCCCAGACCCGCTCGATGAACTTCTCCCGGCCGAGATCATGGCGTGTCAACCCCTCCCGGGCCAGTTCCTGTTCCACGACGTTCTGGGTGGCGATGCCTGCATGGTCCATTCCCGGCATCCAGAGGGTATTGAAACCCTGCATGCGCTTGAAGCGGACGATGATGTCCTGAAGCGTGTTGTTCAGGGCATGCCCCATGTGGAGGATTCCCGTCACATTGGGCGGCGGGATCACAATGGCGAAAGGAGGTTTTTCCCCTTCGTCCTCCGCATGAAAAAAGCCGGCATCCAGCCAGTATTGGTACCATCTTTCCTCAACTTCCCGAGGTTCATACGCTTTGCTTAAAGACCCTTTGTCCATGACAGGTGCTCCAAAAATGACAAGGGCGGCAGGTATGCCGCCCTGATGCTCCCTTGTCCCACCTTCGGGAAGTCGGCCCTGCGCCCTTTCGAGTAGATTTCTATTCGAATGCAAGAACTTGTTATTTCAAGGCGCATCCTTATCTTTATCCCTTGTCTAAGTCAAGGGATTTTGCAGTGTTCCCCCGCTCTGGAGGGGGGATCTGCTGGTGGGATTTCTCTCCAGAAGGCGTCGGGCAGACTGAAGAATCCCCTCCCTGTCCCCGGCGTCAAACCAGGAAATCTCCGGATCAGCGCCGAACCAGGTCAGCTGGCGCTTGGCGTAGCGCCGGGTTTCCCGCTTGATCGAAGTTACCGCTTCCTCAAGGCCAAGGGTGCCTTTCAGGACCCTGACCAACTGCCGGTAGCCCAGGGCCTGCATAGGCTTGAGATCCCCGGAAAAGCCCATATCCAGCAGGCCCTGAACTTCTTCGAGGAATCCCAACGCCATCATTTGATCCGTCCTGGCTTCGATGCGCTCATAAAGGCGGGGACGTTCCATCCGCAGACCGATTTTCAGGACCGAATAGGGCCGCTGGGCAAAACCATGATCCTGCTGCTGGTCCACGATCGAGACGCCGGTGAGTTCCAGGACCTCCAGGGCCCTGACTGTCCGCGCCACATCGTTGGGATGGATGATCGCTGCGGCGCGACTGTCCTTCGTTTTCAGTATCTCGTACAGGCCGGGTTTTCCCTCCCGCTCCAGAATGGCGGCATAGGATCGGCGCAGTGCCTCATCGGCACCGGGACCATCGAAGAGCCCCCCCAGGAGGGCGCGGATATAAAGACCTGTTCCCCCTGTCACGACGATTCCCTTTCCCCGGCGATGGAGATCGGTGATGGCGCCCCTGGCCCGCTCCATGAAGGAGGCTGCACTGAAGGGTTCATCGGGATTCACGATGTCGATGAGATGGTGACGAACCTGACCTTGTTCGGCGGGTGTCGGCTTCGCCGTTCCGATGTCCATATGGCGATAGACCTGCATGGAATCGGCGCTGACGATTTCGCCGTTGCAGAACTCCGCCAGGGCGATGGCCGTCCGGGTTTTGCCTGCGGCGGTGGGACCCATCACCACGATGAGGCGGGGCTTTTCTTGCTCCCTGATCATGTTATCCTGCCCGCTCCCATGCATTACCGGCGCTTGAACATCCGTTCGATCTCCCGCTGGGGATAGAGAACATAGACCGGTCTTCCGTGAGGGCACGTGGCGGCAAAGGGGGTGGAATCCAGATCCCGGCACAACTGCCCCACTTCTTCACGGGTCAGGTGGTGACCGGCCTTGACCGCTCCCCGGCAGGCCAGGAAGGCGTAAATTCTGTCCCTCTTTTCGGCAAGGGAAAGAGCCCGCTCCCGATCGGAAAATTCGGAGATCAGATCCTTTGCGAGCGCCCCCGCTTCCAGATGGGCCAACAGGGCGGGCAGGGCCTTGATAACCACCGAGTCGCCGCCGAAGGGCTCCGCTTCGACACCGGCCTCCTCAAGCAGAGGGATCAGGTCGGAAATCCGTTCAAAGTCAGCCTTGGACAGGCTGAGGACTTCAGGGATCAAAAGCCCTTGAACGGCCTGCTTTCCCCTCTCGGCCCCGCCTTTGATCTTTTCAAAGAGGACCCGCTCATGGGCGGCATGCTGGTCGACCAGGATCATTCCTTCGGGGGAGGGAAAAATCAGATAGGTCTCCCAGAGAGAGCCGATACAGTCCAGGTCCGAAAAGACGGGACGGGAACGGTTCCGCGGCGGAGCCGGCTCGAACAGATCAGGGGCTGCAGAATCTCCTTCCGCTTTCCTGTTCCAGGCCGGCGGCAAAGCCGTCAGGGTCTGCAATCCCATCTCGGGGCTGACGGCTGGATGCATTTCTGCCTCTGACTCCGGCCTCTTCCCATACATCAGCTTCCGGCTTCCCGACGCCAGGGAATACCGCCGCAACGCCTCGGAAACCCGGGATGCGTATTCTTCCCGCAGCATGGAGCTTTCTCGAGGGCCCCGGAAGGCCCGTGGGAGTGCTCGATGGAAGGGGGCTGAGCCAAGCCGCGGAGCATGAGGGACAAGGCCTCGACAACCGCCTCGTAGACGATCCGCGGCTGCCGGAAGCGCACCTCCAGCTTTGCGGGATGGACGTTTACATCCACATCGGCCGGATCCAGATCGAGATAGAGAACCGCCGCCGGGTAGCGCCGGGGCTCGATGACCCGCCGATAGGCCGTCATAACCGCATGGTTGAGAAGGTAATCCTTGACGTGCCGCCGGTTGACAAACAGGTAGATCTGCCTCGCCGTTGCACAGGTCAGGTCGGGCTGGGAGGCAAATCCGTAAACCTTGAGCCCGGCGCCGCCGCCCTCGATCGGCCGCATCCGGTGGGAGTCACCCTGTCCGAGGACGATGGCGATCCTCTCCACCAGGCGTGGCGTTGCCGGGTAGGAGAAGAGTTCCCGCCCCTTGGCAAGAACCCGGATTCGTACCTCGGGGTTTGCCAGGGCCAGCCGGGTAATCACATCGAGGCAGTACGACCGCTCCGTGTTTTCGGATTTGAGGAATTTCTTGCGCACGGGCACGGAATCGAAGATCCGGCTCACCGTCACGGTCGTCCCGACGGGGCAGCCCGCCTCTGCTCTTTCGATCATTTTTCCCGCTTCGACAATGATCCGTATACCCGCCAGCGCCTCCGGGGTCCGGGTCACCAGCTCCGTCCGGGATATGGAGGCGATGCTTGCCAGGGCTTCCCCGCGGAAGCCGAAGGACCGCACCCGGTAGAGATCGTCGAACTCCGCAATTTTGCTGGTGGCGTGACGGGCAAAGGCCAGCGGAACATCCTCGGCGCTGATGCCGCTCCCGTTGTCGGAAATGCGGATCAGTCCGCAGCCGCCCTGTTCCAGTTCAATGGTGATCTCCGTCGCCCCGGCATCGAGGGCATTTTCCATGAGCTCTTTGACGATGGACGCCGGTCTTTCCACGACTTCGCCGGCGGCGATTCTATGGGTCAGCGTTTCGGGAAGAAGGTGAATTCTGCGGCTCAAAGAGTTGCTCCAGTTCATTGGGATCTTTTAAGGAAAGGGCCATCGCGGCCCGGGTGGGATGGCCTTCCGCGGCTTTCCGGCATCCCTGCCCAGGGCTTGAGGCTATCAGAAACGATTGCCCGATGCAATGCCGAAGAGAAGGGCTCAAGGGCACACCCGCCGCCGCAGGAACAGCCGTGAAACTTCGACGTCTGCCAGGGCATTCTGGGGGTGAGCGATCCTGTACCCATGTCCGGGATAAAGAATCCGGGGGACAAGCCCCGTCCGGAGCTTGTCATAGGTCCTTTTCGTTATCTTCCGGCTCCAGCAGAAGGTGTTCAGCCTGCCCGGACCGTTTTTGACCGTGTTGATCACCAGGTCGCCGCAGATCAGCTCCCTCGTGACAGGGTTGTAAAAGCTGAGGGAATCTTCGGTATGGCCCGGTGTTTCTATGACTTTCCAATCACCGAAACCGACAGGGCAGGCTTGGGGGCACTTTCGCCGTCCATCGGCCGGATTCCGAGACGGAAAAAGGTCCAGATCGAAGTACCGGATCCGCGTTTCCGGGCAGGGCGGTTTGATCAGATTTCTCAATCCCGGGAGAGGAATTCCGGAGAGGCTTTCAACGCGCAGATGGTCAAACCTCCTGACGTAGCGGCTGCACCACAGGGAGGCGGGCATAAAACCGACGAACCAGCTCCGGATCAGGGACAGTTTTCTTTTCCCGTGGAAGTACTCCCCAACCAGGGGAGAAAAGAGGATCTTTGTTGTTGGCGGACATTTTTCCAGGAACGTTCCCATCCCGCCGATATGGTCGATATGAAAATGGGTCGCCGTGACAAACCGGACATCTTCGATGGACAGGTCCGGACGGCCGGCAAGAAACCGCTCGACATCCATGGCGGCGCCGATGCTGCCCACGTCAACGACCATCAGGCCGTCTGCTCCGGAGATGACATAGGCCTGTGCAAAGCCGCAATCTGGAATCACATGGACCATGGGGACCGGGTTCTTCTCTCTTTCTATAAATTTCTCTTCCCTTATTCCCGCACCGGAAGACGGTCGTCAATACCGGACTTCCTGCAGAAAAAGTCCCTGGGGAGGCGCGGTGATTCCAGCCCGTCCCCGGTCTCTCGCCTCCAGGATGTCCTGGATGATCTCCGGGGCCTCTTCCCCCGCACCCAGTTCGACCAGCGTCCCGACGATGTTGCGGACCATGTGCCGCAGAAAGCCGTCCGCTTCAATCGAGATTGAGATCACCCGGCCGGAATCGAGGAGCATCTCCGTCCTGAGAACGGTGCGGACGCAGGATTTCACGTCGCTGCCCGCGGCGCAGAAAGAGGTGAAATCATGGCTGCCGTGAAGAAGGGACAAGGCCCGGGCCATTTTATCGAACTCGAGGGGGGCGCGGACGAACCAGGCGGAATGTCTCTCCAGCGGGGAACGGATCGGGGAATTGAAAATCCGGTAAAGATAGCTTTTGCTCTTCGCGGAATAACGGGAATGAAAATCCCCCTCAACCTCCTGAATCTCCTTGATCGCAATGTCTTCGGGAAGGAGGCTGTTGATCCCGCGCAGGAGATTTCCCGCCGGAATTCCCGATTCCGTTTTGAAGTTGGCCACCTGATGCCGGGCGTGAACCCCGGCGTCGGTCCGTCCCGATCCATAGAGTGTAATGGATTCCTGCGTGATTCTGCCGATGGCCTCCTCAAGAATTTTCTGGATGGTCGGCTGCTGCCCCTGGCGCTGCCAGCCTCGATAGGCCGTCCCGTCATATTCCAGGACAAGTTTTATGTTTCGTTTCATCGTCTCCACGGTGATTTTGTAAAAAATTATGTACAATTATACTTTTTTAAATTAAGTATGGTCAATTCGAAAAACCTGTTTAACCGGGGTTTTTCAGGTTCCCCGAACTATTTAACTTCATTCTGTGAGGGATTATGGCCACGGAAAATTCGACGAATACCACATCGGAAAAAATCAGGGATTACGGATCCCGAAAAAAGACGTTAATGCGGATGGGCGGCAGGGAGATGGTCAGAAAGCAGCATGAACTGGGCAAGCTGACCGCAAGGGAACGACTTGACCTGCTTTTTGACACCGCGACGTTTCAGGAGGTGCAGCTCTTCACCAAGCATCGTTCGACACTGTTCGGCCTCGGAGAGAAAGACATTCCTGCCGAAGGCGTCATTACCGGATTCGGCCGGGTCGACGGCCGCGTCGTCTTTGCAGCGGCCCAGGATTTTACCTGTTCCGGGGGCAGTCTCGGGGAAATGCAGGCGAAAAAAATATGGAAAGTGATGGACATGGCCATCGCGGCAAAAAAGCCCTTCGTTTCCCTCAACGATTCCGGGGGGGCGCGCATCCAGGAAGGTGTTCCCGCCCTGGACGGCTACGGCGGGATCTTTTATCGAAACACCCTGGCCTCCGGCTACATTCCCCAGATCACGGCGACCATGGGACCCACCGCCGGCGGGGCCGTTTATTCCCCGGCCCTGACAGACTGGGTCTTCATGGTTAAAAGAAGCAGTTACATGTGCATTACGGGACCGGATGTCATCAAGGCCGTCATCGGCGAAGAGGTGACCAATGAAGCCCTGGGGGGGGCCCTGGTCCATTCCACCAAAAGCGGCGTCTGCCATTTCGCCATGGACAACGACCGGGATTGCATCAACAGAATCCGAACGCTGCTGTCTTATCTTCCCGACAGCTGTCACAGCCCCCTGCCCATCATGCCGACGTCGGACAAGCCGGACCGCGAATGCCCGGACCTGAACAGCATCATTCCCGACAAGCCATCAAAGAGTTATGACATGAAGAGGATCATCCTGGAAATCGCCGACAACCATGAGATGCTGGAGCCCCATGCCCTGTGGGCTAAAAACATGATTGTCGCGTTTATCCGGATTATGGGATGTCCCGTGGGGATCGTGGCCAACAACCCGCGATTCGGGGCCGGCGTGCTCGATGTGAGCGCTTCGGATAAGGCCGCCCGCTTCATCCGCTTCTGCGATGCCTTCAACATCCCCCTGCTGACCTTCGCCGATGTTCCCGGATATCTTCCCGGCACCCGCCAGGAATGGGCGGGGATCATCACCCATGGGGCAAAGATGCTTCATGCCTATTCGGAGGCCACGGTGCCCAAGCTCACCATCGTGGTCCGCAAGGATTACGGCGGGGCCTACATCGGCATGTGCAGCAAGCAGCTCGGCGCGGACTACGTCATGGCCTGGCCCTCCGCGGAAATTGCCGTCATGGGGGCGGAAGGCGCCTGCAACATTATTTACCGCCGGGAGATTCAGGAGGCAAAGGATTCCGCAGCCAAACGCAAAGAGCTGGCCCAAACCTATGAAGCGCAGTTCAACAATCCTTACTTTGCCGCGGGCCTGGGCATCATCGACGAAATCATCCTTCCGATGGACACCCGGAAACGCATTGCCTTTCTGCTGGAGGCCCTGAAGGAAAAGTCGGAGCACCGTCTTCCGAAAAAGCACAACAACATCCCACTGTAAAGTCATCTATTCCGAATGTCCTGAAAAGAGCCGCACGAAACATGAACCTTGAGACGGGAGCGCATCCCGTCTCTCTCCCCCTCCATGGTCTGAAGCCCTTCTCATCAAGGTCTCAGCCGAAGGCGCTGAAGTCTCCTCTGTATTCCGAACCCTTCATGCACTCTTGGGAACGATGTTCCGGAACTCCTCGTGGCAGGGGCTCCTGAAACCTCTACTAACGCCGGGTGTAAAAAGAGGGGGTGCGTTCACAGATAATCGTCTTCCCGTCACGAAGAGCCTGCAGAAGGCATGTGTCCTGTAAGACATATATCTCTTGACACCGACCGTTTTGATCCTATAGAGGAGGTTGTGACGGATGTGGCGGACTGGATATGAGCATGAACGCGTCCGTCGAAGAGCCAGGGGCTGTAACCCCAGGACAGAGAAATCAGGCCATTTTGCCGGAGATGCTTTCCCCCCGGCCTTTCCCGTCTTGATGGACTCTCCGGAAAGACGCATTTCTTCCTCGCATGCGCTCCACCAACAGGAATGCATCTGAAAGGCATTAATCGAACATGGGGTATTGTCAGTTTTGCGAAATGATCGAAACGAACGCGTATAATATTTTTTACCGCGATCGTTTGCTGGCCGCGCTGGTCGAGATCTGTCCTAAAAATGTCGGCCACTTTTTAATTATACCGTTAAGGCACGTTGAAAGCATCTTCGAGTTGACCAATGAAGAATATCTTCAATTTCGAAAAGTTGCCTGGAGGGTTCTCTTTAATCAGTTTCACCGAATCAATTTTATTGAAAGGTATGAACACTACATTGCTTTGGCGGAAAAATCCGATACGAGGGTCATTGAAAGATGCCATTCCGGTATTGAATTTCTCCGCGGAGCGACGCATGTTGCCCCTTCCGGATTTTCCATGGGGTTCAACGAAGGTCCCGATTCCGGGAAGGAATATCAGCATGTCCATATGCACGTTGTGCCGGCCTACGGGGATCGTGTGAACAGGCATGGATTCCGGTTTTTATTCTGAGTGATGTGTTTCCTATGTCAACAGCTGCACGGAAATGATGGATCCCGCCGGAAGAGCCTTTTTCCCTTCCGGGATGGAGGCCACTGCCGTAGCCTCGGCAAGGGAGTTCAAGCGGCTGCGTTTCGCCATGGGACGGAAGTCCGGTAATTCTTCATGGTTTTCGAGGGTGCCGAAGAAAAAATCCGTCCAATCGGTTTCGCCTTCGCTGAGGTCCGAGGCAAGCCGGGCAGTCATCGTCGGCAGGCCTGGGTTTGTGTGACCGGCAAGGGCAAGGATTCCGGGAAGGGCGATCTGCAGAAATCCCATCAGGTTGGATGGGGGGCCACCGGCCAGGATGAAAACGGGTTTTCGATCCAGCATGCCGAAACCAACGGCTTTACCGGGTCCGATGCGGATCCGGTGGAAAATCTTCTTCCATCCAAGCTCTTCAAGGACATGAGCCACCAAGTCATGATCCCCCACCCAGGCCCCGCCGCTGGTGATCAGGGCATCCGTTTGGTCCGCCAGGTTTTTCAATGCGCACAGCAGGGCAGCACGATCATCCCTGACGATGGCCGTACGGCTTTTCATCCGGTATCGATTGCACCATCCGGCCAGGGTCGTGATGTTGCTCGCATAGAGTTTCCCATCCGTTAGAGGGTTCCCCGGTTCGACAATTTCATCGCCGGTGCCGAGCATTCCGACAACGGGATTACGGAAGACGGGGGCACTGCTATGTCCTGCGGCGGCCAGGAGGCCTGCCATGACAGGCGATATCCGCCGGCCGGCACGGAGGATCCATTGCCCTTTGGCCACATCACTGCCGCGCCTCAGAACATTCTTGGGCTGGGCAAAGCTTTCCACCAGCACATGGGAGTGCTCTTTCCGGGCATATTCTTCCGCGACCACGGCGTCAGCTCCGGTCGGGATGCGGGCTCCCGTCAAGACCCTGACCGTCGTCCCCTCCCTGACCTGGATATCCGTCTTCCCACCAGCGGCCATGGAACCCAGCAGCCTCAACCGGACAGGATTTTCGGCTGTAGCCCCGGCGACCTCATGGGCCAGGACCGCGTAGCCGTCTTTGCGGGAAGAATCCGTGGAGGGGGAATCGACCAAGGCAAAAAGATCACGGGCCGCGATGCGATCAACGCTTTCAACCAGGGAAACATTTTCCGCGGAAAGGGGGGTAATGCCCTCCTGGGTCAATCGCAGAGCCTCTTCAAGACCAATAGACAGAGATTTCATAATGCATTTCCTTAGAAAAAGAGACCGGAACTTGATCTGCTGTTCGCCAGAGAGGCGAATGCTTCTTCAAACATCCGGTTAGGATTCCGACGGCATCCTGTCGCTGCCGCAGAAATCCGGCAGGGGAAAAACCAGCTTGACTTGACGGGTAACCTGATCAGTCCGGAAAGGACGTGTCTCGATTCCAGGTGCTGAATCATAGAGAAAAAGGGTATGTCCGATCCCTATCCGACGACGGGTGAGGGATTCAAGGGGGCCGTGGGGTTCGTTTTCCCAGGTTCTGTCAACCTGGTGAACGTTGAAAAAGAGGGTAGCCCATCTCAGGAAATTAGAGGTTGCAGCGGAAAACCTCACCTCAAGGGACCGCCAGTGGTTGGAAAGCCGATACGGTGGTAGTCTCTTGCGAAAAAGCGCGGGGACCCGTATTCGGTGAACTGGTCAGCGCCATAACGACAGGTGGGGACCGGCTGGCAATTCGGCACAAGGGAATTGCCAGCCGGTGGCGCTTAGCTTCGGGCTTTCGATCAGCAGCCGCAGCAGACATATCCGGCCATTCTATAGAGAGCGTTGAAAATTTTGGCCGCTTTTTTATGAAACCGTCTGCGTAAAGGGCCAGATGGTGAAACCGCCAACCATCAGCAAGCAAGAGCGATATCCTCCCGCTCGATGAACAGTTTTTCCCGGCACTCTGGAACTTGCAGCCAGGAATGTTTTAACTCGAACTCACTTCGTCAAGTGTTTCCGCAACTTGACAACCACCCCAGAGGGGGAAACCTTTTTTGAAAACGGTGCCAGGAAGCACCCTGATCACCTTACCCGATTTGGTCTGGATGTCCGCATTCCTGACACAAACCCAGGTGCCATCCGGTTTTTTCTCGAATTCCTTCAAGCTGAGTTTATCTTTGCTAATCTCTTCCATTCTATCTCTCCCCTTCAATATTTTTAAAAAATCATTGCCCACGGAGGTATTTATTCAGCGGGCAGCAATCCGAAACTCAGAGTGCGACAACCACCAACAAGGCCGGGACAAGTGTTTTTCCGGCCGTCAATACTTAGAGGAGCGCATCAGGCAGTGGTTGCAGGAGTTATTCATCCCTTGAGCAAAAGTGTTGACGGGCGATGGAAGCGTTTCCTGCCGCCTGACAGCGTAATATACAGCCGGCCTGTTGCTTGTTTGTTTCTTCATCTTCCAGATCGGGCTTCTCAAGGGTCAGCGCCTCTTCGATCTGTCGCAGGGCTGGCTGGCAGCTCATAAGCAGATCGATCGTCACCGATGTTCCCTGAGACCGTTCCACACATCCGGCGCGTTCAAGGCTGCGGCGCCCGCCCCATCAGTTCATCGGTTGCCGGACTCCGTGATTGTTTACCGCAGAGCCTTGTACTCAGGGAAGTCTTTTTACATGAGCTTCGACTTCTGCAAGGTTGGTTACGACGGTCTGCAGGTAGACATTCACCCATTCGGGTTTGCCGGTGTTTGCGGCGATGGCCTTGAGCTGCTCAGCTGCGGCCAAAACGGCTGAAACCTGTTCCTTCAGCGTATCAGTAAGCTTCTTGAGCTCATCTCTGTCGGCCGTCCGCCGGGCCCGCAGAACCTTGGCCAGAAAGTCCGAAATAACCTCACCTTCGGCCTGGATCTGTCGAATGATTTCCGGGTCATAACCTGGAGCCTCCGCCACTGAGTAGCCCAGGTTTTTCAGGGCGAACCGAACGGTTTCGCTGATGATCAACAGAGTCTCTTTTGCGGGGTGGGGTTTGAAATTCTGCGGTGTGAAAGGCTTAGGGGTGATGTAGGTCTTAACAGTTCCTGCTCCTAAAGACATATCCTGTTCCTCCTTGCTCATGATCTTTCTAATTATGAATTGGTTTATCCAATATAAGAATCCGCTCCGCATTTCAAGAAAAATATCTGTTTTTCTCACATTGAATAACAGAATTTATTTCGGGGATAAAAAAGCGGATCGGGCTGTTTTATTTCAGGACAAAACGGAGAAAATGATGATGTATAAAAATATATTATGAATATTTACAATATAATGAACATGTCTCGCCTGATGTTGACCTTTCATGCGGCTAAGGGTGCAGAAGCCTCCGGGGGGATGGAAACAGAACATCAACTTATGTTATCGATAGCCTAAAGCGAAGAATATTTCTATAAATTACTTCGATCTATTTAATGACAAAATATGACAAATTTTCCTTGACAATCAGTTGGGCTGTGCTATGAAACGGTCACAATGTAACCAATATTTTAAAGGGGTAGCGATATGAGGTATGCAGAGACGGGGTATAATTTGGAGATTGATTTAGCGACGGGAAACATAGAGCGAGTCGAAACTGATCCAAAACTAGTCGAAACCCATCTTGGAGGGCTGGGCACCAATGTCAAGCTGCACTGGGATAGAGTCCCTCCGGAAACGAAGGCTTTTGACGATGGGAACATGATGATTTTCAGCTCCGGTCTTCTTAATGCCACACCGGCTTGGAGTGCGAATCGTACCTTGGTCACCTTTGTTTCCCCCCAGACGGGGATGCTGGCGTATCCGTTTTCGGGAGGATTCTGGTCCGCGGAACTCAAGTACGCGGGTTACGACAAAGTAATATTGAACAACAAATCGCCCAACTGGGTTTATATCTGGATAAAGAACGACAAGGTCGAGCTGCGTGATGCCTCTCATCTCGTGGGAAGGGGTGCATACGAAACTCAGGATCTTATCCGCGAGGAGCTTAAAGAGCCCGATGCCCAGATCTTCGCCATAGGTCCGGCGGGAGAAAATCGGTGCTTCACCGCGTCCATGGAACAGGGCCGGTCGAGTGCCAGCCGGCTTGGCGGTGGCGCCATCATGGGAGACAAGAAGGTCAAGGCCATTGCGGTGCGGGGGACCAAGGACATCAACCTGTACGACGGTGAAGCCTTCATGAAAGAGATGATGGACATGATGGCTTACATCAATTACCGGAACGCCAACCCCATCCCCGGAGTCATGACCATTCTGGCCGGGATCGGCTCGCCGCAGGAGATGGTGCATACCGATGAGAAGTGGCATACGGAAAATTTCATGTGGGGAAATGCACGCGTCCGGAGAAGGGGATTCTGGGACGAGAACATTTCCGTGGAATGGCCTGAAACGCAGCTGGCCGGGATCAAACGGCTGATCAGCTGCTACAACTGCCCCCAACATTGCGGGGCATTGATCGCCTTCAAGGATACGCCCCGTTACATGGCAAAATGTTTCGGGAAGATGACGTACGCCATGGCGGCTTATGTCGACAGCTTGGATTGGTCCTGGAGAGCCCTGCAGCGGGCGACGGAGTATGGATTTGACTCCTTCTCAACGCCGCAGATCCTCGCCTTCGGTGTCGAGCTGATTGAGGCAGGCATTCTGACCGAGGAAGATCTGGTCGGGACGGACGAATACCCACCCTGCCCGGAAGAGACCGAGGAGCGGTTCCTTTGGTTGATGGATCGGACGGCCTATCGGCAGGGCATCGGCAATCTCCTGGCCGACGGTGTCTACTGGGCGGCCAGAGCGATCGGCAATGGGGCGGAAGCCTTTGACCACAATACGATCAAGAAGCATGAGCAGCTGCCACTCAAGCTGGGAACGCTGGATCCCATTTATTTCCTCATGTATACGACCAACGAAAAGATCAGCATCACCCAGATCGAGGGGAACTGGCCCCAGGCGGCATTCCCCACCATGGAGATGAGAGAGGAATTCGTCAGAGACTGGCCGCAGCTCCCCGATGATCACTTCAAACAGTACGTTCTGGATTGGGAACCCCGGGGAGAAAAATCGATCCCCTTCTTCCCCACGCCTTACATGTGCAGTGAGATTGTCGACTGGATGGAGATGATGCACAACATCGATGACGCCTGCTGCATCTGTTGCGGGATGTCCGGCTTCTGCCTGAAGCCACCCTGGCATATCCACAACTATCCGAGGGTTATCCAGGCGGCGACAGGGATTGAAATGGATGAAGCAAAGCTGAAGAAAATTGTCAATCGCAACAGGAACCTGCACCGGGCACTGAATCTCAGGTACGGCTTCAGGAGGGAAGATGAGAACGCGCCGGAAGATCACTGGAAGAGACGTTATCCCGAACTGGAGAAAGAGTTGCTGGATACATACTATCAGTACAAGGGATGGAATCTGGATGGCGTTCCCACGAAAGAACGACTCCATGAATTAGATTTGGATTATGTCGCGGAAGACTTAATGAAGAGAGGGATATTGAGAGATGGCGAAAATAACTAAGAAAATCAAGAGAATCAAGGTTGATGCAGATAAGTGCAATGGCTGCCGGGGTTGTGAGATGGTTTGTGCCGGTTTTCACTCGGTCCCGAAATATAGTGTCATCAATCCGGCTAGATCCCGCATTAAGATTGTCCGTCACCCTACCTCGGACATCTGGCTTCCAGTGTTTGCAGGTGAGTACACCGCAGCCGAATGCATGGGCCGGGAAACGTATATAATCGACGGCAAGGAATACAGTGATTGCGACTTCTGCCGGGCTGCCTGTCCGGCCCGGGACAGGTTCAAAGAGCCGGATTCCGGTCTCCCCCTTCGCTGCGACATGTGTGAAAGCGATCCCCCTTTGGAAGTTCCGAAATGTGTCGAATGGTGCATCAGCGACGTGCTCACCTACGAAGAGGTGGAAGAAGAGGCCGACGAGAGCGTAGAGATGGAGGATGTGGAGTTCGGATTGGCGTCCATGGTGGACAAGTACGGCTGGGAGAAGATGAAGGATGCCTTTTCCCGGATGCAGCTGAAGGACTGAGGGCTTAGCGCTCCGTAACGTAACGACATCCAGTGAAATTATCCGGTTGAATCCGGCGGGGTGCAGGTCGTTGGACGGCCCTGCATCCGCGCCGGAGGAAGAAGTCGGAAACAGGATTATTATTTAAGGAAGGAAATCGATGGAGACTATAGCTCCTTACAAAGAGATTATCGTCGAAGTGAAATCGCACGGTGGAGACGCCTTCAAGCGATGCTTTCAATGCGGGTTGTGCGACAGTGTCTGCCCCTGGAACCGGGTGACGACCTTCAGTATGCGCAAGCTGGTCCGGGAGGCCACCTTCGGCCTGACGGACATCGAGAGCGAGGACATGTGGCGCTGCACCACCTGCGGGAGATGTCCCCAGCAGTGCCCGAGGGACGTAAAGCAGATCGAATCCGGGGTTGCCCTGCGGAGGATCGCCACGGAGTACGGGGTATTTCCCCATTCCGTCCTGCCCATCAAGTCGATTCGAGGCAGCCTCGTGGGTTCGGGGAACCCCCTGAACGAAGAGCGGGGGAAGAGGGCGGACTGGGCCAAGGGACTGAACGTTCCGGAGTTCACCGAGGATATGGACATCCTCTATTTTCCGGACTGCTACGCCTGCTATGACCCGAGGATGAAGAGGGTGGCCGTGGCCACGGCTAAGGTTCTGCAGAAGGCGGGGGTCAATTTCGGCATCCTGGGCGAGAAGGAAGTGTGCTGCGGCGAGAGCATCCGCAAGGCGGGTGACGAAGAGGTTTTCAGGCGCCTGGCCAAGGAAAACATCAAGGCCTTTGTCGACGCCGGGGTGAAGAAGATCCTGGTGTCTTCCCCCCATTGCTACCACACCTTCAAGAACGAGTACCCGGAGTTCATGGTGAACTTCGAGATCGTCCATATTTCCCAGTTCCTGGCCGAATTGATCCGGGACGGGAAGCTGACCCTCAGCGGGGAGTTCGCCAAGAAGCTGACGTGGCACGACCCCTGTTACCTGGGCCGGCACAACGGCATCTACGCCGAGCCCCGGGAGGTTCTCCAGGCGGTTCCCGGAGCGGAGTTCACGGAGCTTCCGGAGCACCACGCCAACAGCCTGTGCTGCGGCGGCGGCGGTGGCCGGATCTGGATGGAGACGGTGAAAGGGGAGCGGTTCTGCGACCTTCGGATCGATCAGGCGGTGGGCGTCGGCGCGGAGGTGCTGGTGACGGCGTGTCCGTACTGCATCACGAACTTCGAGGACAGCCGGGTGACCATGGGGTTTGACGAGAAGATCGAGGTCAAGGAGATCTCGGAAGTGATTGCGGAAGTGATCTAGCACATAGAGGATGAGATATTTTTTTTTCACGAATTCATCAATTCGCTGAGGGTATATAAATGGAAAAAGAAAAGAACAATTTTGGAGACGTAATGGTCGTCGGCGGCGGGATCAGCGGCATTCAGGCCTCGCTGGATCTGGCGACCGCGGGTTTCAGGGTATTCCTGGTGGAGACGTCGCCCAGCATCGGCGGCCACATGGCCCAGCTGGACAAGACCTTCCCCACCAACGACTGCTCCATGTGAATTCTCGCACCCAAACTGGTCGAGGTCGGCCGGCATCCAAACATAGAGGTCCTGACGTACACGGAAGTGGATCGCGTCAAGGGAGAGGCGGGGAACTTCACAATCACCTTGAGGAGGAAACCCCGATACATCATCGAGGACAAGTGCACGGGCTGTACGGTTTGCGTGGAATACTGCCCCGTCGTTTATCCCGATCAATACAACCAGGAGATCTCGAAGAACAAGGCCATCCATGTGTATTTTGCCCAGGCCATTCCCCTGATCACCTATATCGACGAGAGCTGCCTTTATCTGAAGGAAGAGAAGTGCAAGATCTGCCAGGCGGTCTGCAAGGCGGACGCCATTGATTTGAAGCAGACGGAGGAGATTCTGGACATCAAGGTGGGAGCCATCATCCTGGCGGCGGGCATGGAGCCCTTCGATCCCAAGGTGAAGGAGGAATACCACTACGGGGAGTTTGCCAACGTGGTCACGGGGATGGACTTCGAGCGTCTGCTGGGTTCCACCGGTCCCTACGGCGGCGAGATCCTGCGGGCTTCGGACCTGAAGCATCCCCACAAGCTTGCGTGGCTTTCCTGCATCGGTTCCCGCCGGGTGACCGAAGGGGAGAACAGCTACTGCTCCATGGTGTGCTGCACCTACAGCCAGAAGCATGCGATCCTGACGAAGGACCACGACGCCACGGCGGAGTGCACGATCTTTCATAACGATGTGCGTTCCTATGGGAAGGACTTCGAGCGTTACGTCGACAGGACCCAGGCCCTGGAGGGCATCCGGTTCATCCGCAGCTATGTCTCCATAGTCCGTGAGGACCCGGTCACCAAGAATGTCATCCTTCGGTACTCCACCCCCGACGAAGGGGTGAAGGAAGAGGAATTCGACATGGTGGTCCTGGCCGTCGGCCTGGCGCCGCCCAAGAATTATCTGGAGATGGCGGAAAAATTCGGCATTGAGCTCAATGAGCACGGTTTCGCCAAAACGGATCTCACAAATCCGATCCAGACGACGAAGCCGGGGATCTTTGTCAGCGGCGGCTTCCAGGGTCCTCTGGACATTCCCGAGTCTGTGTTCAGCGCCAGCGGGGCCGGCTCCCAGATCGGCGAGCTTCTCGACTACCGCCGGGGCAATCTGTCCACGGAGCGGATCTATCCGGAGGAGAAGGATGTGTCCGCTGAGGAGCCGAAGATCGGCGTCTTTGTGTGCCACTGCGGGGCGAACATCGGCAGGATCGTCAATGTCCCCGAGGTGGTCGAATACGCCCTGACCCTGCCCAACGTGGTCTACGCCCAGGAGCAGCTGTTCTCGTGCGCGACGAACTCCGCCCAGGAGATCTCCGATAAGACCAGGGAACTGGGGCTCAACCGCGTGATCATCTCGGCCTGTTCGCCCAGAACCCTGGAGCCTCTGTTCCGGGATACGGTCCGGGAGGCGGGGATCAACCAGTATTACTATGAAATGGCGAATATCCGGGAGCACAACTCCTGGGTGCACCAGAAGGAAAAGGAAGAGGCCACGCAGAAGGCCAAGGACCTCACGCGGATGTCCGTAGCCCGGGCCCGTATGCTGCAGCCCCTGCAGGAATTCGATCTCCCCGTGAACAACAACGCCCTGGTCGTGGGCGGCGGGATCGCCGGGATGGTCTGCTCCCTCTCCATCGCCGAACAGGGGCACGATGTCTACCTGATCGAAAAGGGGAAGGATCTGGGCGGCAACGCCAACCGGGTCCATTACACCCTGGAAGGGCTGGATGTTCAGGCCTACCTGAGCGATCTGAAGCAGAAAATCTACCAGAATCCAATGGTTCATGTCTATACGGATGCGACCATTACAGAGGCTGCCGGTTATATCGGGAATTTCGTCACGACGGTAAAGTCTCCGCGGGGAACCACGGAGATCAAACACGGGGCGTCCGTCCTTGCGATCGGTGCGGAGGAATACAAACCGACCGAATACCTCTACGGCCAGGATGAACGGGTCATGACGCAGCTGGAGCTGGAGGAGAAGATCGTCAAGGAAGACGAAGGGATCGGCAATGCCCAGTCTCTGGTGATGATCCAGTGCGTAGGCTGCAGAAACGAGGACCGGAATTACTGTTCGAGGATCTGCTGCACCCATGCCATCAAGAATGCCCTGAAGCTGAAGGAAAAGAATCCCGAAATGGATATCTACATCCTCTTCCGGGATATGAGGACCTACGGGTTCTCCGAGGATTATTACCGGGAGGCATCAGAGAAGGACGTGAAATTCATCCGCTTTGAACCGGCGGATGCCCCCCAGGTGGAGCCGGTTGTCGAGGAAGGGCGTCCCGTCCTGCGGGTGACCGTTCCCGACCCGATTCTGGGGCAGTATATGGCCCTGGACGCCGATTATCTCGTCCTGTCCGCCGCAACGCTTCCATCGGAAGCGACCAAGGAAGTGGCGGCGCAGTTCAAAGTTGTTTTGAGCCTGGACGGCTTCTTCAAGGAAGCCCACGTGAAACTGCGGCCGGTGGAGTTCGCCACCGACGGCGTGTTCCTCTGCGGTCTGGCTCAGTATCCCAAGCACATCACGGAAACGATCAACCAGGCTTACGGTTGTGCCGGCCGGGTTCTGACGCTGCTGTCCCGTGATACGGTCACCGCCTCCGGTTCCGTCTGCGAGGTGAATGAGAAGAGGTGCATGGGCTGCGGTGCCTGCGCGACGGTGTGCACTTACGGGGCCATCGAGATGCGCGAGACCAAGCAGGGCCGGAAGGCGACCATGAATCCCGTTCTCTGCAAGGGTGACGGCCTCTGTAACGCCATGTGTCCGACGGGAGCGATTTATCTGAAGCACTATACGGAAGATGAGCTGATGGCCCAGATCGATGCGATCGTTCCGGAACAGGTGGCCGTGGAAGTCGAATAAAACCGGGTTGTCTTTTCAACGGCTGGGGGGTAAACGCCGTTAGCCGTTGAAGGGCAACATGGGATAGAAGCAGGAAGAAAGATTCTCAGGAAGGAGAAAGAAATGGCTGAAAAATTTAAGCCCCGGATCATCGGCTTCGTGTGCCACTGGTGAGCATACGGCGCCGCTGACCTGGCTGGAGTTTCCAGACTGCAATATACACACGAAATGAGGCTGGTCCGTGTCATGTGCACGGGGCGGGTAGATTTAACCCATGTACTTCGTGCCTTCATGAACGGTTGCGACGGGGTGTTCGTCGGCGGATGCCACCTCGGGGAGTGCAACTATATCACGAACGGCAATTACCATGCGCAGAACATGGTGGCCCTGGCGAAGAAGCTTCTGGAGCGCATCGGAATGGATCCCGAGCGCCTGCGGCTGAACTTCATGTCGGGCGCGGAAGCGAACCTTTATGCGGACTGCGTCAACGCCTTCGTCAAGACGATCAAGGAAATCGGTCCACTCGGCGTCAAGGAAGGAATCGCCAAGGAAGACCTCGATGCCCGGCTGGAGGAACTTTCCCGGCAGATCCCCTACATCAAGGTGATGACGAACGAAAAGCTGGGGACTCCTGTGTACAGCCACGAGGAAGTGGAGAAGCTGTTCACCACGGAGGAGGTCGAGAAGCTCTTCAGCGAGAAGCTGTCGTACTACATCGATCCCCAGAAGTGTCAGGCCTGTATGACCTGTGCGCGCCGGTGCCCCGTTGAAGCGATCATCAGCGAGAAGAAACAGGTTCATATCATTCAGCAGGATAAATGCATCCGCTGTGGTGCCTGCTTCGCCGCCTGTCCGCCTCAGTTCGGCGCGATTACGAAGCTGGTAGGTGAGACTGTTCCCCCGCCTCCCCCGGAGGGCCAGAGGGACATCGTCAAAAAGGGCAAGGAAGCGACAGCGTAGCATGCCGTAAATATCTGTCGCGGGCGTCGGCAGATCCATTCTGTCCATTCCCATCTTCAAAGAAGGACTTAGTCTTCTACGGCTAAGTCCTTCTTGTTTATGTCCTGGCGCCGGACCGGTCTGAAAAGGCGATCATGACTGGCCGTTCTTCAGGAGGAGGCCGTTGAAACGGCAAGGGCGGCCATGGTCAAGGTCAAGCATGGGACAACAAAGCCGTCCGATCGTTGCAAAGACTCTGTGGCCTGATAAGGGGGAATCATGAAACAGCCATCATCTGCACTGCTCTGCATTGACCTTCAGAGGGAATATTTTGAAGCCGGACGCCCGCTCCGGGTGCCCGATGGCGCGTCGGCCCTGGCCAATTCCCTCAAGTTGCTTGAGGCGGCCAGGAAAATCGAAATCCCCGTAGTGCATATCCGTCATGTCAGCCTGAAGCCTGGAGCCGTAACGTTTGCACCCGGAAGCAGGTATCTCGAATTTGCCGACGAAGTCTCTTCCCGGGAAGGCGAGCCCATCATCACCAAAACCAAGCCGGGCGCCTTTTATGACACGGATCTCGACGTCTATTTGAGGTCACGGAACATTGCGCGCTTGTACCTCTGCGGTCTGCTTTCGTTCATGTGCGTGGATACAACGGCCCGCGAGGCTCACGCCCGTGGGTATGAAGTTGTTTTTGTGAGCGATGCCACGGCAGCGCTTCCAATAGGCGATTTGTCGGCAGATGTCGTCCATCAGGTGGTTTGTGCAATCCAGGGCTGGATGTTTTCCACGGTTCTGCGCACCGATGATGCAATAACGTTATTAACAGGAGAGCTGAAGTGACCAAGAAAAAATATCGTGCTGTAGCCTTATACTCCGGCGGGGTCGATTCGACGGTAGCCCCGCTCCTTGCTTTAGAAGATCTTGGCCTCCAACGGGAAGAGATGCTGCTGCTTTACGTCGATTTAGGAGGGTTCGTCAACCGGAAGAGCAGAGCCGAACAACGCGCGAAGGTCCTGGGCCTGGACTTCACCGCCCTTGACGGCCGGGCCGATTTCGCCCGTAATTTTTTATCGGAAGCCATTAGGATGAACGGCTCCTACTGGGGATATCCTCTGATCACGCCACTCTCCCGGGCATACATCGTTGAGGCGGCGGCGGCTTACCTCACGTTTGAGGGTGGTGAAACGCGATACTTGATCAACGGCTGCACGCGATATCAGAATACGCGCTACCGGATCGAGAAACATTGCACCCTCCATCCTCATTTTGTTGCCGTGACGCCCTTTAAATACAGGAATTTGACCCGCCAGGATAAAATAGAAATTCTCCAGCACTATGGCATGACTCCCGGAAAGAGCGCCGGAATCGCCGAGGATGAAAACCTGTGGGGAAGGGCCCTGGAAGGCGGTCCCCTGAACGATCTTGAGGATGTCGAGGCGAAAGGGGTGTTTCATGTCACGCAGGATTTTCGGTCATCGTCTCTTGAGGCCGATCGCATTACCCTGCGTTTTGACGAAGGTCTGCCCGTCGCCATCAATGGGACATCGATGCCCCTGCACGAACTGATCGAACACTGTGCCCTGACCGGTGCGAAGCATGGGGTGGGAAGGATCGTCGTCTTCGAGGACACCATCCCGGAACTGGGATACAAGGAACGCGGTGTTTACGAATCGCCTGCCAGTGCGATTCTTTACAGCGCCCACCAGTTTCTTGAGGATGCCGTCTTCACGCTCTCTGAGCGGAAGCTGAAGCGTCAAATGGATCAGCAATGGGCCGAAATCGTTTACCGGGGGGGATGGTTTGATGCGGATCGCCGTGAGCTTTCAGGTCTTGCCCGCAGCTTCCAGGCCAAATTATCCGGAGACGTTACCCTCGAGGTATTCCTCGGACACGTCCGGATCATGAATGCCGTTGTTCCAAACTGCGGGATCCTGGGCCCACAGGCAATCGCAGGCCACGATTAATCGGGCTCAAGCATCCGTTCTTCGGCCCGGGACAAGAAGAAAAGAAGAAGACCATGAGAAAACAGACGGAACATGCCGAAAAATTGGAGAGGATGTATTCCCTGAAGAATGGGCGAGTGCAGGGAACCGGCCGCTGGGCGAAATTCCCTCTCTTCTGGTTCCACTTGTTCATGTCCTATAAGTGTACGAGGCGATGTGAATACTGTTATGCCTTCAACCAGGTCGGCGATGAAGATCCGCTGGAGATGGACGAAAAAACCTTTTCACGATTGCTGGAGTGGATTCCGGAAGTCTGGAAGGTAAACAATATCAAGGTTAATTCCGTTATTTTTCTCGGCGGAGAACCCCTGTTGAGAACGGACAGGATCAGGAAAGTCATGGACTCCGTCTTTGAAAGGACGGATGGCATGCAGGCATCTGTCTATACAAACGGGGACCTCGTGGATTCCGTCGATTGGGCGGACCTGGAAGACATCCAGTATATGATCACAAATGCCGCGGACACCCCGATCCAGGAACTGTCGCGAAGGATGAAAGTCATCGGGGATCGATCCAATGTGATTGGTCAGACCGTCGTTGCTACATTGGATGATTACAATCTGGAGAGACTTCTGGAGCTGTCAAGATTCGGCGTTGAGAATGGATACCGTTTACGGTACCAACGGGATATGTTCCGGGGATCGGACCCGGCATACAGAGCAAGATTGTTAAAGAGATACCATGAATTGTGTGACTTGCTGGAAGAGTGCATTCTCAGGGGATACGATGTCAAAACGACCTTCCTGCTGGATTTCCTGATTCCGGAATGGGAAATCGAGTCTTCTCCTTACGGTTGCGGGAGAAGGCTCGTAACCGTCCATCCTGACGGGACGGTTACGTCCTGTATCCGGGAACATTCCCATATATCGGGGACCATCTTTGAACCGGATCCTTTAAAAGCCATCCAATGTTCCCTCTATTACTACGACGTCTCGGAACCGGACATTCCCGGAGAGTGCCGGCAGTGCGAATTCAAAACGGTCTGCCAGGGAGGATGTCCGCACGACAAATTGCTCTTGAGCGGTACAAGGGCAGGAAAATCCGTTCTCTGTGAGATACACAGGGAAATTATTCCCAGGCTGAGGCACTTGAGGCAATTACGCAGAGAACGGGTTTCGTCAGGCTGCGCTTGAGTGCTTTGGGGCCTGTGAGAGAAATCTCAAGACGCACTTGAATCGCTATGCCCGGGATCTCTGCCGGGTGCACCCCAAGCCGGGACAAATGCCTCCGTATTACCTCCTCTCTTCATCAACAGCATGATATGATATGAACATTCAGTCTTCTGTTTCTGGATGCCTGTGCCAGGCATAATGGGAATGGCGGTGGATGTGCGTGGTTTTCCCGTGGAAGTGTATGTGCTCGTGGATGAGATTCACCTTCAGCAGCAGATCCTCGTCCCGGAGTATGTCATCGGCGAAGCCGACCGTTTCGATATGGTGATCTTCGGAGAGGACGGCCACGGTGGGCTGGAATTCAGAAACAAGGGCCAGATCATGGGTACTGATCAGGATCGTTTTGCCCTCCTGGCTGAGTTCAAAGATCAGCTCGGTCAGAAGGCACTGTGTCCTTGGATCGAGACCGCTGGCTGGTTCGTCGAGAAGAAGAACCTGCGGATTCATGGTAAGAACGGAGCCGAAGGCGACCCGCTTTTTTTCCCCCCCGGACAGCATGTAGGGCGGCCTGTCCTTGAGGCCTTCAAGGTCGAGCATTTTCATGATCTCGTCAGCTCGGTCTTTTGATTCTCCTTTTTCAAGTCCCAGCTGCATGGGGCCGAAAATCAGCTCGTCAAAGACGGTGGGACAGAAAAGCTGCACATCGGAATCCTGAAAAAGATATCCCACCCCTGCCCGGAAAAAACGAAGGAAATCCCTGTTCCTCAGGGTTCTTTCCGATACTTCCCGTTCCTGAAAAGTTACGGTGCCCCGGTCAGGGTAAAGGAGGCCGCTCATGATGCGCAGGAGGGTCGACTTTCCAGAGCCGTTTGCCCCAATGACCGCGTATCTTCCCCCTCCGTTGATGCCGAGACTGACGTCCACCAGGGCTGGAATCGTATCCTGGTAACGGTAGCTGATATTTTTCACGGCAAGAATATCGCCCATAACACATCTTTAAATAATCAGAAGTAACATTCCGGGGAAAAACAAAAGAACGGTCCAGGCCAGATCGGCGCACTCAAGTTTTCGCGGGGCATAGAGCTTGATCTCTCCGGTAAACCCTCGAGAAAGCATGGCGGAAAAGACCTCTTCGCAACGTCCTTTCGTCCTGCGAAAAAGAAAGGCCATCCGTCCCGCCACCCAGTCTCTCGCCTCACGGGAATCATTGTTGATAAGCTTGCTCTTCCTGGCGAGATGGAGATCTTCCATGACCTTCGCGAAGATGAGAATGTACTGATAGGAAAGGGCTATAATCAGAAGAAAAAGATCCGGCACCTTCAGGCTCTTCAGGGCACGAATCATCTCGGAAAAGGGCGTCGTGTAAATAACCAGAAAGGACAGGGAGAGAGAATTGAAGACCCGGAGGGTCAGCATCGATGTGCCTTCCAGTCCCTGCCGGGTTATGCCGACGGTTTTCGGAAGGCACCAGGCGAAAAAACAGCGTTCTTCTGGAAAATCGACCAGGGGAAGGAGGATCTCGCCGGGCGTAATGACATTCAGGCACGAGGGCAGGGCCACGAGGAATCCGAACAGAAAGCTCAGAAACAAAACCCGACGGTAGAAGGACCACAGGTCAAGACGGGACAATCCGGCAAGCATCAGGATCAAAAGGGCGATGCCGACCTCGGGAAGGAGACTCTGTTTGATGCTTATCAGAACGACAAAAAAAAGGAGGAAAAATAACTTGACCCGGGCGTCGAGTTTCTGGAAAAACCCTTTCCTGCGCGCCGTATCCCACTGTACGAAGGTCGTTTTAAGGAGGGCGGCGCAGCCCGCTAGCCCTTTGTCCAGGAATGTCGCCCCGGATGCGGATTTGGTTCTGGGAGAGTCTGCCGGATACGGACGCGGCGGACTGAGCAGGAAAGGAGGAAGATTACCTGGCACGCCGGAAAATCCCCCTGGAAAGGAGATAGATCACCGTAGCGCACAGAAGGATGCCCAGAAGTCCCGAAAGGATGTAGGCAAGAATCTGCATGCCCGCAGACGCTCCATCTCCCCAGAAGTTGTAGTCCGGGATGGGGGCTTTCCATAGCTCCGCATCGTTCCGCAGCCCTTCGGGTACATAGCCGAGAAGCTGCCGGAGGGTATCCGTGCCCCATTCCCCCCAGGCATCCCCGGCGTTGAACGTTTCGGGGAGGATAATGCCGATCGGCGAAAGAAAGGCAAGAACGATCAGGCTGATCCAGAGTTTTTTCTGCCCCTTTTCCATGTCAACCCTCCTTTACACGCAGGGCGTAAATCTGGGCCGGTTCATTCTTCAGGAAATATCGAAGGAGCAGCACCGTGACAACCCCTTCGATGATACTGAACAAAAGCAGATGTTCAAGCGCCATCGCCGGAACGGCAATGGATAATGGGTACGGGGCATAAAGAGGCCTGCCATCCGGGCTGGAAGCGATAAGCGGCTGAATGCCGAATTCTACGGCCGTAACGATTGCGGCCACCGAAAGCCCCACGTAACCGGAAAAAAAGGCAGCCAGGGACGTGCGGGTCCCGGAGCCTGTTTTGCCGTTGATCAGTTTGAACATCCCGTAGGAAACAAAGGGCATGATCACCGCCATGTTGAAGCAGTTCGCTCCGATGGCCGTGATGCCGCCATCGCCGAAGACAATTGCCTGGAGAATGAGGACGACGGAAACGGCGATCACCGCCGTCCAGGGGCCAAGAAAAAGGGCGATAATCCCGGCTCCCACGGCATGTCCCGTGGTCCCTCCCGGAACGGGGACATTGAACATCATGATCAGAAAGGAAAAGGCCGCCGCCATGGCCAGGTAAGGAACCTGTTTTGTCGATACTTCCTTCTTGACTTTTTTCAAAGAAACGGACCAGAAGGCAAGGGACACGCCCCAGAGGGGAACATAGGTCTGTGGGCTCAAATATCCGTCAGGAATATGCAATTTAAAACCTCCAGGTGACGCCGCCACGGACGGAGATATCCGTTTCAGCATCCGTCAGGCCGCCTTTGATCCCCAGACCGATATCAACATTCTCGCGAGGCGAATAGATGAAGCCTCCAAGGATATAGGCCGGATCGACGGAGGAACAGCGGTAGGGATTTTTCTCCATACCTAGATCGCCAACGAATTTTAAATATTTGAAAATGTCATAACTTGATGCCAGCGAAACGTGCCATAAATTCTTCCTCTCATCCGTCTTGTTTTCGTTCCGGATGTAGGCCAGATTCAAATGGAAGGCCCAAGGAGCTGCCTCTCTGGAAGTGAGAAGAAAAAGATAACCGTTTGCTCTCCCCGGACCCAGTCCTTTTTCCTCATCACCGGTGGGAAGGGTCAAACCGGGCTTCAGGGCCAGGCTGAAGCCCTCCCTATCGAAAAATCGCCACTTCAATTCCAGGGAAAGATCGGCGAGTCCCTGCTCTTTTTCTGTACACCCGCCTTCTTTTTCTCTCCCAAACTCATAAGGAACGGAAAGCACAATATCAACAGGATCGAAAATTCCATAGGTGAAGGATGCCGTGAAATCCTCCGTATTCTCTTTGGCTCCGTCGTCCTTGTCATAACCGTATTCTCCGAGAACTTCCAGCTGGAACTTCCCCTTGCCCTGGGTGCCCGTATCATCGGTGACCAGAGGAATTGCGGCAAAAGCGTTTGGCGTCAATCCGGTCAGATACGTTAGTGAGATCAAAAGATAGAGGGGAAAGAATTTATTCGACATTCGCAAAAAAGCCTGCAGAAGCTCATTCATAAGACATTTCTCTTGTCCGTGATTATCAAGGTTGTGACCTGGGAAAAAGTGCTACCAGTCGATCAAAAAAACTGCAGTCATGATTTCTGCAAGAGTACGTTTCTTTTCCTTTGCCCCAGCAGCCATATATTGAGTTTCAACAAGAGAATTCTCCAGCATTTGCCCTATGATTTAAGTCTTCTTTACATGTCTTGGTGCTACTATAATAATTTTAGTAATACGTAGCAAGTTCTTTGGAGATTGTCAAATTTTTTGAAAATCCTTTTTTTGGTGTCCTCTTTATGAATTCGAGAACTTTATACATCCTGGTCGAAAAAAGGATGGATCACCTCGGAGGCGGCATAACTGGCCAGGAAGTTGGCGGAGGGTTTCATCAATGGCTGAGGATCAAATGACCTCCCTGAAAAGAATAACGGCCTACAACAAAGGAGAGAGCATCGACCGTTTGCCCTGCAATCCCAATATCGCCAATGGCGCCGCCCGGGTAACCGGCTGCAAGGTATCCCAATTCAAAAACAACAAAAAACTCACATCCTCAGATCATCAAGGAATTCCGACGCTGGAGCAACGCTCGTCACGAGGAGATGATCCCGGGCGCGGGTGCAGGCGACATAGAGCAGGTGCCGCTCCGTGTTGTAGACCTCTTCCAGATCCGTGTCATCGGCCACTGCCTCAATCCGTTCCTGGAGGGGAACGATTTCGTCATCACAGGCCATCACGGCAACGGCCCTGAATTCCAGGCCCTTCGCCAGGTGCATCGTACTGATCGAGACATAGCCACCCGTCGTTTCGACTTTGTCATCAAGAATCTTGAATGGCAGCCCAGCCGTTTCGACAGCCCGACGGCCCCGATCCAACTCCGCAGCCGAACGAACAAAAACGCCGATTTCATGAGGCGCCATCCCCTCACCGATCCGCTCGATCATCCATCCCCCGACCCCTTTGATTTCGTCCTCCTGGCTGTCGAAGATCGTGATGGCCGGTTTCGGCCCGTTGAAGACGGAAACGATACCGCGCCGCTCTTCCGTGTTCCCGTCCACGTCGGATAACTCGGGTCCAAGGAGGCGGTCAGCCTGCATGCGGATCTGGTGTGACGTCCGGTAGTTGATCCGCAGGGTCCGTGACCGCCCCCGGATATCGACGCCCAACGCCTTCCAGGAAAAGGGTTGCTGGAAGATTCGCTGGCCCAGGTCGCCGGCGAAGAAAAGGCCGTTTGGTCGTCCAGTTCCGAGGGCGGCGATAAACCGCAATGGTTGGATGCCCATATCCTGAGCCTCATCGACCACGACAAAGTCGAAGGGCGGTTTCCGACCGGCCCCAAAATGCGCAGCGACACGGTTGAACATGCCGGCCATCGTGACCAGGTTTCCGCTCTTCAGGGACGATTGCACTCCTTCGAAAATCGACCAGAGGACGGCGCGCTGCTTCTCCGGCAGCCGCGTTTTCCGGCCCAGACGCCGGGCGTCGCGGTAAGCCTCCCAGGAATCCAGTTGCCAGGCATCAACCACGTCCTCCCACTCCATCATCAGAAAATGGCGTGTAAATTTGTGCCCCCCGACTGCGCCGGCGGCTTCTTCGAGAAACTGACGGATCTTTTCCCGTGAGGCAATATGCGGGTGTCCGATGTTCAACTCGTGGAGCCGCAAGCCGATTTCGTTCAGGGCATGGATCTCCAGACGCTCGCCGAGGCGCGGTTCGTGGTGGATCAAATGTCTCAATTTCGTTTTCAGGGCATGAGCCAGGGTTTCGGAGAAGGTGGTGAGCAAGACAGGGACATCCTTGATTGACTTGGGCCATAAAGATGCCAAGTGCAGGGGAGAAAATCACCACCCTTATTTCAACCGGTTATATTTAGTCGAAATCCCTTTTGAAGTCTTGACAGGATATTTCTCCCGATTCATTTCAAGCTTTTTTCGAACCGCTTCCTCAACGCAAATGTTAAGGTCGTGACACAGATACATAAGCAATATGGCCACATCGGCTATTTCGCTCTCGACTTCAGCTTTTTGCTTCTCAACGATGTTTGCAATTTCGGAATCACGAGACCATCGGAAAATATCAAGCAATTCGGCGGCTTCAACGCACAAAGCCGAGCTAAGATTGCGGGTGGTATGAAATTGTTCCCAATCTCTTTCTCGGCGAAATGTAATCAATGCGTCCAGAAGTGTTGCTGAAATCATGAATCATCCTTTCTATTATGACTGAAATCTATTCCGATAATGCCAATCTAGGCGATCCGGATCGGGACGCATCGATGGATGTGTCGGTACGATGGTTAGGGGGCTGTTATCGAGACGATAGTAGACTTTGCCATTAAACCATTCCTCTCGGATCCTTGGGCTGACTCTGACTCGAAGATCTGGTGTAACACTGACCAGGCCTGCATCAAAAAGCCGATGAAAGTCAGCACGGAGCAGGAGCCCATTACGGACGTCATGTGTGCCTTCTTCCGAATAGGGAACGATGTGTGCCGCCTCCAAAACCATTAATGTTCTCTCGCCTGTAATGGCACAGCGTCGCTGGTAGGCATCCGTGACTAAAACCCGGAAAGAAGACTGTCCGAGTCTTGGTCTGATTTCAACCGTAGAACCATATTTTGCACCCTGCTCTGCAACCAGAGTCACCGTATTGATTTTACTTGATTCAAAGGGATATAATGAAATGTGTTGCTGAACTTTGCGCCATATCGTTGCACCGGCGTTTTCGGTCGTATCATACATTTTACCACGCACAAAATTTGACGACCAATCGGGGAGGTCTGTAATCCATCCACCTGGTTCAATGAAAAAAGGATTTGCCAAAACAGTGCATCCAATTGGATCATCTCTTCGTCTACTAGAAGCCAATGGAGCGATTAGTGCGCGAAGTTCGTCAAGCGAGAGACACCCGTTCTTCTGTCCAAACACATCCCAAGCCAAGCTCAGGGGTAGTGAGCTGTAAGTAACAAAAAATCCCCCACCAGCAATATGGTTGTGAGGCCGTTTGAGTTTGAACAGAAAAGGGAGACCGATGGGTGCACCTTTGAAGGGTGGCATACCGCTTGGTTGCCAAAAATTCACCTCATCCGGACGTGCTTGTGAAAGGAATTGATACCATTTGTTATCAGTGACCCCAACCCAAAACTTCATTTAAGAACCTCAATTGGTCAACATCATATAATCGTTGGAATAATTACAAATAAGTTAAATTGTCCCCTTGAACAACACTTGCTTTATCAAAGCAAGGACAACGAAGTCGGACCAGACCTACCTTTTCTGCGCCACACCAGTTGCGGGTCGAGGTCGCGGCCGTCCTTTACCCGCTCCAGTCCGGAGGAGCCGCGCTCATAGGCAACGCGGACGGGTCTCTATTCCTCCTTTTGCATCACTGACTGGTATTCGGCGGTGGGGATGTTCTTCCGCCGGGCCGCCTCGTGGTAATAGATTCGATGGATTTTACGCTTTCCTTCTTGGCCATGTGCTTATCCTTCACTCTTTTCAATAACTTCCCAATGTCCGCCCTTGGCCGGCCCGACGCGGCGGAGGAGGCCATCCTGGCGTAACTTCGAAATCTGTTTTTCCACTCCCCTCGTCGTCATACCAAGAGCTTCGGCCAGTTCCGGAATGGTCATTTTTGGCCTTTCTGAAAGAGAGATGAGGATTTGTTCCTCTGTTTTCCCCGAACTTTTCCCCGAACTTTTCCCCGAACTTTTCGGTGGACCGGTGAGTTCTTCCGAACCCGCCACCGCTTTCCGGTGAACCGTGGCGGTGAACAGGCAGCCTTCCCGATCGTCGGTAAAGTCGATATCCGGCCATTCTTCCAGCGCCCGTTTGATCCCCGAGCCGAGTCCGTGATAGGGCAAAAGCCCCTTGGCCACAAACGAAACCAGGATTGGGTTGCGGATATTGGACATCCCTGTCCGGATCTTCTCCACCGTAAGGTTGTTGGGCAGGTGACCGGGGCTGATGATCTCGATGCGGTTGTCGAAGATGAAAAGGCGAATGGTGGCGCTGACCAGATAGTCCCGGTGGATCAGGGCGTTGACCAGCAACTCCTCGAAAACCGCCTCCGGGATCTCCGGCAGTCCCGGGGCATTGACGCCGCGGCCGCCCTGTACCTTGTGCAGGTTGCGCATGACAAAGGCCAGGGAATTCTCGAACACCTTGCGCAGGGGGCCGGAAAAATCCTCCGTATCGACGTAGTCGCTGACGTGGATCTCGTTTCCCGGATAACGGATCGCCTTCACGACAAACTGGGGCTTGATCCACTCCGGACGTTCGGCAAAGAGGAGTACCCCGGCCAGATTCAGCATGCCTCCCTCGGTGGCGAGATTCATGTTCTGCAGGAGCCGCAGCCTTTCGGCAGGCGAGTCCGGATAGTCCAGCTTGTAGAAATCGCGCAGAAAGTCGCGAAAGCGCAGCTTATCGATTTTCTCTATTCCTGCTTTGGTGGGCAGCTCGTCGGCATGGAATTGGTCGGAGAGCTGGAAGAGTCGGCGCAATTCTTCCTTGGAATTGATCCGCCGTTTATCGGCGCCGTTTTTCAGCCAGATGACGCCGTTTTTATCAAAGTAGGGTTTGTCGACTCCGTTGGGGACGGTTAACGCAATGATGAGTCGCCCATTGGGAAGCTGGATGTTTTCCGTCTGAACGGTAAGCGGGCTTCGCACATGCTGGCTGGCCGCATTGCTGATGAGCTGGTTGATCCGAACGATATCCTCACGCGACAGACCGGGCGTGGAACCGTCGTCTGCCACGCCGATGAGAATCGTCCCGCCTTCCGAATTGGCAAAGGCCGCCATCTCCGAGGCCAGGGAATCGACATTCTTCACCGTGACCTTGAACTGACGGGAGCTGTCTTCTCCCAGGGCTATGCCGGCAAGCAGGTCGTCACGCTTCATTTCACCCTTTCCCATGCGTTACGCCTTCGATCATCCTGTTGAACTCGGCCTCGACCTTGGCCTCGAAGTCGGTTTCCATCCGGTAGACATCGGTGAATTCGGCGAAGGCCCACCGGCCATACCGGCCGTGATGGTTGACGCCGGGCACCCAGTAGGTTTCCATGGTCGCTTTCTTTATTTTGGCGTCCTCCCGGCGGTAGCCCTTGATCTCGACGATCAGGTGGAGCGGATCGGCTTTGCCGTCGTCCACGAGGCAGATGAAATCGGGCAGGTAGGTGCGCGTCTCCGAGCCGTAACGGTAGGGAACCTCCAGGCCGAGGTTGTGATTCTTGACATAGGCCTGCACCTTGGGGTGGGATTCGGCGACGCGGCAGAACTCGGCCTCCCAGTCGCTGTCGAGAATTACCCAGTTGATGTGGCACCGTCGGGCATCCGTCTCCCAGCGGTCCTTCCGGGAGGTGTTGAAGTTCACGTACATCGTGGAACCGACGGGATTGTAAGGGTCGAGAACGGCCAAAATCGGGTACTTCCCTTCCAGGGACCGGGTGATTCCGGCGGTGATGTGCTCGCAGGCCATGTCGGCCAGTTCCTGGTACAACAACTGGGCGGGATAAGTGCCTCCCTTGCAGACCAGGCAGTTGTCCAGCCACTCTTTGGTGATCCGCTTCAACTGGCCGAAGAGATGCAGTTTCGGCTCCTCGCCGGGATCGCGGAACTGGGTGTAGAGCAGGTGCCTGGCGACATGGAACAGGAGCGTGGAGCGGCGAAGATCACCCGTATGGATCAGGTTCAAATCCACGCCTTCGCCGATAATCCCTTGATCGTGGGTAATGGTCGGACCGACGAGGTCCGGCGTCAGTTCCATAACGGAATCGGCGTTGAAGACGGCGCTCAATCGCTCTTCGGGCAGTTCGACCCGGTAGCCGGCAACGCGAGGGAAACGGATTTCGAGGTGGTCGCGTTCGGGACGCATGGCCTTGACGCGGACGGTCTCGCGGGGAGGCTGGGGTGGCGCGACAACCGGCTTGGCGGTGAAGTCGAAGGGCACACCCAGTACATCGGCATATTCCACATTGAAGAGATTGTCTTCGTTAAGATCGTAGGACTGGCGGCGCAGGGCGCGGCCGATGACCTGTTCACACAGAAGCTGGGTGCCGAAGGCGCGGACGCCCAGGACATGGGTGACGGTGTTGGCGTCCCAGCCCTCGGTGAGCATGGAAACGGAGACGACGCAGCGAATGGAATCGCCCAGGCGACCCGGCTTGCCGACGGTGTTCATGACTTCCCGGAGCAGATCCTGGTCGGTGAGGTTCTCCGCCTGGCGGCGGTCACCGGTGCGTTCCACGATCTCCCTGCGGAAGCGGTCGATCTCCGGAGAGGCGATCTGGCGGAAAAGATCATCCAGAGCTTCGCCGGATTCGAGCTGCTCGCTGTCGATCAGGAGCGTCCGGGGCCGGGCAAGTTGGCGCCCATATTCATCGTAGTTTGAAAAGAGCGGGAATTTACCGAGGAAAGGCGGCGGGGTGACGCCGTCCTCGTGGGGGGGATGCTCGAAACCGGCCATGTAATCGTACACCAGCTTGGAGATGGCCGTGTTCTGGCAGACGACGATGAAGCACGGTGGCAGCTTAACACCGCTTTCCTTCCAGAGGTGATACGTCTTTTCGTAGTGTCCGTAGAGGGCCTCCAGCGCCGTCTGGAGCCGGGTGGGCAGTTTCAGAGGATCGAGGCCCGCCGCCTTGCCTCGGCCTTTCTTTGGCATGTCCTTGCGGATATGCTCCCAGAGGTTCCGGAACATGGGCATCTCCCCACCGGGGATGTTGTCCGCCACCGGCACGCGCGGCAGTTTGACGATGCCGCATTCAATGGCGTCCATCAGGGAGAAGTCGTTCATCGTCCAGGGGAAAAGGGTGCCTTCGGCGTAACCGGAACCGCTGAGGAAAAACGGCGTCGCCGACAGATCGAAGACGCGGGTGATACCCAGCTTGCGGTTGACGGCTTCGAGGCCGGAGATCCAGAGCCGTGCCGCCTCAGTGTTCCGTTCCGCTTCTTTCCGTTCGTCTCCTTTCAGGTCTTCCCCTTCCGCATTTTCGGGTTTGGCGCGATAGCAGTGATGGGCCTCGTCGTTGAAGACGAGGATGTTCTTCATTCCCATCAGATCGGGCATGACCCGCTGAATCATCTGGCCTTCCGTTTCCAGCGTGTCCAGTGCCGCGCCCTGCCGCCCCTGGAGGAGCAGGCGGCCGCCTTTCGAGAGTTCCACCCGTTCACGGAGCTTGAAGGCGTGGAAGTTCGTGATCACAATCTTGGCCCGTTCCAGATCGGCCAGCATATCGGCCGGAACAAGTTCGCGGCTCTGGTAATAGCTGTCCGGATCGTTCGGCCGGAGGACGCGGAGCCGATCGCGGATCGTCAGGCCAGGCGTGACAACCAGAAAGGCGCGGGTAAACTTCCGGCTGTTGGGGCGGCGGACGGCATTGATCGTCTGCCAGGCGATCAGCATGGCCATGACGGCGGTCTTGCCCGTACCCGTGGCCAGCTTCAGGGCCAGGCGCATCAGGTCCGGATTGGCGCTGTGATTGGCGTCGGCCAGATGATCCAGAAATCTTTTCCCGGCCTTTCCGGCGGTGGGGGCGACCTCCGTCAGCCAGATGGCCGTCTCGACTGCCTCCACCTGGCAGAAAAAAGGGCGGATGTTGCTGAAGGGATGATGTCGCCAATGCTTGAGCAGACGGGCGGTTTCAGGCGTCACCTGCCAGTCGTTCGGGTTCGGCAGGCTGCGCCACTCGTCCACGCGGCTTCGGAGGAGATTGATGATCGGCGTGGGGTCATACTGCTGGTCCTGGGTGGAGAGTCCTTTGCCTTCGTCGAAGACGAGATCCGCTTGGGCTGCGGCGGCCTTGCGTTTCCGGGGTTTGGGGATGGGAGTGATGTATTCCGCCTTCCGGCGTCTCTCGATAATCTGCTGGGTCGGCTGGCCCTGATCATCAAGTTCCCAGTGCCGGGAAGGGTATGCATAGGGGGAGTTGAGAATAGGCTGTTCGAAGAATCGATTGTCCATGGTTAGCCTGTCTCCTGCCTGGAATAGCGCTCTTTTAAGAGCAGTGGAAGAAATCGATGGCACTTGATACACCAATTCTAAAAAACTAGCAAGATATCATGGCATTATGATGAAAAAGATTCGGTGATCGACGGAATTCATGAGAGGTAAAGAAGAGAGAGGAAGAAGAATCCTGTCTTGCTGAAGACTGTCTGATGAGATATAAGCGCAGGTTGAGAGTTCTGGATAACCGCTGTCCAGATGCTTTATCATGACTTTTCTCTCGAGGAGTATTGCCTGGTGGCTGTTTTGACTGTTCTTCTTCAAATGCCGGACATCCGGGATGCGGACGAACCGGTGCTGCGTCTTTTGGTCGAGTCCCCTCTTGTCGAGACCATCTGGATCTCTTCCCGATCTTCGGGTCGGCAATTGGCTTTCCCAAAGTGCCGGACTGCTCCGCGGGAAGTCCTCAACTCCGGCGATGCCCTGAATTCCCTGCTCAGCAGGATCGATACCCCCTGGCTTCTTGTGATCCCAGATGCCCTGGGTTTGGACATACCCCCGTCGTCCCTGGAGCGCCTGCTGGAGGTCGGCGGACTGACCGGGGCTGGTCTGGTGTATGCGGATTTCCGGGAACGGAGGAAAGACGGGCATATGGTGGATCACCCTCTGTTGGATTATCAGTTGGGTAGCATCCGGGACACCTTCGACTTCGGTCCTCTGATGCTCTTTTCCGTCCCGGCGATTTCTCAGGCTCTGAATTCCCGGGGGGCGATCCCCTCTCTGAATACGGCAGGGCTTTACGACCTGCGGTTGAAACTGTCCCTCAACTCCGCTTTCTTCCATCTTCCGGAATTTCTCTGTACCCGTGCGGAGATCGATGACCGCAGCAGCGGTGAAAAACTCTTCGATTATGTTCGAGCCGATCAGCAGAAGATTCAGCGGGAATTGGAAACTGTGGCGACAGCCCATCTGAAGGGTCTCGGTGCCTATCTCGCTCCTGAATTCGATATGCCACCCCCGAGCCTTCAGGATTTTCCTGTGGAAGCCAGCGTAGTTATCCCCGTCCGCAACAGGAAGAGGACCATTCTCGAAGCCGTGAACAGCGCCCTTTCCCAGGAAACGGATTTCCCCTTCAACGTGATCGTCGTGGACAACTTTTCTTCCGACGGGACCAGCGAACTCCTGGCCGAGCGGGCAAAGGATTGTCCCGGGCTGAAGCATCGCCTTCCGGAACGGCTCGATCTGGACATCGGCGGCTGCTGGAACGCCGCCATAGGAGATCCTGCGTGCGGACGCTATGCCGTCCAGCTCGATTCAGACGACCTTTACAGCCGTCCCGATGCCCTGCAGCAGATGGTGGATTTCCTGCGGACCGGCCACCATGCCATGGTCATCGGAGCTTACACTCTGGTCAATGAACGACTGGAGGAGATTCCGCCGGGAAAAATCGACCATCGGGAATGGACACGGGAAAACGGTCGCAACAACGCCCTGCGGATCAACGGTCTCGGTGCGCCGCGGGCCTTTTGCACGGAACTTCTCCGAAAGATCCCCTTCCTCAATGTTGGATACGGAGAGGATTACGCCATGGCCCTGCGCCTCTCCCGGCAGTATTCGATCGGAAGAATTTACGAAAGTCTGTATCTCTGCCGCCGCTGGACGGACAATACCGACGCCGCCCTGCCCATTGAGAAGGTCAACCGAAACGATCTCTTCAAGGATCGAATCCGGACCCTGGAAATCCTGGCCCGGCAGCGACTGAACCGGGAACTCCCGTGACGGTCCTTTCGGTTGCCGGAAAACAGATCGGAGATGAAGAACCCATGGAACGGAATATAGGGTCAGACTCCAGGATTTTCGCGGAATTCAATCCTGAAGACATAAAGGCAGGCGTAAGACTTCCGGATCTGTGTGAGGAGCTTCTAAACCGGCAGAAAATCGACTGGCCGAGGCTTGCCGACGGGTATAAAGCGGTTGCGCAGTCTCAATTCCGAACTGTCGACTGCGGAGATTTCTCCGTGGTTCTTCAGTTCAATCCCCAACGGATCGTCAGCAGCGCCGCCCGCCTGGATCCGGCATCCATCGCGGCGCGCCCCTGTTTTCTCTGCCCGGCCAACCTTCCCGGAGAGCAGCGGGGAATCCTCTATCGCCGGGATTTTCTCGTTCTCTGCAATCCCTTCCCCATCTTTTCTCAACATTTTGTAATCAGCCATCGAATCCATCGCCCTCAATTCCTGGAAGGGCAGATCGATACCGTTCTTCTGCTGGCTCGAGACCTCGCTCCCTCCCTGTCGGTTTTCTACAACGGCCCTTCCTGCGGAGCTTCGGCGCCGGATCATCTGCACTTTCAGGCCTGTCCGGCAGGCAGCCTGCCCATCGAAGCGCAGATTGATGACGGCCGCCCCGTTCCCGTAATCGCCAGGCACGTTTCCGCCTCCGTCTGTCGGGCGGAGCGCCTCGGCCGGGCCGTGCTGGTGATCAAGGGTTCCGATTTAACCGACCTGGAAGGGGCCGTCAAAAAGGTCTTGACGGTTATGAAGGCCGCCGACGTTTCCGGGGCGGAACCGATGCTGAACCTCCATGCGGCTTATCAAGGAGGAGCATGGCGGCTTCTGCTGTTCCCTCGAGGGAAAAATCGCCCGGATCTTTATGACCGGGAAGGCTCTGACCGGATCCTGATCAGCCCGGCCAGCGTTGAGATGGGAGGATTGCTGGTCGTTCCGGTCGAACGGGATTTCCGGAAGCTGAACGCCGAACTCGTCCGGCATATCTATCGGGAAGTTTCGGTTGCCCCGGAATTTCTGCAAAGCTGGACGGATCAGCTTTCAGGCGGTGGGCGCTGATCACTCAGTCGGCCCGCGTCCGCCAGCTCCTGCAGGCCGACCCGGTCCAGGATCATGATCTCCTTTCCCTTCACGTCGATGAGTTCGCCGCCGCTCATTCGGGCAAGGATCCTTGAGAGCGTTTCGGGAATCGTTCCCAGCAGGCTTGCCAGCTGCCCCTTGGAAATGGAAAGCGTCAGATGATCCCCCTGTCCTTCTTCAACGCTGAGATAGAGGAGGTAGGAGGCCAGCCGTCCGGGGACCTCTTTAAGGGTTAGATTTTCAATCTGCACCGTAAACTGCCTCAACCGAAGCGACAGGTCGGCCAGAAGGTTCAGGCACAGGGACGGATTGCCGGCGATCAGGTCCACGAAGTCTTTCCGGGGGAAGAAGAGGAGGTGGCTTTTCGTCAGGGATTTCGCATTGGCGGGAAAGTGTTTTCCGGCAAAGACCGCTACTTCGCCAAAGGAGTTTCCCGGCCCGTAGATGTGGAGAATCTGCTCCTTTCCTTCCTGGGAAAGCTTGTAGATTTTGACCTGCCCGGCGACCACCACGTAGAACCCTTCTCCTTCATCGTCTTCGGAAAAGATCACTTCCCCCTTATTGAAAGATGTGTTCCGCGCAATGTTCCGGAGCTGGCCAAGCTGCTCTTCGATGAGCCCCTGGAAGAGGGGAATCGCCCCGATCATCTTCAAAACATTGTCCATGGTCCGTCCCTTGTAATCTGTAAATTTTCCTTGCCCTTGATCTTTGTCGGGGTAAAATGGCATCATATTGGGCAATGACTCCGTAAATCAAGGAGAACTTAAAAAGGTTCGCTGGCGGGTACAAACACATTTCATCAGGAACGGGAGGAAATCATGGCGTTTAAGGTCAAGGGAAATGTTCGTTGGGTGGGTAAGATCGATTGGGAACTGCGGAGATTTCACGGCGATGAGTATTCGACCCATCGCGGTTCTACCTATAATTCCTACCTTGTAGAAGAGGAAAAGACGGCCCTGATCGACACGGTCTGGGGACCTTTCGCCGGGGAGTACGTGTCCGCTCTGGAGAGCGTTGTCGATCTGGAGAAAATCGACTACGTCATCGCCAACCATGGGGAGAGCGATCACAGCGGCGCCCTGCCGGAGCTGATGCGCCGCATTCCCGACAGGCCGATCTACTGTACGGCAAACGGCATCAAATCGTTGAAGGGACTCTATCATCAGAACTGGAATTTTCAAGCCGTCAAGACGGGGGACCGGCTGAGCCTGGGAGGCAAGGAACTGGTCTTTCTTGAGGCCCCCATGCTGCACTGGCCGGACACCATGTTCTGCTATCTGACGGGGGACAACATCCTCTTCAGCAACGATGCCTTCGGCCAGCACTACGCGTCGGAATACATGTTCAATGACCTGGTGGATCAGAATGAACTCATGATGGAGTGCATCAAGTATTACGCCAATATCCTCACGCCCTTCAGCGTCATGGTGGCCCGGAAGATCAAGGAGGTACTTGCCCTGGGACTTCCCGTAGATATCATCTGCACAAGTCACGGTGTCATCTGGCGCAGGGAGCCCACCCGGATTGTGGAGCAGTACCTCAAGTGGGCGGACGATTACCAGGAAAACCAGATTTCGATCCTGTACGACACCATGTGGAACGGTACCCGGATCATGGCGGAGCATATTGCCCGCGGGATCAGGCAGGCGGATACCCAGGTCAACGTGAAGCTTTTCAACGTGGCCCACTCGGACAAGAATGACGTCATTACGGAAGTCTTCAAGTCAAAAGGCATCCTGGTGGGCTCCCCGACGATCAACCGGGGAATTCTCACGGCTGTGGCTGGAATCCTTGAGGAGATCAGCGGCCTGAAATTCAAGGGGAAAAAAGCGGCGGCCTTCGGCTGCTATGGCTGGAGCGGAGAGTCGGTAAAAATCCTGAACCGGCGGTTGGAGGAGGCGGGTTTCCAGGTCGTTGACGACGGGCTTCGCGCTCAATGGAACCCCGACGGAGAAGCCGTAAAGGCCTGCGAGGATTTCGGCGGAAAAATGGCCGGACTGGTTTAGCGAGAGGCCGTTCAGGCAGGCTGAAAGGCCGGGCAGCTCCCGGCCGCCGGCACTCCGGGAAGAAAACAGGTGCGGATCGATCACAGAATAAAAAATTCTCTCTTTGATCTAAGTCAAGGAGAAGAATTGCTGATTGTGAGGTAATGGCGCCAGGAATTCAGGGGATCATTCAATTAGAGAGCCCTGGTGAAAGACAAATTTCAGGTTGACCATAGTGAAAGGAGGAATCAGATGTTTTGTTTTCAATGTCAGGAAACGGCCAAAAATCAAGGATGCACCATCAAGGGCGTATGCGGCAAGCCGGAGGAGACTGCTGATCTTCAGGATCTCCTGATTTACGTGTGCAAGGGAATTTCCATCTATGGCGAAAAGCTGAAGGAAATGGGCACGGTTGACAGGGATGCAGGCCGTTTTGTCTGCAAGGCGCTTTTCACGACCATCACCAATGCGGCATGGGACGACGATGCCATCATCGGCCGGATCAAGGAAGGGTTCAAGGTTCGGGACACCGTCAAAAGCAAGGTGGGAGCCGCCCTGCCCGGTTCGATTCCGGATTGCGCGACCTGGTTTGCAGAGGACAGGGACGCCATTCTTGACAAGGCCAAGTCCGCTGAAGTGCGCATCACGGCGACGGAAAACGAAGACGTGCGGTCCCTTCGAGAGCTGCTCATTATCGGATGCAAAGGAATCGCCGCCTATGCCGAGCACGCGGAGATCCTCGGCCATGAAAGCGACGAGATCTACGGGTTCATCATGGAGGCCCTGGCGTCCACCACGAAGAATCTTTCCGTGGATGAGATGATCGCCCTGGTCATGAAGGCGGGGGAGACGGCTGTAAAGACCATGGCTCTTCTGGATCAGGCCAATACGACCGCTTATGGAAATCCCGAGATTACGGAGGTCAACCTCGGGGTAGGAAACAATCCTGGAATCCTGATTTCCGGCCATGACTTGAAAGACATGGAGGAGCTGCTCAAACAGACCGAAGGAACAGGCGTGGACGTCTATACCCACGGGGAAATGCTGCCGGCCAACTACTATCCGGCCTTCAAGAAATACAGCCATTTCGTGGGGAACTATGGGGGTTCGTGGTGGCACCAGAACGAGGAATTCGAATCCTTCAACGGCCCCGTTATCCTGACCACCAACTGCCTCATTCCCGTGAAGAAGGATAACACCTATCTGGAAAGGCTCTATACCACCGGCATGGTCAACTATCCAGGCGCTAAATATATTTCAGACCGGCCGGAAGGCGGGGCGAAGGATTTTGCTCCCGCAATTGCACAGGCGAAAACATGCAAGCCGCCCCAGGAGATCGAGTCCGGAAAGATTGTCGGCGGGTTCGCCCATCATCAGGTCCTGGCATTGGCGGATAAGGTGATCGAAGCAGTGAAGTCCGGAGCGATCAAGCGTTTCGTGGTCATGGCCGGCTGCGACGGAAGGCAGAAGGCCCGGAGTTACTTCACCGAAGTGGCCGAGAACCTGCCCGGAGATACGGTGATCCTGACGGCCGGCTGCGCCAAATACCGCTACAACAAGCTTCCCCTGGGCGACATCGGAGGAATTCCCCGCGTGCTCGATGCCGGTCAGTGCAATGATTCCTATTCGCTCGCGGTGATTGCCCTCAAGCTCAAGGAGGCCTTCGGGCTGAAAGACATCAACGAATTGCCCGTTTCCTACGATATCGCCTGGTACGAGCAGAAGGCCGCCGCCGTTTTACTGGCCCTGCTGTTTCTCGGAGTCAAGGGAATTCGCCTCGGACCTACACTGCCGGCTTTCCTTTCAGCCAATGTAGCCAAGGTCCTGGTGGATAAATTCGACATCAAACCGACTGGAACCGTGCAGGATGATATTGCGGCCATGATGAAGGGGCAGTAGGAGTGTGAAAACGACCCGTAAGATCATCGAAATAGACGAGGATCTCTGCAACGGTTGCGGACAGTGCGTGTCGGCGTGTGCGGAAAGCGCCCTGGCCTTGGTGAACGGCAAGGCCAGGGTCGTTTCCGACAACCTCTGCGATGGGCTTGGCGCCTGCATCGGAGACTGTCCCACAGGCGCTTTGAAGATCGTGGAGCGGGAGGCGGACGCCTTTGATCCTCATGCCGTGGAAATGGCCCGCCGATGTCCTTCCTCCCAGGTGGTTCTGAATATCCCCCCGGAAATCCCTTCCGCGGCAGATCGGCCTTCCGCCCTTTCTTCCTGGCCGGTCAAGATCCGGTTGGTTCCGGAGGGTGCTTCCTTCCTTTCGGGCGCCGATCTTCTCATCGTGGCCGACTGCGTCCCCGTCGCCTTTCCCGATCTTCACGGGGCGCTTCTTCCGGGAAAGGTGATCCTGATGGGGTGCCCGAAGTTTGATGAGGTCGATCTCTACGTGGAGAAGTTTGCAGGGATCTTCCGCCGTTCCGGTGTGAGGAGCATTACCGTGGCCATCATGGAGGTTCCCTGTTGTTCCGGACTGCCGCGAATTGTCAGGAGGGGGATGGAGCTTGCCGGTCAAAGCATCCCCCTGGAAGTCGTGGTGATCAGCCGCCAGGGAAAACGGGTGCAGGAAGGCAGAACACTTTTATGCCTGTAATAAAGTGGGGGAAACGGGTATTAACGGCCCTCCGCCGGGGAGGGATGGAATGAGTAAACCGAATAAAAAACAGGAGATCCTGCAAGGAGGGATCATGGAAAAGCCGAAAGTGAAAGAGAAGGGGATTCCCTTCAACCTGGAAAAGGAGATTGAGTACGCCGATAGTTCCGTAGTCAGCAAAACCCTGCTGAACAGCCTTGCCGGAACGGTCACGCTGTTTTCCTTCGATGCCGGCCAGGGGTTGAGTGAGCATACCGCCCCTTTTGATGCGATGGTCTACCTCCTTGATGGAGAAGCCAGGATTACCATCGGAGGCAATCCGCAGAAGGTTTCTTCCGGGGAGATGCTGATCATGCCCGCCAGCGTTCCCCACGCCCTTTTTGCGGAAAAGCCTTTCAAAATGCTGCTGGTCATGATCCGGGGAAAGCAGGAATAATCTTTTTCCCTCCGATGGACCGACGTTTTGCAGGTGCCCCGGGGCAGGAGACAGCAGCATGTCGTTCAGACAGCCCGCGCCACCATGACCCCGGTGCGCTCTTTCTTTTTCATGAGGTATCCGTAAAGCGTTTCGGGGCTGATCAGCACCTTCCCGGCGAGCCGTGAGGCGTGGAGGAGGTGAATCCTGCCTCTCCGCCGCAGGGCGATTCCCACGTGCGCCACATCCATGCCGGGCATGCGCGTCGTGATCGCCAGAAGATCGCCCTCCTGGATCCGGTCCTCGACCGACCGCAGCTTTTCCCGGGGAATGAAACAGGGCGGCCTGGCCGTGATCAGATCCTCGATTTCCCGCATCTGCCGAAACGTCTCAGGGTCCGCCAGGGCGGGGAAAAGTTCCCGGTGCCGGGTCATATAGGAGATCGGCTTCAGCAGAGGCTGCCCTCCGAGGGATTCCGTCATCGTGCGGACGAACCCCTTGTCCTGTGCATCGCTAAGCCAGTCGGAAAAATAGTGGAGGCGGGAGGCATAGCCGTTTAACGTGCCCTTCCTGTAGCGGACCTTTTGAAGGGTTGCGGCGTAATCCGCAAAGGCCGTCGCACTGGTTCGGACCAGCCGCTCCAGAACCAGGGCATTTTCCAGGAAGGTCATGCAGTCCAGTTCGCGCAGATTGATGACAAGCCGCTCCGGACCCTCTCCTTCCAGGGTGTGCTCCCCGTAGGGACATTCCAGGAAGGCAAGGCCTGCAGCGGCCATTCCCGCACCGGGGGCAAGGATTCCTTCCCGGCCCCGCAGCAGCGTCTCGACCCTTTCCCGGAAAATCAGCAGATCGTCCGGGGAATAAAGGAGCGCCCCTTCTCTTTCTTTCCCGCCTTCCATGTCCCTTTCCTGATGATGTCCCTTTTCTCTGAGCATGCCGAATCCCGTTTTTAACCCGAGACCTATTATCTCCCTTAACCCGTCGAACGCAACCGGAATCTTACTGCGAGTCGCCGCTTCAAAAGGGAAACGATCTCCGCCGATTTTTGCTTGACTTTGAAGCCCATTCTTCCAATACTTTTCCGCTCATGAAGAATCGCTCGTGCAGTTGACCCGGGGCAGGACGGAAGGAGAGGATCATGAGGACTTTTTTTTATCCGCAGAGCATGGTGGTAGTCGGGGCGTCGCCCAGAAAGAAAAATCTGGGGCATCTGATTATTCTGAACAATGTCCGGCTGGGCTGCAAGGTCCGGCTCTACGGGGTCAGTTCCGAGGAAGGCGAGATTGCCGGCATCCGTATTTACAGGGAATTTGCAAGCTTGCCGGAGACGCCGGATGTGGCCCTCTTCATTACCCCGGCAGCCGCCATTCCGGATCTGCTCGAGGAATGCGGGAAGCGGGGCATTCGCCGCGCGGTGATCGAATCCAGCGGCTTCAGCGAGTTTTCCCGCGATGAGAACGATGCCCTGGAAACGAAGATCCTGGAAATCGCCGAACGTTACGGCATTCGTTTCGTGGGTCCCAACTGCATCGGGATCGTCAATTACGATCTCAACCTGGTCATGCCCTTTCTCCTTTACAAGCAAAGTCTGCCCGGTGGGCGCGTGGGCATGATCGCCCAGAGCGGGGGGCTTGGTCATATCTACCTGGAGGGCCTTCCGGAAAACTCCGTGCGGCCGGGCAAGATGGTCAGCATGGGCAACAAGCTCCAACTCGATGAAACCGATTTTCTGCGGTATTTTCTGGGGGACGAAGCGACGGATATGGTGGTCGTTTATCTGGAGGGCTTCAAACGGGGCCGGGATTTCTTCCAGGCCGCCCTGTCCGCCTCCAAGCCCATTATCCTCCAGAAATCCAACCGCAATCCCCTGAGCGCCAGCATTGCCCGCTCCCACACGGCCGCCCTTTCGGCCAGCGATGATGTGGTCGATGGATCGTGCCGTCAGGCGGCCGTGATCCGGGTGGAGGACGAACAGGAGGCCATTGCCGCCGTCAAAATACTCCAGCAGCCCCTGATGAGGGGCAGGCGGCTGGCGGTTCTCTCCCGTTCCGGGGGCCATGCCGTCATTACCGCCGACGCCTGTTCCCAATACGGATTCGATCTCGTTCCCTTTCCCGAAAGTTTCTTTGAACGGCTCAATACCCTCTACACGCGGCGGGTCATCGCCCCGCAGAACCCTCTCGACCTCGGGGAAATATTCGATTACCGGATCTACGCCCGGATCCTCGAAGAGGCGCTGAAGCTCGACTGCGTCGATGGCGCCCTGTTCAATCACGTTTACCAGTCCCATTACGAGTCGGACATGTCGCGCACCTTCCTGGGGGAGCTGGATTCCCTGGTCCGCAAGTACAATAAGCCCGCCGCTGTGGCCGTCATCACCGATGCGGCGGAAACCATGGAAATCCTGAAAAGCTTTCCCGTATACACCAGCCCCTTGGCGGCCATAAAAGCCCTCCATATTTCGGCAACCTATGCGGAGCGAAAGGAGTTGAGGGACACCCGGGGCGAAGGGGGCGGCTTTTCCCTTTCCCCGCCATCCCTGCAGGAACGCCTGGCCGCCTTGATCGAGGAAAAACGCCATCCCCTGGCAGACGAATGTATCGACCTGTTGGAGGCGGCTGGTTTGAAATTTATCCGGAGCATCAAAATAAAACAGATCGGGGATCTGGAGGATGGGGCGATTTCTTTCCCCGTGGCGGTGAAGCTCCTGTCGAGCCAGGCGTCTCACAAGTCGGATGTCGGCGGGGTCCGGTTGAACCTGCCTGACCGGGATGCCCTTGGGAAGGCCCTGGAGGCGATCCGCACCTCGGTTTCGGAGCGTGCTCCGGACGTGTCCGTAGAGGGGTTTCTCGTTCAGGAAATGGTTGCCGAAGGCCAGGAATTTTTTGTCGGCGGCCGACAGGATCCGGTTTTCGGACCGGTCGTCGTGGCCGGTCTGGGGGGAATTTTTCTGGAGATCTTCCGGGACACGGCCGTCCGCATTGCACCGGTGACAAGAAATGAAGCCCTGGACATGCTGAGCGGACTCCAGGCCTGGCCGATTCTCCAGGGCCGCCGGGGGCAGGCGCCCCGGGACGTGGAGGCGCTGGCGGATCTGATCTGCCGCGTCGCCGCTCTGCTTGTCGATGCCCCCCGGATCGCCGAGATCGACCTCAATCCGGTTTTCGTCCATCGCGCCGGCAGCGGAATTTCCCTTGCTGATTCCAGAATTCTTGTGGCTCTTGAAGAGGAAAACCAGCTGAAAAAACGGGAATGAGCCTTAAACGAGATCCGACAGTTTGGTCATTTTCAATACGCTCGCCACAGCCTCCAGGGTCACATCATAGGAAGTCTGCTGCGTTCGCAGCTTGATCGCCGCTTCTTGTGTGCTTCCCACTTCCTTTTCGGAGATCCTGTCATTGGCGTTCGTCATGAGTTGTTTCAAACGGTCTGATTTAAACTCCAGTTGCAGAGAACTGTTGGCCAGAGAAACCTCTTCAGCTTCCAGGGTTGAGAATGCCAGGGCGAAATTCTCCCCCAGATCCACTTCGTAATCCGGATCCGTGATGGCTTCACGGGTGGCTGTGATCGCCCGGCTCAGGACGGACAGGGCATTGCTGAAAATCTGCCCCCCGTTGCTGTTGAGGGATATGGAACTTCCCTCTCCGACCATGACGGTCTTCTCCATGGCGTTTCCCTTGTAGGAAGCGAAAGCGGCCACCGGATCGCCACCGATGCCGGTAGCCGTCACCCGGAAGCCGTAATCGCCGTCAAGGCCGACAGCCGGAGTCCACGAAACCGTGTTCGCCCCCTTGACCCAGGGCTGGGCAGGGGTGATGGTCTGGACGACCGTGCCGTTGGAATCGGTAATTTCTATCGTCACATTGGAAGCGGCATCTGCCAGATCGAAGGCGATGTCCTTTCCGACCCCGGCGGTAACCGTTGTGCTGAAATCGGGTGAAAAGGGCTGGGTGTCGCTGAAGCTTCCGCTGAACATGTAGCCGCCCCCGTATTTCGAATTGGCAAGATCCACGACCTGGTCGTAAAGGTCTTCCAGCACCTCCAGGTACCCCTCTTTTGCGGCCTTATCGGCCGTTGACAGGGAGTACATGATGCCCTGGGCCGTTTCTAAAAAACGGCCGGTCGTCTCCAGGGTTGTGCTGCTCGTTTTGATCCATGTCGTTGCCTGGGTGATGTTCAGCTCATACTGCCCGAAAAGCGACAATGTCGTGCGGTCCGACAGAATCTGTCCCGCAGCGGAAGGGTCATCCGACGGCTTGTTGATCTGCTTTCCCGACGCGACGATGTTCGATAGGTCGTTGAGCCTTCCCATCTGCTTTTCCGTCCAGTACAACATGTTGTTCACCATCATGCTGCGGGTGATTCTCATGATTCCCTCCCGTATTGTTCAGCATCCACCGGCCTTCCCGGGATCAGCCGCCGGCTCCGTCATGCCCGCGGCTTCAGCCCATGGCAGGATTTCGATCAATCCATCGTGGCGATGAGCGTCTGCATCATTTCATCAAAGACGGTCATAAGCTTCGCCGCCGCATCGTAAGCGTTCTGATACAGGACCAGCCTGGCCATCTCTTCGTCCACGGATACCCCGGAGACCGACAGGCATTGATTTGTGTAAAAAGTCTGGGCATTCGACAGGCCTTCGTTGTCGATCTCCGCGGCTTGGACCGCCGAGCCGATGTTTCCTACCATGGCGTTGAAATAGTCGCTGTAGGTTGAGGTTCCGTTCATGAGAAAACTGGTCTGAAGCTCAGCGATTGCTTCCGCGTTGGCGCTGCCTCCAGTGCCGCCCCCTGCGGATGCTGCGGCGATTTTTCCCGGATCATTCAGGATAGCCGCCTGGACCTTCATGTCCGCCGCACCGGTCCCCGAAAAAAAGGCGGCGCCTGAACTTCCGTAAAGGTCATACCCGCCTTGATGAAGCGTATTGACCTGGTCCATCATGCTCACGGCCAATGCGTCCAATTGATCCTGGTACGATGCAAGCTCATTTCGCGCCTCCAGATACCCTGCCAGCTTCCCGCGCGTCACGGATTGCGTGACAACGATCGAATTCCCTTCCGTGTCCAGCCAGGTGACATCCAGAAGGCCGGTGTTTGCGTCTTTCTCAGCAGATAACATCCATGTGCTCGTCCCTTCCACAAGGGGTTTCCCATTGGCCATCTGAACATTGATCTGGCCGGCATCATTCGTGGAAATGTTTATTTCTGCGAGGGAAGACAGCTCCTGAACCAGGCTGTCCAGATGGTCGCGCACGCTGTTGGCGCTGAGACCGGAGGCCTCCATGGCGATGATCTTCTGGTTGGTGTCCGAAATTTGCCGGGTGAGTTTGTTGATTTCCTCCACCGTTTCATGGATGCCGTCGTCCATTTTCAAAGAAATTGCCGACAGGTCTGAGCTTGTGCTGTTGAAGGTCTTTGCGAGGGTGTCGGAAGAGGAGGCTAGAACGGAACGCGCCGTTGGGCTGGAGGGATCGTTGACCAGGCCTTGCCAGGCGTTCCAGAATTGGCTCATGGCCTTGGAAAGGCCGGTGTTCTCGGAATCCGTGAATACGGCTTCGATGGCTCTGAACATCTCCACTTCAACATTCGATTTCCCGAGATCCTGGCTGGCGCGGCGGAGCTGAGCCGTCAGAAAGGAATCGTATGCCCGTTTGATCGTTGAAACGTCCACGCCGTATCCCGTTCCGTCGGCAGCGAGCTTTTCCGAGATGACGGCGGTCTGTCTCGAATAACCGGCGGATTCGGCATTGGCGATATTCGTGCTTGTGACGTCAATCGCAGCGGAATAGGTGTTCAGGGCGCTCAATACAGAATAGATCGATCCCGATATCGAATTCATCGTTCATCTTCCCCTTCTATCTTTCCGAAATGTCCCCGTCCTTCAGCGGGCGTTAGGTCATGTTCACGGTGGTCTGCATGATTTCGCTTTCAGCCGTCATCAGTTTTGCACAGGCCTCGTATGCCCGCTGAGCGATGACCAGATCGGCCATTTCCGCCGCCATGTCCACGTTGGAAACTTCAAGAGCACCGGCGGTAATGCTTCCGTATTGATCCGTTCCCGCAGCGCCGATGACGGCTGCTCCCGAAGATCCCGTCGCGACGTAGAGGCTGTTGTCCACCTTGTCCAAGCCGTCATTATTGGAGAAAAGGGCCAGTGCAACCTGGTACAGACTGCGGATTTCGCCGTTGGAGTAGGTCCCGGTGATGATCCCATCGTCGTTCACGGTGACTTTGGCCAGGGTTCCCGTGGCGTTCCCATCCTGTGACGAGGCTGCGAGCCTGGAGTCGGAGGCGTATTGGGTCAGATCGGTGGCCGCAATGTCCCAGGTTATTGCCTGCGGAGAAGTCGCTCCGTTGGTCAAGGTTAAATTGATGGTCTTCGTGGAGGCGGCTAAGTTCCCGTTATTATCGAATGTTATAGTTCCTGCTGAGACGGTTGATCCAGATCCTGCCGGGATGCCCGCTGCCCACGTCCACTGGTTGGCTGTGGCGGTTTTGGTAAAGGTGATTTCCATGGGGATTTCATTCCCAAGGGAATCATAGACCGAAACGGTCGTATCAAACGTTTCAGCAGTTCCGGTCCCGGAATTGAGATTAAGCTGCGTGGTTATTTCCGAAGTGGCCGTCGGCAGGATAGGAGCGGTGGAGAGCTGGATATCTCCTAAATTTCCAAGGGTCCCGTCTTCGTTGATGGCGTATCCCTGGACGGCCATCCTGTAATTGTTCACCAGCAGGCCGTCCTCGTCATATTTAAAACTCCCGTCCCTGGTGTAGTAGGTCCCGTAGTCATCAGAAGCGATGAAGAAGCCCTCTCCCGATATGGCAAGGTCATTGGTGTTGCCCGTTTCGGTCAGATCTCCCTGCTCCCAGCAGGCTGTGCTTCCCATGATCTTGACGCCCTTTCCTGCCACAACGGAAGAAGCTGAATTCAGCGTCATCGTATTCGTAAGGACTTCCTCGAAAGATATGTTGTTCGATTTGTATGCCGTCGTTTCAACATTGGCCATATTATTGCTGATCTGTTCTATCTGGGAATGAAAGGCATTTAATCCCGTCAGGGTTGTATAAAATGAACTCATGATGTTCTCCTTCTCGTCTTTCTGGAAACGTTGATGTCCTAAGAACCGGTGACTTTTTATGATTCTGAAACCCCTGTTACGGAACCCGCGGCGACGTGATCCCCACCTTCTGTTATGAGGTAGGGAACACTGTCCTTGTAGACGACGCCGGTAACCAGGGATGTTTTTTCCGCAGAGGTTCCATCCGCATTTTTTTCGCCGGCATAGGTGATTGTTTTGCCAAGATAATCAACGGCCTGGGTATGGCTGAGGGTTTTCAGATAACCGTTGGTCGTGTTCAATTGCGACACCTGGGTGAGGGTGGCGAACTGGGTGGCCATCTCGCTGGTGCTGACCGGTTCCATGGGGTCCTGGTTCTTGAGCTCGGTGAGGAGAAGCCCCAGAAAATCCTCTGTTCTCATATCGTAGGCATTGCGGTTGGTGAGTTCTTTTGCTGATGAATCCGATGGGCTGACGGCGCTCGTAATCATTTTCTCCTCCTCGGCGATCTTCCCGTAACGGCAGCAGTCATTATCCGTAGAAGACCTTCTCGATTTTCAGTTTTTTGGCGTGAACAGAACAACGGAATGGATCCGGCCGGCTCTCGCTTTTCTTCCTTTTTTCCTTCAATCCGTTCTGAAGGTGCGTTGAGCAAAAGGGATGCCATCATAAATTGTCCGTTCGGGAAGGAGCCGAAGATCGGTCTGCGAGACAGGTTCAATGGAATGGATGACGGTGTTAACAGCTCATCACTATGAAGGATTTCAACATTTCCCTACTTCTTCAGGGGTAGGAAAATCCCTTTGTCGGCCTTTGACTCTGCCTTCCTTTCCCCTTTTTAGAATTATCAGGTTGTGACCCCGCAGGAAAAATATTCCATGAAAGGCACATTTTTCCCCTCCGAAACCTCCCTCGTGGGAGGGGAAATTTCCATTATACGACCAGCGACAAACGGTTGTATTGATCCGCCGAAGGATCCATGGAATTCCCGTAGATGTCCTTTCCCTGAAACTTGAACACGAGGTGCGAAAGGTCGACTGTCCCGTTGCCGGAAGCATTCTGGGTAACCTTGAAGCTGACCTTGGCGGACAGCGTTTTGGAATCGTAAATCACGTTGACGGGCCTTGCGGACAGGTCGATTTCTGTGGAACTCGTCTTGAAGCCCCAGTTGTAGAGACCGCCGGTCGATGTACTGGTGGACCTGCTGATGTCCCAGTTGGAGATGTTCTGGACGGAGGTCGTGTCCATCTCTTTGTCAAAGGCAAAGGATATCGTATAATTTTTGCTTTCGCCGGGTGTTTTAAGGGAGTTATCGAGGGTTGACACCCGGGTGCCCGGTCCTGAGGCGAGATTGAGCTGAGCGCTGTAGGCGGCAATGAACCTGGGGGCGGTATGCTCGTCGATCGTGAAATCCAGGTTGGAATAAAAATCGGAACCCCTTCCCGCGTTTGCGGCAAGAAATTCGAGCTCCTCATTTGCCCTGTCGATCTGCTTCGTCTCAGCATAAAGCAACCCAAGCTCATAATGGGCATTGGCAAAATCCTGCTCGATGGCCAGGGCCTTTTCCAACTGCATTTCCGCTTCCTTGAATTTTCCCTGCTGCCGGTATGCCTGCCCCAGGGCATAATAGCCGGCGGTCTCCTTCGGGGACATCTGGATGACCCTTTGAAACTGCTCCTCCGCCTGATCAAACTTCTCCAAGGTCAGATAGGCCTGACCCAGGGCATAGTGAATCTCGCTGTCCGCCGGGTTTTTTTTGATGGCGTCGTTGTACTGCTGCAGCGCCTCCTCGTGCTTCCCCTCTGAAAACAGAAGGTTTCCAAGGCTGACGTTGAACCCGCTTTCCGTGGGGAATAAGGCGATGGCCTCGCGATAGGCCCTCATCGCGCCACGCACGTCGCCGTCGCTTTCGAGGGCAACCCCCAGATACTGGAAGGCATCGAGCGCGTTGTACGAATAGGGCTCAAAAGAAATGGCCAGCTTGAATTCCCGGGCAGCCCTCCTGTAGTCGCCGCTGGAATACGCATCAATGCCTCGCGACAGGGCCTGGCCGGAGATGAACTCCATATTGGCGGCCGTTGGCGTGGTCGAAGAAAAAAGAAGATCGGCATTGGTCTGCGTGGCGGCGGTTTGTATTTCCATGCTGATATTATCGGAACAAGCCCGGCAAACTTTAGAAAATAAAATGGCACCAATATTGCTCAATTCAGCAGTACCAGAGTGACTTTTTTCACAGATAAAGGGTTGAATCCCTGGTTTAAAACGGCTGCTTCAACCGTGATCTTCTTGAAGACATACTATCTCGGGGAAACGAAAACGTGTTTCATGACGTTTACAAAAACAAAACCGTATTGATCACTGGCCATACAGGCTTCAAGGGATCCTGGCTGGCCCTCTGGCTCAGGGAACTGGGCGCGGATGTCGTCGGATATTCCCTTGATCCTCCAAGCCAGCCCAACAATTTCGAGGCGACGAATCTCCGGGAAAAAATCACGGATATTCGCGGCGATATCCGTGATCTCGACCGGTTATTGGATACTTTCACCAGATATCAGCCGGAATTTGTCTTTCATCTTGCCGCTCAGCCCCTTGTGCGCTTTTCTTACCGGGAGCCGAAAATGACATTCGATGCGAATGTCGGCGGCACGGTGAACCTTTTGGAAGCTGTCCGCAACACCTCCAGCGTCAAAGTTTTGGTCAATGTCACCAGCGACAAATGCTATGCGGACAGGGACCGGGTCTGGGGCTACAGGGAATCCGACCCGCTGGGCGGTCCTGACCCCTACAGCGCCTCCAAGGGCTGCGCGGAACTGGTCTTCAATGCCTATTTGAAATCGTATTTTTCAAAAGGCGGCGGCCATGACAGGCCTATCGGTGCTGCCTCCGTCCGTGCGGGCAATGTGATCGGGGGAGGGGATTGGGCGGTGGACCGACTTGTTCCCGACTGCATTCGCTCTTTGAGCCGTCACCAACCCATCTTTCTCCGCAACCCACATTCCGTCAGGCCCTGGCAGCATGTCCTGGAAGCACTCGGCGGGTATCTTCTTCTTGGCGCCTGTCTTTCAAAAAATCCTGAAAAGTATTCCGGGGCCTGGAATTTTGGACCCGACGACGCAGGCCATCTGACAGTCCTCGCATTGACGGACCTCCTGATCAAATTCTGGGGAGAGGGCGTCCGGGTGGATATCTCCGATCCCGGATCACCTCATGAGGCGAAACTTCTCAGGCTGAATTGTGACAAGGCCCATGCCGAGCTCAGCTGGCACAATGTTCTTTCCGTTGACACGTGTATCCGAATGACGGTCCAATGGTACCGGAACTACTACCGGCAAGGGCAGGACCGCGATCTTTCCGCTCTCTGCATTGAACAGATCCGGGACTACATGAATCAGGCCGCCGGGATGCATCTGGATCTGGACGTTGAGGCAATTCTCTCCGGGGCGGTGGTGTATTCATGAGAAATGCCGAAGAAATCCGTGCGGAGATTCTGGCCCTTGTCAAAGAATACCATCAGGTAAAGTTCGCCCCCGAAGTCTTCAATCCTGATGAGGAGATGGTTCACTATGCCGGACGGGTTTTCGATGAAGAGGAAATCGTGAATCTGGTCGATGCCGGCCTGGATTTCTACCTGACGGCCGGCCGTTATGCTCAACGCTTCGAGAGAGAGTTTGCCGATTATCTGGGGTTGTCCCATGCACTGCTCGTGAATTCCGGATCATCGGCCAATCTTGCGGCCCTGACCGCCCTGACGTCCCCCAGGCTCAAGGATCGCCGCCTGAAGCCGGGAGATGAAGTCCTGACCACGGCCTGCGCTTTTCCCACAACGGTCAACCCCATTGTGCAGAATCAACTGGTCCCCGTTTTTGTCGATGTGAACCTCGGCGACTACACCGCCATCCCCGAAAGACTTGCCGGGGCGATCGGTCCGAAGACCAGGGCCATTATGATGGCGCACACTCTGGGGGTCCCCTTTTGTCTCGACGCCGTCATGGATCTCGTGAAGAAGCACAGGCTCTGGCTCATTGAAGACAATTGCGACGCCCTGGGTTCGACCTACCGGGGGAAGCTGACGGGCACCTTCGGTCACCTCTCCACCTTCTCCTTCTACCCGGCCCATCACATCACAATGGGCGAAGGGGGGTGCGTCGCCACCAACAACGATGACCTCGCCCGCATCGTTCAATCCTTCCGTGATTGGGGGCGGGATTGCTGCTGTGGGGGGGGGGAAAGCAACCGTTGCGGAAGGCGCTTCAGCGGGCGGTTTGGTTCCCTGCCTTTCGGCTATGACCATAAATACGTATACAGCCACATCGGCTATAACCTGAAAGCCACAGATCTGCAGGCCGCCGTCGGTTGTGCGCAACTCGCGAAACTTGACCGGTTCGTCTCCGTGCGCAGAGAGAATTTTCTGAATCTGACCGGGAGGCTGCAGGAACACGGAGATCGCCTGTTCCTTCCCAGGGGCACGGAGAATTCCGAACCCTCCTGGTTCGGGTATGTCATCACGGTAAAGGATGAAGCCGGCTTTTCCCGAAACGACCTGACGGCCTTTCTGGAAGCCAACCGCATCGAGACGCGAAACCTCTTCAGCGGCAATCTCCTGCGTCACCCCGCCTATGAGAACGTAACATGCCGCATTGCGGGAGACCTGAAGAACACGGACCGTGTCATGAACAGCACCTTCTTTATCGGTGTGTATCCGGGAATCGATGACAGGCATCTAAGTCATATCCAGGCCGTGTTTGACCGCTTCATGGCCGGAGAGCGCATCTCTTGAGGAGGCCAATGATTCGAATGTTGACGGATACGGGCTGCCTGCAGCCAGTCGAGAGCGGAGAGTTTCTCAGGAAGAGGGTCCGGGGCTGCAGAAAAAATATGTTGGGGTGGAAACCATGAAAGTCGTCATTTTAGCCGGCGGCATGGGCACGCGCATCGGTGAAGAATCACTCTTGAAGCCGAAGCCGATGATCGAAATCGGTGAGCGACCCATCCTGTGGCATATCATGAAGCATTATGCCCGGTATGGGTTCAATGAGTTCATCATCGCTCTGGGCTACAAGGGTGAGATGATCAAACGGTACTTTCTCGATTATTACACCTCAAATCGAGATCTTGCCGTATCGCTCGCGGACGGTTCCGTTCAGAGCCTCGGCAGCAATCGATGCGAATCCTGGAGCGTCCGGCTCATCGACACAGGGCGGTTCACTCTGACGGGCGGACGCCTAAAGCAGCTGGCCTCCCTGATCGATGAGGATCTTTTCATGATGACCTATGGTGACGGTGTCAGTGACGTAAATCTGGAGGCCCTGCTGAACTTTCACCGGGAGCACAGAGGCCTGGTCACCCTTACCGCCGTGCGGCCCCCGGCCCGCTTCGGCGCCCTGGAATTTGAAGGAGACAGGATCCGCCATTTCAAGGAAAAATCCACCCTTCATGAAGGGTGGATCAACGGGGGCTTCTTTGTGATGAGTATCGAAGCATTGGATTACATCGATGAAGATGTCATGTGGGAGCACGCCCCGATGGAAAAACTGGCGGAGGATGGGGAACTCTACGCTTACAGACACGAGGGATTCTGGCAGTGCATGGACACGGTCCGGGACCGCCAGTACCTGGAATCACTGTGGAAAGCGAATAGCGCCCCCTGGAAGAGCTGGTGACATGAAATCTTCTCCTATCGCTGACGATCTAAATCATATTCTCAGCCATACGGCACCTCTATGGGAGGAGCTTCGAGATCAGAGGATTTTTCTGACCGGCGGAACGGGATTTTTCGGCTGCTGGCTTCTGGAAAGTTTTACCTGGGCGAATGATCAACTCCAGCTGAACGCTAAGGCGATGGTCCTGTCGCGGAATCCGGAGGCCTTTGCAGAAAGGGCACCGCATCTGTATCACCATCCGGCTGTTCAATTCTTGAAGGGAGACATCAAGGATTTTGCCTTTCCGGATGGCCCGTTCTCTCATCTGATTCACAGCGCCGTCTACCGGCAGGGCGATCATGAAAAACCAAGCGGCTTGTCCCTGATTGACGAAATGATAAGCGGCACGAAACGGGTTCTTGAGTTCTGTGTTCGGGCAAAGATCAAAAAGATGCTTCTGGTAAGCACCGGTGCTGTTTATGGCGAGATCCCCGCCAATATGTCCGTGATTCCGGAAGATTTTTCCAATGCCTGCGATCCGGCGGACAGCTCCCGGGCCTATCATCACGGCAAGCGAATGGCGGAATCCTTAAGTGTGCTTTATGCGAAAGAAAATCGCTTTGAAGTGCAGATTGCCAGGTGTTTTTCCTTTATCGGACCTTACCTCCAGCTCGAAAGATCCTTTGCCGTCACGGATTTTATCCGGGATGCCCTGTATAAAAGATCCATTACGATCAAAAGCGATGGAAGCGCTGTACGCTCGTATCTCTATATGGCCGATCTTGCAATATGGTTATGGGCCATTCTGTTCAGAGGAGTTCCCTGCAGGCCGTATAACGTGGGATCGGAGTTTCCGATAACCGTCCGGTCAATGGCCGAGCGCATTGCCCAGGAATCCATTCCTCCCCTGGAAGTATCTGCGCTGGGAAAGTGGAGTGATGGCGTTGCCCAGGATTACTATGTGCCGGACACATCACGAGCTCAGGCGGAGATTGGACTATGCCAGACCATTCCCCTATCTGATGCAATCACCAAGACAATGCGCTGGTATAGAAATCATTATATCGGACAGGAGCGGAAACATTTCTGCAAGGACGGCTGCTTCAGCAAGGCAACCGACAAATAAAGGAGAGCTGAGATGGCAGAGGTAAAAATAGGAAACACCCTGGTCGGTGATGGTCATCCCTGTTTTATCGTTGCGGAGATCGGCATCAACCACAATGGCGATATCGATATCGCCAAGAGATTGATCGATCTGGCCAAATTTTCGGGATGCGATGCGGTGAAATTTCAAAAACGCACCATCGAAATCGTTTATACGCCGGAAGAACTGGCCAAACCTCGCGAAAGTCCCTTTGGAACGACAAACGGCGATTTGAAATGCGGTCTGGAATTCGGGACTGAAGAATACGAGGAAATAGACCGGTATTGCAGAGAGAAGCGCATCCCCTGGTTTGCCTCCTGCTGGGATGAACGTTCCGTAGATTTCATCGAACAGTTCGATGTTCCCTGTTATAAAATCGCCTCCCCCAGTTTAACGGACGACGATCTTCTCCGTTATACACGATCCAGAGGAAAACCGGTCATCCTGTCAACAGGGATGAGTACTCTGGAGCAGATTGACCACGCCGTCGAGGTGCTCGGCAGGGAGGACCTGGTGCTGTTGCAGGCCACAAGCACGTATCCTGCTGAATATTCAGAGTTGAATCTGTCGGTGATCCCCAGACTCAAGAAATGCTATGGCGTGCCTGTCGGATATTCCGGCCACGAGACAGGTATCCCTTCATCCGTTGCTGCTGCGGCTTTAGGCGCCTGTATGGTGGAGCGTCATATTACCCTCGAGCGGGCCATGTGGGGATCGGATCAGGCGGCATCGCTTGGCCCCAGCGGAATCATAAAAATGGTGTCCAGCATTCGATTGGTGGAAATAGCCATGGGCGACGGCGCCAAAAAGGTGTTCGAAAGAGAAGCGCCGATTATCAGGAAGCTCAGGCGCAAGGAGTATGTCTTTGCATAGAATAAGAGCGGTCGCATTGGATGTGGATGGCGTATTGACGGATGGGACCTTTATCTGGGGACAGAACGGCGAGGAGTACAAAAAGTTTTCCTTTCTGGACGTCATGGGCATTTCCATGGGGAGAAGGGCCGGTTTGATCTTCGCCTTGATATCCGGTGAAGACAATCCCCTGATTGACCGGTACGCCCGGAAAATGGGGATCGGCGACATTTATAAAGGCTGCAAGGACAAGAAGACGGCTTTAATCCATTTTGCACAAAAGAACGGCATCCCCTTGGAGGAGATTTGTTTTATGGGTGACGACCTCAACGACGTGTCTGCCATGGAATCGGCGGGACTGGCAGCGGCGCCGTGCTCTGCTCACGAAACGGCCCGAAAAAGGGCAAAAATGGTTACTCGCCATGGAGGTGGACAGGGTGCGGTTCGAGAGCTGATCGATCTCATCTTGTCAAGCAGGGAAGGGGAAGCATCATGAAACTGTCGGACTATGTCATTCAGTTTATTGCAAAGCAAGGTGTCGGGCATGTCTTCATGCTTCCCGGTGGCGGTGCGATGCATTTGAATGATTCCCTCGGAAGCCATCCCGGCATCGGGTATGTCTGCATGCTCCACGAGCAGTCAGCGGCCATTGCCGCTGAAGCCTATGCGCGCGTCACAAACAATCTGGGCGTCGCCATCGTAACCACAGGCCCTGGAGGGACCAACGCCTTAACAGGCGTGGCCGGTGCTTGGCTTGACTCAACACCCTGCCTGTTCTTTTCCGGACAGGTCAAGCGTGCTGATATGAAAAAAGATTCCGGTGTCAGGCAGTTCGGCGTGCAGGAAATCGACATTGTATCCCTTGTCCGATCCATCACCAAATATGCGGTGACCGTAACGGATCCCGCGACCATCCGCTATCATCTGGAGAAGGCTGCATACTTGGCCAGATCGGGTCGGCCGGGACCGGTCTGGATCGATATCCCGCTGGATGTCCAGGCGGCCGGGATTGACCCGGATGCGGTTGATGGATTCGATGCGGAGGAAGCCGATCAGGCCGTTGATCAGAACTCCCTCGAGTACAAGGTTTCTCAGGTTATCGATGCACTGAGTATGTCCAAACGGCCGGTGATTTTGGCCGGGAACGGGATAAGGCTCTCGGGGGTTCAGCCTGATTTCCTGAGACTGGTTGATCTTCTCGGAATGCCTGTCTTAACCACAAGGCTGGGGGTCGACTTAATCCCTGCCGCTCATGAACTGTGTTTCGGCATGCCGGGCTCCATTGCATCCCGCGCATCCAATTTCATCCTCCAGAATTCCGATTGCCTTCTCATCCTGGGAGCAAGGCTGGACATGGCCCTGATGGCCTATGCGCCTGAGAACCTTGCCAGAGGGGCAAAAAAGATCATGGTCAATATTGATCCCGCTGAGATCAACAAGGTGAACGACATCATCGATATTCCCGTCCGCACGGATGCTGGGCTTTTCATCAAGGAATTCCTTCGGCAATCCGGTCGGAATACCTTCCCGAATCCAGAAGACTGGAAGCGGCGGTGCGGGGAATGGAAAGCCCGCTATCCTTTCGTTCTTCCCGGGCATCACGCCGGTACAGAGGGCATCAGCGTATACGCATTTTCCGACATCCTTTCAGAGGAGCTCTCCGGCGATCATATCGTTCTTCCAGGAAATGCCGGCAATTCCAGCGAACTGTTCCTCACGGCCTTCAAGGTCAAGGAAGGGCAGCGCGTTTTTCACAACAAAGGGACCGGGGCCATGGGTTTTTGCCAGCCTGCCGCCATCGGCGCATGCCTGGCCGGCGGAAAGAGGCCGACCGTCTGCATCGATGGAGATGGCGGCTTTCAGTTGAACATTCAGGAACTGGAAGTTGTCAGGCGATTGGAGCTGCCCATCACGTTTTTTGTTATGAACAACCGGGGTTATGGGTCCATCCGTTCCTCGCAGCAGGGTTATTTCGGCCGGCTGACCGGGGCGGACGCGCCAAGCGGCTTGACACTTCCCGATGTCGTTGACGTGGCCGGAGCTTACGGTCTCGATGCGGTGCGCATTTTTGATCCCAGCGATCTGAGGAAGCAAATCAGAGGCATTCTAAACAGGGAAGGACCGGTTGTGTGTGATGTGATGATTGTGCCTGATGAGGAGCGTGCGCCGAGGGTAACCTCCGTCCAGCAGCCGGATGGTTCGATGGCTTCACGGCCCCTGGAGGATATGTGGCCTTTTTTGAGCCGGGAGGAATATCGCTCCAACATGATCATTCAACCGGCTGATCTTTGAAATAACGGTGAAGCAGATCTATGGACATGAATGGTTTGACGGCGGATCTCTTAAAAAGACATGCCGATAAAAAAATCATCATCTTCGGCGCCGGCGCCGGGGGACAGGCGCTGTACCGCTTCTTCGAGAGGGCTGGAGTCGAGGTCCTGTATTTTATCGACAATTATAAAAAGGGAAATCGAATGTTCGGAAAGGCCGTCAACTCGCCTTACGACATCCTCTACGAGAAGATCAGCGACATCCTGGTCGTGATCAGCGCCTGCCGGGACTGCCATGTTTTTCAAATCAAGGAGCAGTTGGTCGGACTTGGGTTGAAAGAGGGTGTCCACTTTGAGACGGTGATGTTTAATGATCTTTATGCCCCTCTGGACTATCTCGATCCCTTCCTGGGATACAACCGGGGGGGCGACCTCATGGGCTTCAAGATTTTCGGGAAAGATTCCGCCCGGGCAACAAGAATCGTCGTGCTGGGCGGTTCAACATCGGATCCGTCCTTTGGCGGCTATAAATCATGGCCGGAATATCTCCATGAGCAGTGCGTTCAATCTTCCTTGGATGCCGTCGTCTACAACGGGGCAATCGCCGGGTACTTTTCCGCGCAGGAAATGCTGAAATGCATCAGGGATTGCCTGACTCTCTCGCCTGATATCGTCATCACCTTTGACGGTTTCAACGATGCCGTTCTGGAGGTGCAACCGGAGTACCCCCTTTTTCATCCCTACTGTAAAAAGACTTTCGACACCATGTTCGAGGCGACAGCCAGAATCGACATCAGCATCAACCATGAATTGAAAGGCGTTACCCTTGGCTGTGAAAATCATGGGAACCGACCTCAACGCTGGTATCAAAACCTGAGGATTATCAGGGCGATCTGCCAGGAATTCAACATTCGATATCTCCCGTTTCTGCAGCCGACCTCGCTGTACCGTCAGGCTGAGGGGGTGGAAGACGACGGAAAAAAATCGGCAATCGAGCGTTTTTATGGAGAAGCGGCTCTCCTGGCGAGGCAATCCGGATTCATTCTTGATGCCACGTCCATCCTGGATGGAATAGACAGCGCATATGTGGATTTTGCCCATTACAGCGAGTCAGGAAACGAAGCCATTGCGCAATTTGTCTTTCAATTTGTCGGATATGATGAAGACTTCGCGCACCAGGCACATGGAGGCCGATGCGGCCCGGAGCAGGGGGATGCAGAGGCAGGCGACCTCGCCGTTACCCCGGGGCGCAATTCCTCCGGATATTTGGAGCCTACAGGAGAGCGTGCAAGATGAATGTGCTGGGAATATCCGCCTATTATCATGACAGCGCCGCTTCGCTGATCAGGGATGGAGAGATCGTGGCAGCCGCCCAGGAGGAACGGTTTACCAGAAGAAAGCATGATCACGGTCTCCCGGTGCAGGCCATCAATTTCTGCCTGGAAACCGGCGGATTGAAACCCCATGATCTTGACGCTGTCTGCTACTACGACAATCCCTTTCTGACCCTGGATCGGTGGCTGAAAAACTGTATCCAGGAGGGGGATGGCAGTAAAAAATTAATCGAGAAATCCTTCTCAAGTCTCTTTGCCGAAAGGCTTTGGGTGCATGACGCGATCCGCGAGACGCTCGGTTGCCTGGGAAAAAAGGGGAAGCTTTTCGTCTGCGAACACCATATTTCACATGCCGGTTCAGCATTTTATCCATCACCTTTTTCGAGTGCGGCGATTATGACCGTTGACGGCGTCGGCGAATGGGCTACGACAACCATCGGCGTGGGCAACAAGAACGAAGTGGAGATCCTCAGGCAGATCAGCTATCCGCATTCGCTGGGTCTGCTCTACAGCGCCATGACATACTTCTGCGGATTCAAGGTCAATTCCGGCGAATATAAGCTGATGGGGCTCGCCCCGTATGGAGAGCCAAAATATGTCGACCTGATCAAGGATCATTTAATCGAGATCAAGGAGGATGGCTCATACCGCCTCAATACAACGTATTTCGCCTTCACGAGGGATACGGCAATGACGGATGATTATTTCGGTGGACTCTTTGCCGGCCGGCGCCGGGAAGCCGATGCCCCCATTACCAGGCGCGAAATGGACCTGGCGGCATCTGTTCAGAACGTCACGGAAGAAGTCATCATCAGGATGGCAAAAACAGCAAAAAAAATAACCGGAGAAACCAAGCTGTGCCTGGCCGGCGGCGTTGCCCTCAACTGCGTGGCCAACGGGAAGCTGCTCAAGGAAAAGATCTTTGACGACCTCTGGATTCAACCGGCCGCCGGGGATGCCGGCGGTAGCCTGGGATGTGCTCTGTACTTCTATTATCACTGCTCAGGGAAGCAGCGCGCAACCGGAGTTCGCGATATGCAGAAAAACAGCTATCTCGGTCCCGGGTTCTCCCTGAATGAAATACAACACTATCTCGATTCGAACGGCATCACCTATCGCCTGTTTGGTGACAAGCAGGCGCTGGCGGCGGAAATCGCCGAACGGCTCGCCGACAACAACACCATCGGCCTGTTTTCAGGCAGGATGGAGTTCGGACCCCGGGCCCTGGGAAATCGCAGCATCATTGCCAACCCAATGACCGGCGGAATGCAGTCGAAGCTCAATGTCAAGATCAAGTTCCGGGAATCCTTCCGGCCCTTTGCCCCGACGGTTCTTTCCGAGTCCGTCAGCCGATACTTCGACCTGGATCAGGAGAGCCCCTACATGCTTCTGGTGGCCGAGGTCAAGGAGGGGCTGCGCAGATCCTTTGACCTGACAGAGCTGTTTGCTGAAAATGGGGATGACATGCTGCCGATCGTGAATAAGGAGAGATCGACCATTCCGGCGGTGACACACGTGGATTTTACGGCACGAGTCCAAACCATCAGCGAGGACGACAACCCTTTCTATTACGGCATCATCAAGGCCTTCGAAAGAATCACTGGCTGTTCCGTACTGGTGAACACCTCATTCAACGTTCGCGGTGAACCCATCGTCTGCTCTCCCCAGCAGGCCTATGCGTGCTTTATGCACACGGATCTGGATGTCCTGGTTCTGGAGAATTTTCTTATTCTGAAAAGCGATCAAAACCCGATGTTGCAAGGGATGGATTGGAGGAACGAATATGAGCCTGACTGATCAGGAAAGAACGAAAATTCATGAAATCGCATCCCGGCTGAACGGGAAAATCGCGAATGCCTTTCCCGATGCCGACGGCGGTTCCGATAGTTATTTCAGAGACAGAATTGATTTGAAACTCTTTGAGCGACCCATGTTTGAATATGCCTTTGAGACTCCCATGGAACTGATGGGAGAACTTGAAGGAATGTGGAAATATCAGGATGCGGACTTCATGCGTGACTTTATGGCGGTCTGTACGGCTGCGGCGTTTAAATGCCGGCATGCACCGGCCGATGAGGAAGGGGCAAAAGGGATCTCCGCTTTCATCTATGAATTTTAGAGCTGCTCACGGGGCAGCACGGCTTGCGAAACGGAAAAAATCCATGATGTCTCCTCCATGCCTCATCGTGCCTGCTTTGAATTGAACGAAGAACGGAAAATTTTATGTTTGAACAGCCAATGATCCCGGGAAAAAAGGCCAAATCGAAGGTCATTGTCTTCGGGATCGGCCAATTTTTCCATACCTTGAAAGATGATCTGTTTGAAACCTATGACGTCGTTGCCCTCATGGATAACGATGAACAGAAACAAGGCGTTCTCGTTAACGGCGCAGAGGTCGTTCATCCCGGAGAAATCCGGAACTACGCTTTTGACAGCGTGATCATCACCATCATCCTTCACCAGGAGCAGGTGGTCAGGCAACTTCTTGGCCTGGGCGTCCGTAAAGAGAAGATTGTTTTAGCTGCCAATTTTTTGATGAAGAACGATGAAGGCAATCTCTATGAATATTATATTGATGACCAGTCCGGCATTTCCCTGAGATACACTGTGACAAAAGGCACCATTGTTCCTGTTGAAAAAAATAATTTCACATTTCTCGTTCCGTCTCATGACGCGGTCATCGCGTCCTCTCTGATCAACAGCGGAGCGTTCTCTCAAAAAGAACTGGATGCCTTTTTCGGTTTGGCCGGAACATATTTCGGCGCCAGAAGGGGCGTTTTCCTGGACGTTGGCGCCAACATCGGCACCACCAGTCTGGCAGCGGCAAAAAATGATCATGTGTCCCATGTGATAGCGATCGAGCCATCCAGCGACAATTTTGCCCTCTTGCAGTGCAACATTTACCTGAACAAACTCCATGGCAAGATCAGAGCCATTCACGCCGCCGCTTCCAATTCGAATGATCCTGTCGATCTGCTCCTGTCACCGGACTCATCGGGAGATCATCGGGTGAGAAACAGTGCGGCTCGTGCTCCGGATTCCAAGGTGGAACGGATTGTGGCCGTAACGATCGATGACGTGGCGAAAGATTGCGCCGATGATGTCGCATTTATGTGGATTGATGTTCAAGGCTATGAATATTTCGTCCTCCGGGGAGCGGAGCGGCTGTTATCCCGTTTCGGGAAATTGGCCGTACAAATGGAATTCTGGCCTTATGGCCTGGAGGAGACAAACACGACGGAGCTCCTGTGCCGGTTCTGCAAGGATCATTTCTCGAGATATGTCGATGTTCGGGAATACCTGAATGTCCAGGGCGAAAGCGTTCACAGCATTTCGGAGATCGATCTTCTGCCAACGCGGTACAGGGATACGTATACGGACATATTTCTCATCCCCTGAACAGATCGGAGAACCATGGGTACGCATTCAGAAAAGGCCAACAGGGATTACCGGAAGGATCTTGCCGCCTATCTGGACACGGTCAGGGACCAGGGGCGGAATTATCTGGAGGCTGCCCTTCAAGATCTCCGGCGATCAAAACATGTCTGCCTGTTCGGCATCGGGAAAACATTTCACCCGGTGATGGACACGTTGAGGAATCATGCAGGCGTTCAAATCAACCTGCTCTCAGATAACGATCCGTCCAAATGGGGGAAATCTTATCCCGGGAATTTGATCTGCATGTCACCTCATGATCTCGAAGCCTACAAGGGGCAGGTTGCCGTTGTTCTAGTCACTCAATATTATGGGGAGATCTACGAACAATTGAGAAACAGTGGGTTCAACCCCATACATGTTCTGATGGTCTTTCGGCTCCTTTACGGCGATTTTTTCAAAAGCAAGGGCAATATCGATACGATAGCGGAAAAAACCCTGGCGCTGCTCGAGATATTGGAAGACGAGGAATCGAAGGAAGTGCTGCTTACCCTTGTCCACAACTGGTTCGATTTCAGCATGGACGATGCCGGCTATGGGGGAATCTGTTCCGGTCATCCCTATTATCCCGAGGGGATTATTTCGTTGGGCGAGCAGGAGATCTTTGTGGATGCCGGTGCATACGATGGCGATACGTTGATGGAATTTTTGGACAGGACCGGGGGAAAATTCGCTAAAATCTTCTCGTTCGAACTGGACAAGGACAATTTCCTCCGGCTGGAGCATACCGTCGATGAGCTGGAGGCGTCGATACGCGATAAAATAACGCTGTGCCCCGTCGGACTCGCGGATGAAGAAAAGGAGATCCGTTACGAAAAGGGAGGCGGGCAGGGGCTGAATTCCTGCGTCATTGAAGGCGGCCGTGGAATGAATGTCGGTCGGATTGCCAGGTTGTCGGAACTTTTAAAAGGCGAAGCGGTGACGTTCATGAAAATGGATATCGAGGGGTTCGAGATGAAAGCCTTGCGCGGAGCTGAGGAGATGATCAGAAGGCACAGGCCGAAGCTTGCCGTCTGTGTTTATCACAGGCCTGAACACTTGTGGGAGGTGCCGTTATTCCTGAAGAAAACGGTTCCAGACTATAAGCTTTACCTGAGGCATCATGGAATTCTCGAATATGACACCGTATGCTACGCGGTGCCGTAAGCTCCGGATTGATGGATGCATGATGGCGAGGGGCATTACGATATCACGGAAAGGGATCTCTTCGTGAGAGATTATCAAAAAGAAATGGCGTCCTATCTGGACGGCTTGAAGGCCGGAAGGGAGGATCGCCTGGACCGGGCCATCGAGAGAATTCGGGAGTCCAGATATGTCTGCGTCTTTGGTGCCGGCATGACGTCGCAACGCATCGTGTTCCTGCTCCGCTCGCTTTTCGCTCTAAGAATCGACTTCATGTGCGACAACGATGCGGCGAAATGGGGAAAGTGTTTTTACGGGGACCTTGTCTGCCTTTCCCCCGCGGAGCTCCGGAAGCACCGGGCCGAGGTCGCCGTCATTGTCGCATCGATCTTCTGGGAACCCATCTATGCGCAGCTTTGTGAAATGGATTTTGATCAAATCTATGTATTCGGGGAATACCGGCTGGCCAACCGCGACTTTCTCCACGACAGGGACAATCTTCCCGCCATCAGGAAAAACGTTCTGCACCTGATGGAGATCCTGGAGGATGACCACTCCAGAGGCATTCTGAACGTCTTGATCCGAAACTGGTTCGATCCGGACTTTTCCGGGGCCGTTTTGAAAGCCATCTGCACGGGAGATTCCCATTATCCCATGGGGATTATTGATTTGACGGATCAGGAATCCTTTGTCGATGCCGGTGCATACAACGGCGACACCCTGTTGGAATTTATCGATCGAACCAGGGGCTCGTTCGAGGAGATCCATGCCTTCGAATTGGATCAAGGAAACTTCAAGGCCCTGGAGAGCACCGTGAACCGCCTGGACGGTCAAACCAGGGACAAAATTCACTTATATCCCTGCGGCGTCTGGAACGAAGAAAAGATGATCGGCTACGAAGCGGGGTATCGCAAGGGTGAAGATTCGCGCATCAGCGAAGCCGCCGGCGCCGTCAACGTGGCCAAAGTCGTGAGACTTTCCGATATGTTGAAGGATAGAAAAGTCACCTATCTCAACATGGACATCGAAGGCTCTGAAATGGAGGCATTGTCCGGGGCCGAGGAGCTGCTTGTACGGCAGAAACCCAGACTGGCCATCTCCATTTATCACAAGCCCCGGCATCTGTGGGAGATTCCCCTCTATCTGAAGCGCCTGGTGCCTGAGTACAAGATATACATCAGGCATCATGCCGTTTTGGATTGCGAGACGATTTGCTATGCCACCATTTAACAGGGCTTCCATGATCGGGGATTTAGGTGATGAGAGAGTTGAAGGCCGCTGGAAAAAATGCATGGGCAGCGGGGCAGACCGAGGAACGGATGAAAGATTATAAAAAAGAGATTGAACAGCTGCTGGACCAAGTGGGGGAGCAGAAACCGGATCCCGTGGCGGAGATCCTCGAGCGCATAAACGGTTCAAAATATGTCTGCGTTTTCGGTCTGGGCACGATATCCCATCCGATCGTTGCCGCGATCAGAAATTTCACGACGCTCCAAATAGATTTTGTCTGTGACAACGATCCGGCCAAATGGGGAAACTATTACCATCAGAATCTGAAATGCCTTTCGCCCGATGAACTGGCTGGATTCGGCAATGATGTTGCCGTGCTCATCGCGACGCAATCGTACCGCGAGATCCACGAACAGCTCAAAAAGAGGGGTTTGAACAATATACATGTCATGACGGAATATCGATTGCTGAATCAAGCCTACCTCCAGCGCCCGGAAAACCTTGAAGTCATCAGGCGCAACGCCGTCAGGATGGTGGATCTGTTGAGCGACGAGCAATCCAGAAGGATTTTATTGGTCCTGATCAGCAACTGGTTTCTTTTTTCTATCGAAGGTGCCGGCTACCGCGGTATCTTTTCCAGGGACCAGTATTATCCGTCTGATATTATACAGTTGCGGCCCGATGAAGTCTTTGTGGATGCCGGGGCCTATAATGGCGACACGCTGCTGGAATTCGTGGACAGAAGCGGGAAGGAATTCAAATCCATCTTCGCCTTTGAGTTGGACAGGAACAATTTTACGGACCTGGAAAGAGCCTGCGGCCAATTGGATCCAGCGCTGAGGAACAAGATTGCATTGTACAATTGCGGTCTTTGGGATGAGCAGACAGAGATATCCTACAAAAGTGGCGAGGCCGGAAGTGAAAGCTCCTGTATGAATGTGATCGGTTCCCCCGGAGAAAGCGGCAGGGCTGTCCGGCTCTCCGATATCACGGGAGATGCCGAGGTGAGTTTCATCAAAATGGATATTGAAGGTTCTGAGTTAAAGGCTCTGCTGGGGGCTGAAGAAGTCATCAGGAATCAGAAACCGAAGCTTGCCGTCTGCGTGTATCACAGGCCGGAACACCTTTGGGAAATTCCCTCATACTTAAAGAGCCTCGTGCCCGAATATAGAATCTTTCTGAGGCACCATACAAACCTTGAGTATGAGACCGTATGTTATGCGGTTCCGTAAGAGATTGGAGTGGAGGATCCATGCAGGAAAAAGCGATCGAAGAAGCCAAGCGAACCAAACTGCGCCGTGAAAAGCCCGGCGTCTATGAGAAAATCATCCGGATCAGTGAACGCCATGCGCAGGGGATTGCCACACCCATCATCGATATTGCGTACAGCCATGCCTGCAATCTGAAGTGCCGGCATTGTTCGGCGGCCAGATTTGAAAATAAAGGGCGCAAACTGACCCCTGTCGACTTGAAAAACCTCAGTGATGAGGCGGATGCTCTCGGCCTGTGCCAGTTCAACCTCTCCGGCGGTGAGCCGCTGATTTTCAAGGATCTCGATGAAGTTATCGCTGCACTTCAACCGGACAAATTTCACCTCAGCATGAGTACCAACGGCCATTTTCTGACACCGGCCATGGCCAGGCACCTCAAGGCGATCGGCCTGGACAAGGTAAAGATCAGCATGGATGATTTTGACGAAAAGCTGCACGACGCCAACCGGGACCATCCCGGGGCCTACAGGAAGGCCTTGGATGCAATGATGAATGCCCGCGATGCGGATCTCAGCGTGGTGGTGCAGACGGTAGTGACTCACCAGAATTGCAGCACGGAAAGGACTCTTCAAATGGCGAGGTTCGCGCAGGAAAACGGCTTTTCTCTCGATGTCATGGTGGCGCGGGCCATCGGTGCGTGGGAGGGCAGACATGAGGTGCTGATCACGCCGGAAGATGCGGAGTTTCTCAGGAAGGCCCATGAGGAGTACCCGGTTCTGCACCGCGACACCTTTCCCTCGTACGGCATGGACAAGGGATGCGGCTGTGTCCATTCCACGCTGCACCTGACGCCGTACGGTGATGTCCTGCCCTGTGTGTTCATCCACATTTCCATCGGCAACATCTTTGAAGAACGTCTTGCGGACATCATCAGTCGCGGTCAGAGCATCAAGGTTTTCAACAGGTTCAATCGGCTTTGTCTGTCCGGCGAAAACAGGGGGTTTATTCAAAACTACATGACGAAATTTTATGGCAGACCCCTGCCGCTTCACTGGAGCGAAGCCTTTGAAAAGGAGGACTTTTTGTCATGAGGCAGGTGCGCGCATGATTAAATACACGGAACTGAAAAGCACCAATCGTCAGAACCTGATGGAAGTGCTGCCCCTTGCGAAGCCTTTTACCGTGCTCATCGAGCCTTCCAGCCTCTGCAATTTCAGGTGTATCCAGTGTTTCCAGAGCATCAGGGATGACTCCTACTTCACCGGAATCCGGGGCAACATGCCGATAGAGCGTTTCCAGGAGGTCATAAATCAACTGAAGGCATGGCGGGGGCCGAAGCTCAAGGTTTTGAAGCTCAGCCTGTACGGAGAGCCGCTCATCAACCCGGACTTCGGGAACATGCTGAGTATCGCGCGCCGTGCAGACATTGCCGAGCGGATTGAAACCACCACCAATGGCTCTCTTCTGAGCCGGGGCATCGCTGAACAGCTGGTGGAGCACCAACTGGACTATCTGAGGGTCTCAATCTATGCGTGCGACCAAAAACGGCACGAAACGGTTACCGGATCAGGGGCCAAGGTCAGCGCCATTCATGAAAATCTCCGCATCCTGCAGGAAATCAAGCAGTCCAGCCATTCCGAAAGGCCCTTTGTCGGGTGCAAAATGCTTGATTCCTACAGCGGGGAAAATGAACGGTTTATCCGCCTGTACCGGGATGTTGCCGATGAAGCGTACATTGACAAGCCGCATGCCTGGATCAAAGTGGAAAACGCGGACTTCATCAGGAATTATTATAACGACGGTGCAGACCAGGCAATGGCCGATCTCAGGCTCAGCAGGACGCGCCGTGTCGCCTGCCCCATGCCGTTCACCACGATGGCGGTCCGCAACAACGGCGACATCTCGCCCTGCTGTGTGGACTTTATCGGCGGCACGAATCTGGGAAATATAAATGACCGGAGTCTGCAGGAGCTCTGGAACTCCAGTCCCTGGTATGAGTTTCAGAAGATGCAGCTGGAAAACAGGAAGCATGAGAATTATTCCTGTGCTCGGTGTGACATCTACGCGAGCAGCCATTACACGCTGGACAACATTGACGGATTTCCTGTCGCGAATCTGCGCGGATCATTTTTTGGCCGGGGCTGTGGGCACCAGCCACCTCACGTCGTTGGGGAAGAAGAGTCGGCGTCCGATGATTTCCCGACGGATCATAAACAGGTGTGAAGATCAGGGAGAAGGAAATGGCAATTCGGGCATGCAGGGTGTGCGGACGGGAGTTGTTCAGAGGACCCCTGCTCCGGTATGAAAACATGCCGAAGGCCGCGCAGAACTTCCCGGCGGCGGCGGATCTGGCCGACGAGACGGGGCTGGACCTGGAGGTCTGTCAGTGCATGGGGTGCGGGTTGGTGCAGCTGAGCGGCGAACCGGTCCCCTATTATCGGGAAGTGATACGGGCTGCCGCGGTCTCCGAGGCGATAAAAAAGGAGAAGGCACGGCAGTTTGCTGATTTCATCGGAAAGCATTCCCTTCGTGGAAAGAAAATGATCGAGATCGGCTGCGGACGGGGTGAGTTCCTTTCCCTGCTGTCGGCGCTGGAGGTTCAGGCCTATGGGCTGGAGTTCTCGGAAACGTCCGTCGCTGAGTGTCTCAAGGCCGGCCTGCATGTCGCCCGGGGCTATCCCGGCGGGTGTACGGGTTTGCTGGAAAACGGGCCCTTTGACGCGTTCCTGCTGTTGATGTTTTTAGAGCACATGCCCGACCCCAATGCGGCACTGAGGACCCTTTATGACAACCTTACGGATCAGGCCGTCGGCCTGGTTGAAGTGCCGAATTTCGACATGGTGCTGAAGAACGGACTATTCTCGGAATTTATCGGCGATCACCTTCTTTACTTTACGAGGGAGACTCTGCAGTCCACCCTGCAGCTAAACGGATTCGAATGGACAGGTTGTGAGGAACTTCGAAATGATTATGTCCTTTCCGCCGTTGTGAAAAAGCGTCCGCCATTGGACATCACCTATTTCCACAGGCATCAGGAGAAGATCACAGCCGAAGTGATGACCTATCTGAAACCATTCGCCGCAAAACGCGTAGCCGTCTGGGGAGCGGGACATCAGGCACTGGCCCTGATCGCACTGACCGGCATTGCGGGAAGCATCCGGTATGTAGTGGATTCCGCGCCGTTCAAACAGGGAAGGTATACTCCGGCCACTCACCTGCCCGTTGTTGCCCCTGAGGCCCTGTTTGAGGATCCTGTGGATGCCGTTCTTGTCATTGCCGGCAGTTATTCCGACGAGGTGGCATGGAAGATCCGCCAGGAATGTAACCTGAAGATGCCGGTGGCCGTGTTGCGTGGTGATGGATTGGAACGAGTTTGATCCCGGCATTCAAGCCTTGCAATCCGGTGTTCTCCGGGATCTGAATGAGGAACTTCATGAAATGACTGATCACAATGATATTCATCATCCGGCTGCAGTGGCCGCCGGTCTTTCAGGCGGCAATCCCGTAACCTATGACGCCGCGCGCCTGAACGGCAGACCTGTGGAGCCATGCGCCGATGCGTCCGCTGCCGATGAAGGGGTAAGAATCAGCGGAGTGTCCACGGAGGCCTCCTCCAAGTCCGCTGATGCCCGGAAGGCCCGTGGAACATCGTTCCTGATCGGCAGAAAGCCGGCAATCCGGGTACTGGCCGCCGGCAGCAAATACGCATCCGGCAGTGCGAGACGGGGCTACGACTATGTCTGGTGGAATCTCTTTGATGCACTCAACCGCTTTGAGAATATTGAAGCGCATTTTTACGACTGCGCCGCCGAGGCGCGGCGCAGCGGTATTGAAGCCATGTGCGGGCAACTGGGAAACATCGTCCTCAAGGAAAAACCGGACATCCTCTTCTATGGCGGTTCTTCAGACGGCTTTGCAGAGTTTGTGCGTTCCTGTTTAAAGCGGATTACAGGTTCAACCGATACGCAGACCGTTCTCTGGATGAACGATCAAGAGGAACGGCAGGGGGGCGGGTTGGCGCTTTCGGAGGCGTGTGCGGATCTGATCGTCACCCTGTCGCCCGACTCCGCACAACGGTATGCCGCCGCAGGTTTCGGAAGAAAAATCATGATGTCCCAATGGGGATTCAATCCCTTCACCTACGCATTGCCGTTTTCGCCGAGAAGCCGGGGGATCAGCTTTTGCGGGACCGCAAAAGGCGATCGCTCAGAAATTATCAGGAAAATGAGGCAACACGGCCTGGCTGTCGGTACCTTTGGACCAGACTGGCAGGAGGATCTGACCCTGCCTTTAGCGGATATGGTGCGAATCTTCCGCCAATCCAGAATCAACCTGAACCTGGACGATATCGGTGATTTCGCAGCCAGGCAGATAAAGAAACGGACCTTTGAAGTTCCGGGCTGCCGAGGTTTTCTCTTGACCATTCCCGCCGGACATCTGGATGCATACTATGAACCCGGCAGAGAGGTCGCCGTCGCATCCTCTTTGGAGGAATTGATTGACAAATGCCGTTATTATCTGGTGCACGACAAGGAGCGTGAAGAAATCGCCCGTCGCGGTTATGAACGCACCCTGGCCGAACATACCTGGTCTCATCGGCTGAAGGATATGTTCGAGTGTCTCGGATTTGCCGCCATTCCCGGAGAGTCGGCGCCGGCCGGCACCAGAAACCCATACCCCGGCGTGTCAGATTTCCCGGGGGGCGAAGAGGCGGCGTCTCCAGGATGTTCCGATCCAAGGGGATGCACGGAAGAGTCCGTCACCCCTGAGGAAAGGGAAATCGAGACCAGCATCATCGTCCTGGCATTCAATAAACTGGAGTACACGAGGCAGTGTGTGGAAAGCATTCTGCACTATACGAACGGTTCGTACGAACTGTTGCTTGTTGACAACGGTTCTGCTGATGGAACGTTCGAGTACTTTGAGCGGGTAAAGGACTTTCATCCCGACACCCGTGTTATCAGGCATTTTCAGAACAGGGTCGTGGAAGAAATCGGTATTCATGTGTTTTCGCTTGCCCGTGGGAAATATATCGCATGTGTGGCCAATGATGCCATCGTACACGAGGGCTGGCTCGAAAATTTTATTCGGCAGATGGAATCGGCGCCCGACATAGCCATGGTGGGGCCCCGTTCGAACAATGTAAGTGGTCCCCAGATGATGCCGACGGAGTACGACACGGTGGAGGCCTTTCATGCATTTGCCGACGAGTGGTGCAGACGGCACAAGGGGTCCAACTTCGTCATTCATCGAGTGGTTGGTGTCGCGAATATATTGAAAAAATCTGTTCTTGAGCGAATCGGCGGGTTTGATCCCGATCTCCCCACCAACGGCAGGGAGGGCGGCTACGGATTCAGCGATGATGATTTTTCCCTGCGGCTCACATTGGCAGGATACAGGATGCTCGTGGCCAATGATGTTTTTATCCATCATTTTGGCAGCGTAACGACAAGGCAGGATCGTCCGGATCTCTTCGGCGCCCCTCAGAATGTCAACAAGGAAAAATATCGCCGGAAGCTTCAGCAAAACGACCGGGTTTCCGTCGGGGCCGATGGGGTCATCAAGGTGAGACCCTACAGGCTGGATGAGGAGATCCCCGTTGATGAACGGACAGCCATTCGAACGCCCCGGGTCTGTTTCGTTGAAAAGGGGAGGGGGGGGGGAAAATCACGTGCCGAATATGGTTATGCCGCTTTAGCCAGAAAATATAACGGAGACATCATCCCGGGCCGCGGCGAAACGATCTCGGCGCTGATCCTGAAAGCCCTTGAAAAAAATGAATTCGATTTTTTGGTGCTGATCGATTCCCGCCTTGCCCCGTCTCCGGAAATTCTTTCCGCATTGACGGAATACGCCCTGTGCTATCCCGATGTCGCCGTGATGGTTCCCACAGGAAACTATGGGGCCCTTACTCATGCGCACAAACCGGATTCGGCTCCGGAAGTTGAGAGGATCCCTTATGCGGATCTATCCTTATGTGTCATCAACCTCAACGTTGTCCGTCCCCTGCGCATGGCACTTGCCCGATGTGAAAATGAAGAGGAATGGCCCTGGTTTTTCCAGAGGCGAATCCGGGGGGAAAGCTATTTCATCGCAAAAGCGAATAGCCTCGAAGTCAATGGCGATTGGACACGGTATGCCCATCCTTATGATGCCCTGCGGCTTCCGGAGCAACTCCTCGATGAGAAAAAATACGCGGAGGCCGGCGCCATTTACCGGGATGATCTTAGCAGAGACCCGGATTTTGCCGAAGCCTGTTATCAGCTTGCTTCGATTGCGGTAAAACAGAGGCGGTTGGAGGAGGCGATCGACCATGCCCGGCGGGCTTTGCAGGCGGATCCTCACCACATTCCTTCCCTGGTGCTTCTTTCCGGGATTTTTCTTGAACAGGGCGATTTTCAGAATGCAGCGGACACGGTGAGTCAGGCAAACTTCAAGCAGCCTGGCAACCCGGAAGTGAAGAAAATCGTATCCAGGTATGAAGAACAATTTAAAAGGCATCCCGAAGCGTTTCAGGAGAATCCGGACGGAGCGGCGACGTTCCCGACGCGGCGCGAAACCGTCAAAGGAAGCGTATCCATCGTCATCGTCACCCGGAATCGGCTGGATTTTACCAAAAAGTGCGTCAACAGCATCCGCAGGCACACGCGCCGGCCCTACGAGATCGTTTTTGTAGACAACGATTCCAAGGACAGCACGATGAAGTGGCTGAAACGTCAGGTCAAGGAAAATAAAGATTGTCGTCTCATTGAGAACAGGGGAAACGTCGGACTGATAAAAGGACGCAATCAGGGCATCAATGCCGCCCAAGGCGAATACATTGTGCTTCTGGATCAGGATGCCCTTGTCAGCCGGGGATGGCTGGATTCCATGCTGCAATGCCTCAACAGATGCTCCGCTGCCGGCATCGTCGGACCCATGACCAATCGCGGCGGCGGTATCCAGCAGGTCCTGGACGATTCTTATCGATCTGTCGATTTTCTGGATAAATACGCGGCAAAATTCATGGAGCGATACCGGCACCGACGGATTCCCTGCAGGTGCGTAGCCGGATTCTGTCTGCTGTTTAAGCGCTCGGTGGTCGAAAAGATCGGCCTTTTTGATGAAACTTTTGAGAGTGGGCATTTTGAAGACGAAGACTATTGCTTGAGAGCCGCTCTGGCCGATTATCGGAATTACATTGCCGGCGATGTTTTTGTCCACCGTCTTGAAGGCGGAAAATCCCATGGTGACAGACAGATTCTTAACAAAAAGTGGGAACTGGGTCCGGCCAGCCCCGAAGGAAAGAAGCTGGCGGTATTGAAGGCCACTGAGCTGGCTGGTGATCTGTACCAGAAGGGGAAGATGGGACAAGCCGTCGATACGCTCATCAACTGCATCAAGCTCATTCCCGATTCCAAGGAGGTTTATTTTGAACTGGTCAGGCTCTTTATGGAATCCGGACAGTTTTCCGAGGCATGGGACGTTGTCGGGACCATGCCCGAGGCCGTGAAAAATGACCTGAAGGGCCTTCAGTACGCGGGTTACACCCAGGAAGGCTTAGGGCTGGATGGCGAAGCGGCGGGATATGCGGAGAGAATCCTGCTGCAAAATGGCAGTTGCCCGGAGGCGCTGAATCTTAAAGGTGTTCTGGCCTATAAGAGCGGAGCAAAAGAAGAGGCCGTCGATTATTTTCGGGAGGCCGTTGAGGTGGATCCCGGTTATGGGGAGGCCTCTACAAACCTGGGCGTTCTTCTCTGGGGGATCGACGAGAAGGAGGAGGGCCTTGCCTGTCTGCGCAGGGGGTTCATGTTATCTCCAACGGTACCCGATTCGAGCTCCCTTTATTATTCCGCCATCTCTTCCCTGGGGCTGTTCCGCAATGCGGAGGCTGAATTCCGGGAAGCCGTTTCTCTGTATCCACAGAATAAAAACCTCGCTTTCTTATATATTGACATTCTTCTCCAACTGGGAAAGCTCAAGGAGGCCCTGCTGAAAATCGAAGACGCCCTCGCCTTGTTCGGCATTGACGAGGGCGTTTTGAACGCGGCCATGGCTGTGCGGGATAAGATCGGCCCATCGAAAATCGAGAACCCGTCAAAGAAAAGCACGCTGTCGCTTTGCATGATTGTGAAAAACGAAGAAAAGCACCTGGCCGCATGTTTGAGGAGCGTCCGGGATATCGTGGATGAAATGATTGTTGTGGATACCGGTTCAACGGACAGGACCATGGAGATCGCGAGGGTTTTCGGGGCAAAGGTATTTGAGGTTCCCTGGACGGGAGATTTTTCGGCGGCCCGCAATGCTTCGCTTGCCCAGGCGACCGGCGATTGGATTTTTGTGCTCGATGCCGATGAGGTCCTTTCTCCACGCGATTTTAAAGAACTGCGTACATTAATTGAAACGCCTTCCTCTTCCCCGGCAGCTTATCTGATTACCACCAGGAATTATGTGGAAAAATTTGGAATCATCGGTTGGACGGCGAATGACGGACAATATCCCGAGGAAATGGGAGCGGGATGGATCCCAAGCGCAAAGGTGCGGCTTTTCAAAAGAAGAAGCAATATCCGGTTCTCCAACCCCGTCCATGAACTGGTGGAGTATTCACTGCATCAAGCAAAGATCCCCATCCTCAGATCCAGTATCGTCGTCCATCACTACGGAAAACTGGACACGGAACGGGAGGGGATGAAAAGCAGAGAGTACTATCTGCTGGGCAGGATGAAGTATGAACGTGATCCGAAGAATATGAAATATGTCTACGAGTTGGCAAAGCAAGCCCAACTGCTGAAGAAATATGATGAAGCCGCCCGTCTTTGGCTGGAACTCCTGGATCTCTTGAGGGAAAACCCGGAGTCCGCGGGGTATAAAACCATTGCCGCCATATCCTGTGGAGATCCGTTGCCGGAGATATACATTCAGCTTGCCTCAGCTTACATCATGCTTGATCGTTGCGACGAGGCGCTGGAGCTTGCACGCAAAGCCATGAAAGAGTCCAGGATCAAGCTGCCAGCCTATGTAAATGTTTACGCCTATTGTGAAATGATCGCCGGCTCGCTGAACGCCGCTTCATCAGCGCTGGAAGAGCTGCTCCGGGACATGCCTGACTATCCCCCCGCGTTGTCTCTGATGGCGGTTATTCACTGCCTGGAAGACAAAGAGGAACAGGCCCGGGAATTGTCCCGGCAGTTAAGGCTGAAAGGGATTCCGCTATCAGCCACCTTGAAACATATCAGTGAAAAACTTTCCTCTTACGGGAAAAAGGATGAGGCGGAGCTCATCCTGAAATGGATGGCTGGAGCCTCGGGTTCGTACTGTAAAAATTCTCATGGCCTTGAGGCCGCTCAAATAAACGGGTCATGAAAAGAGGTGCCGTCATTCCACCGGGTTGCCGCGAAGTCCCGCAGCGATGTTCAGGTTGATCCTGATGAGCATGTCCAGCTTTTCCGGTGACGGGAACGCCATGACTTCAAACGTCCGCTTGTCGACAACAAGGCTCAGAGTCAGCAGGTCCTTCTTCAACTGTGTCGGCAGGGGGTTGTCCTCCTTTGCAAGTTCACCCTGAAGAATCGTCCAGATCCGCTGGTTGATCTGAAGCGCGTTCAATCGTTTCCCGTCCCTGTCCTCGGAATCCCAGTCGACCTGGCATTTTCTGAGCTTCAATGCCGCATTTGTGAGCGCCAGAGCTTCAATCTCACGTCCGGACAGAGTTTCCTTCTGAGCCACCCTGTATGCTTCAATTTGCGCTGCGTACACGATTCAAGACCTCCTGTTCATAATCCATTAGTTTTCTCGCAGCCTTGAGGGCCTGGTAGTATTCATTTTTAAGCAGGTGTTCACTGATGACGCCGACATGTTCGGCCGTGCTCGGTACGGCCTTGACGAGTTCCCTGACCAGGTCCCAGAAGGTTTTGTGGTATGCCGCCAGGTTCTTCCCACCATCGATGTACATCATCTGAATGGCCAGATAAATCTGGCTGCAATAACTCTTGGCATCATCAATCCGCAGAATGTCCTTTTCCCGCAGAATCATGACCCGGTTTTCAATAACAAATTCGGAGTGGCTCTTCCCGTTTGTGATGACCGCGCCGTTGAGGATCATTTTCTCTTGTGGTTTAAGACGTATTTTAAGCGCCATGGGAAGTCTATACCTCTATATCCAGGATTGAACCGGGTTGCTTGCCTTTCAGAGATGGCTGTCCCCTCCCGGTTGATTGATCATGGAAAGCAAAAATCTCACCATTGGCTCCAGATAGCTCCGAAGCGGTTGTCTTCTCCCTCGAGATATTGTCGGGGGCCGTCGACGAGGTGCTCTTCCCCTGCGAGGGTTCCTGGACGGCCTCTTCCATTCCTCCCGCTTTCTTGATGAGATCAAGGCGCTGGTACGTGGCTATCGGGAAAAAAGGGGGATAATGAACAACGGTTGGATCCGATTCCAGGTCCTCTTTTCTGAGGCTGTTGTCAAGAGGACTTGCCTCTTGGGGCCGCCGTCCGAAGGCAGCCGGCTCATTCGGAAACCTTTTGCCGACACGCGGTGCATCCCTGGAGGGGGCTCCCCGTGAGAAACCGGGGTTCTCTTCGCCGACAGGGTTCACTACGTTCTGCAGGCCCTGTAATTTATGAACGCTATGGATATTCATCGTGCTACCCACGAATGGCGGAGTCGGCCGGAGCGGAATTCTTCCTCCCCGGCCAATCCGCGCCTGTTAGTCGTTCTTTGTTAGAAAAGTTTCAGAACAGACTGGGCCGCCTGCGCCGAGAGGCTCAGGGCCGTGGTGGCCAGGGACTGACGGGTCTGAAGCATCAGCATGTTGGCGCCCTCCTCGTTGGTGTCGGCCAGGGTCAGCTTGTCCGCACCTTCGGTCAGTGTGTTCACCATGTTGGTCGAGAAATCCTCGCGGGTGGTGATGATGCTCAGATTACTGGACAGTTTGGATGAGTTCATGGCCAGCGTCGACAGGGCATCGTCCAGTTCGTCAAGGGAATCTTCCATCGCGGAGGTGCCGTGCGTTCTCCATTCCGCGGTGCCGGCCACTTCGGTCATGCCGAGACCCGTGGCGCTTGCATTGAAGCCCTCCACCATCAGGCTGTTGCCTTCGAACTTCACGGCGAGTTCATCCTCGGACAGAAGGTTTTTGCCCTTGTACCCGGAATCTTCCGCCAGCTCTGTGATCTGGGTGCGCAGTTCGTTGTACTGATCCTGGAGATTGGTAAGTTCCGTCGTTTCTTTGTCGACTTTTGTTTCTGCGCCGAAATTCGCGCTTGCGGTAACATCCGTCGTTGCAAGGTCCGTCCAGGCCTTCCGAATGACGACGTTATTGTTATCGTTTTCATCGATGCTGGCCGTCCATCCGTTGGCGGACAGCGTGGAACTGGCGTTGATGGCTGCCACCAGAGATTCGGCCGTCTCCGCGTTGTTTTCGTCCGCAGTCCCGGCCGTTGCCTTTTCAAAATCCTCACCAACCGTCAGCGTCACGCCGTCAATCACGACGGTATCGGTCGTCGCTTCCAGTGAGGCGGCCGTTACGGTGAAGGATACGCCGTCCGTTCCTGCGGCGTTATCCGCGCTCAGGGCCTGCTGGGCAACGGCTTTGGCCTGTTCAATCATGGAAGTGATGGCCGAGATTCCCTTGTCGGCGGCGGTGACCGTCTGGATGGCCTGCCCCATGGAATCCTTCAGACTTTCGATCTTGGAGGCGCGGGAGTTCAGGGACTGTGCCGCGAAGAAGGATACGGGGCTGTCAATGGCGGTGTTCACCTTCTTGCCTGTGGCCAGGCGGTTCTGCGTACGGTCTAAAAGTTCGCTGGTGTTCTGGAGACTTAAAAGGTTGGATCTCATTCCGGATGTTAATGAAATATCACTCAGTGCCATGGTCATTCTCCTTTTCTAGGTTTTTTGCCGGCATTTCTTGCCGAAATGTTATGCGCCGATTCGATCGGTTTTTTGCGGGATACCTTCGAGCAGCCCTTCCTGGCGATCCTCCTTTCCGGCTGCCTCTTTTCTGCCTTTGTTTTTCTTATCGGTCCCCTGGAAAAGAAACTTTAAGGCTATTTAAAAATTATCTTCGGCAGGGTCTGCTTGCAGATTGCGCCCGAAAACGTTATGAAGCGACAGAAAGATCCTGTCCGCCCATGGCTGTCCCAGCCGCATGGAGGCCGAAGTGGATCACTTTTTTTTTCAGGCGCCTTGCCTGAACGGATTGGGGAAAGGGGACTCTTGTGTCAAGAAATGGGAATCACATCTTATCTTCTGCCATGGTCGACAGCGACCTGACTTTCGCCGAGGCGGTCTCCGGCTCGTCGGCTCCGGGTTCCGTCCTGGATGACCTCCGGCTCGTTGAGGTGGCATATTACGGATTTGACGGCAGGCGGCACACAGGGCAGCTGGTTGTTTCCACCGCCGTTGAACAGGATGTGCGGGAAATCTTTGCCCTGATCCTGGAAATACGCTTTCCCCTGCATTCCGTCATCCCCATTGTCCGGTACGGCTGGTCGGATGAAGCATCCATGGAAGCCAACAATTCGTCGGCGTTCAATTACCGCTTCATCGCCGGGACGGACCGGCTTTCCCGCCACGCCCTCGGAATGGCCGTCGACCTCAATCCGCGCCAGAATCCCGTCATCTATGAAAATGGTCAAATCCTGCCGTCGGGTGCAATCTACTCGCCCGGGCAGCCGGGCGCCCTTGCGGAATCCTCCCCCATCGTGGAAGCGTTTCTGCAGCGGGGCTGGTTCTGGGGCGCGCATTTCCGGAACTTCCGCGATTATCACCACTTTGAGCGGCCTGAAAAATTCCCCTTATAAAATCCATTCCATCCGTAAGATCCCTTAAAGGCGTTTCAGGGATGCATTAAGGGTTTCCCTCCCGATAAATCAGGATCGGCCCGATTGTCTGATGCCTGATGATCCTGTATTTACTTCCCACGTTGTGCATGAACGCCTCGAAAAGGAGGAGCTGTCGGGGCAGGTGCAAAACGCCATAGACGGCCGATCCCATGCTCTGCTTGATAAAATTGTACCGACTCTTTTGAAATCTCGTCAGTCGGGAAGGGAGGGATGATCAACGGCGCAGGCGGGTTGTCCGAAAGTTCAGTACACCATGGCTTCCGGCCTGGAGCCGGCATGGGGAGAGTGAGTTTGAAGCAAGAATATTAAATTTCTGATTAGAGGGGGAACGGAACGATGAAGAAGTATCTTTGTGGTGCAAGGTCTTTGGCTGCTGCCTTGCTTGTTTTGTCCGTGCTGATCCTGGGGATTCAATCGCCGGCGCAGGCGGGTCTGACGTTAACACTTGACGATGGCACCAATCCTGTCATCACGGTGGCAGACACGGATAACGATGGCTATGTATACTACAGTGGGGCGATCGGCAATTGGATCATGAACCTTTCCGGTGGGTTCAGTGTCGGTAATCTCATGGACCTGGTCAGCGGGAATGTATCGTCAAGCGCCGGGGGAACCATGACGGTTACCTTGACGGATACGGATTTCAGCGATCTTTCCTCATTCCATGTTGGAGGAACGACGGGCGGTTCCGTGACATTCAATCTGTATAACGACTCCAACCTGGTTGCCTCCTATACCGGCGACACTCCTTCATTCAGCACGGATATCGCATCCCTGACGTCAACGGGTTCCATAACGGAGATTGAAGCGGTCATCATCCACGAAGGAAGCGCCATGTCAAGTTTTGACGCCAACGTCGTGCAAAACCCCGTTCCTGTTCCCGCCGCCTTCTGGCTCCTTGGGAGCGGCCTGATGGGGCTGATCGGGATTCGAAGACGGGGCGCCAGGGGGTGAACCCTGAAGGCGGCATGGGAAATTTCCCCGTTGAAAAAGAAAGATCGGCCGCCGCTTTCAGATCCTTGATCACGGTGTGATGTGTTGCTGAAAATCTGGATTGGAAGAAGAGACCCTCGCTGTCAAAGGCCCGGGTCTCTTTTTTTTTAAAGACAAACGTCATGGGGATTTTTGAACTCAGGGGACAATCGTCGTCCCGGCTCTTCCCTCAAGGGCTTTTCCCATGAGTTCGGGCAGGGTGATTATGACGCGTTTCCCCCCGGCTTCAAGAAACCGGATCGCCGCCATGATCTTCGGTCCCATGCTTCCCGGTGGGAAATGTCCTTCCGCATGGAAGGCCTTGATCTCTGCCAGGCTGACATGATCCAGACCGGCCTGCCGCGGCGTGCCGAAATCCCGGTAGACCCGGTCTACATCGGTGAGGATGACGATGCGTTCCGCCCCGATCTCCGTCGCCAGCACGCTGGTTGTCAGGTCCTTGTCGATGACGGCGTCGATGCCCCGCAGGGTTCCATCTGCGGTTTCCACAACGGGGACGCCCCCTCCGCCGGCAGCGATCACCACGACCCCCTCCAGGGCAAGCCGTTGGATGACGTTCTTTTCGACGATCCGTTTCGGCATCGGCGAGGGGACGACGCGCCGGTAGCCCCCTGTCTGCCTGATCATGACCCACCCGTTATTCCTTTGGAGGGCCTCGATCTCCTCTTTCCGGTAATAGGGGCCGATGGGTTTCGTCGGGCGGGAAAAGGCTGGATCGTCGGCGTCGACAACAACCTGGGTGATGATCGTCACGACGTCCTTGACTTCACGGATCATGATGAGTCGATTGTACAGTGTCTGCTGGATCATGAACCCGATCCCGCCTTCGGAATCGGCGTCGGAGTAGAAAAGGGGCATGGGGGGGATGGAATTTCGGGCGCACTCGCCGCGGAGAACGATATTTCCCACGATCGGGCCGTTCCCGTGGGTAATGACCACTTTGTGTCCCGAGGAAAGCATCCGGGCCACTTCGGCCATGCAGGAATCGGCATTGTGAAACTGCTCCTCAACCGTTCCCTCCTCTCCGCGCCTCAGGATTGCGTTACCGCCGAGAGAAACAATGCTGATGCTATTTTCCACGGCCTACAAAGACCTCGATGGCCTGCTTCAGCAGGTGGCCCTCCACCTCCTGGATCTCGTACGTGACCCGGACGGAGGGCTTGTCCAGGTCCAGCAGTCTGCGCAGATCCGCCGGCGTGGCGATCACAACGGCGTCGCAGGGGGTGGCTTCGATGGTTTCCTTCAGTTCCTGCCTTTGCTGCCCTGAGTAGCCCATGGCCGGCAGGAGATTTCCGAGATGGGGATATTCCCGGAAGACTTCCCGAAGGGAGCCCCGGGCGTAAGGCCTCGGGTCGGCGAACTCCACGACGCCGGCTTTGCCTGCGGCTAGGACCCCGGCTCCGTAAGGCATCCCGCCATGGGTCAGGGTGGGGCCGTCCTCAACGACCAGGACGCGCTTTCCCTGGATGTTTACGGCGTTCTCAAGAGAAATCGGGGAGGCTGTGAAAATGATTTTTGCCCGGGGGTTTACCTGGCGGATATTTGCCTCGACCCTCTTTACGGCGTCCGCTGCCGCGGTATCCACCTTGTTGATGACGGCGATTTCAGCCCTTCTCAGGTTTGCCTCCCCGGGATGAAAGGAAAGCTCGTGTCCTGCCCGATGGGGATCGAGGACGACGATTTCCAGATCCGGCCGCAGAAAAGGCAGATCGTTGTTCCCCCCGTCCCATATCAGGATGTCCGCCTCCGCCTCGGCCTGCCGAACAACCTCCGCGTAATCAACTCCGGAATAAACCGTCATGCCGGCGCTGATGAGCGGCTCAAATTCTTCGAGCTCCTCGATCGTGCAATCGCAGCGTTCCTCGTCCGCCAGGCTGCCGAATCGTTTAAGCCTTCCCTCCTTCAGGTCGAGGTAGGGCATGGGATGCCGCAGGACGATCGGCCTTTTTCCCATTCCCTTGAGGATGCCTGCGATGTACCGCGTGATCCCGCTTTTTCCGGCCCCGGTCCGGACGGAGCAGACGGAGATCACGGGCCGGGAGCAGGACAGCATCGTCCGGTCCGGCCCGAGGAGAAGAAAATCCGCCCCCAGGGCGAGGCAGAGCGAGGCCTTGTGCATGACGTATTCATGGGACACGTCGCTGTAGGAAAAGACCACCTGGCTGACGGAAAATTTTTGAATGAGCTCCGCCAGTTCCTCTTCCGGCCGGATGGGGATCCCTCCGGGATACAGGGGGCCGGCAAGCTCCGGGGGGTAGGTTCTGCCGCTGATCGCGGGAATCTGCGTGGCGGTGAAGGCCATGACTTCAAATCCGGCACAATCCCTATAGGCCATGTTGAAGTTGTGGAAGTCCCTCCCGGCTGCACCCATGATGATCACGCGCTGTCTGTCTCCGGTCACTGTACCCTCATCTCCTTCTGGTCGGCCTGCCGCCGCCTCGCTGCTCCTTCTCCTATTGTTCGCTCCACAACAGGAACTTCCGCTCTCCCTCATAGTTGCCGATCAGGATCAATTCGGCATCCCTCTGAAGCGGGATCTGGGGATCCGGATTGATCGTCATTTTCCCATTCATCTTGATGGCGACGACGGAGCAGGCTGTCTGCTCCCGTATTCCCGACTGGGCGAGGCTTTTTCCCACAAGGGACGAAGGCGTCCTGATGCGGAAAATATTCAGGCCCTCCGCCAGCATCAGGGTTTCCTCGTTGCCGAGAAAATGGAAGATGGCATTGGCCCCCAGTGAGGCGTAGGACATCACGAAGTCGGCTCCGGCTCGATGAAGGGAGGACACGTTGCGGTCCAGGTTCGCCCTGCTGAGGAGCTGCATATCCGGCCTCAGGCTTCTCATGTATTTGGTCAGGTAGATGTTTGTGGCGTCGTCGTGGGTTGTGATCAGGGCCGCCGGGGCCTCCTCGATCCAGGCCCTCTGAAGGGTCCGGATGTCCGCGGCATCTCCCACAACGTAGTTCTTTGCGTCCTCGTGAACCCGGCGGGGGTTTTTCTCGATAATGAGGTAGGGCATCTCCCGCTCCTTGAAGCGCTCCGCAATGGTGTGTCCGACACGGCCCCCTCCGACGATGAGGACCGGATTCACGGAAAGCTGGCAGATGTGGTAAAAGGAATAAATCTCGTTGTAGGATGCGAGGTTCTCCTCCGATCCGGCGAGAACCAGAACGCTGTTCGGATTGATCCGGCTTTTCGCATGAGGGATCTCGAAATTGCCCCGTTCCCAGATTCCCACCACCGTCACTCCAAAATTTTCTCTCAGGCAGCTTTCAGAGAGGGTTTTTCCCACCAGGGGGGTGCCCAGAGCGGGAAACTCGGCGATGATCAGCTCATCGAACCGGCTGATGATATTGGCCCGGCATTCTCCGCCGATGGTCCAGGCCGCCAGGGAATTTCCCAGCATGTCGTAAAGCTGCAGGACCCTCGAACTGCCGGCCATGACCAGGATGTCCTCGGAATAGGGGGAATCGGCGGTTGTGACGATCTGAACCTTCTCGCTCAGCTCTCGAACTGTGAAGGCGATGTTCGTGTTGATCTCGTCCCGGTTGGTCGCAACGATGAGGGCGGCGCGGTCTGCCCGCATCCTGCGATACGTCTCGGGATCATCGATGTTCCCCACGGCGACGCGAAAGCCTGCATCATAGAGCTGCAGCGCGCGGCCGAAATCCTCCTCGAGGAGGACATAGCTCTTCCGGTGATCCTTCAGCCTTTCAATGAGGGCCACCGTCACCGGATCGTAGCTGGTGATGATCACATGGTCTTTCGTATCCGGCGGCAACTGGCTGGGGGCCCGGTTCCTCGTCTCCGCTTCAATCCAGGGGGCATAAAAAAACTTGATGAAGACAAAGGGAAGCAGGGTGAGAAAGAGAAAAACCCCTGAAAGAAGCACGAGAATGGAAAAGGTCCGCCCCAGATCCGAATTGAAGGTGATGTCGCCGAATCCCAGGGTGGTCATTACGGTGAGCGTCCAGTAGAATCCTGTAATCCAGGAATGGTACCGCCCTTCATAGGCCATGAGGAAATGGAAGATGACGCTGTATAGAGTGACCAGGGCGACCAGCAGAAAAACGAACCGCAGGAGGAGCCGGATATTGCTTTTTGCGCTTTCGCCCTGAAAATAGGTTGTCAGTATGGCCGGGCTGAACTTCATGACGTAGTGTCTGTACTCCGTTTCATGGGCAGGAATCTCGGATGCCGCCACGGGCCGGAGGCACCCTGTTCAGATGCGTCGGTTTCGCTCTCCGGGCCCCCCATGGAAACACCCTTTATCATTAGGAATGACTATAGAAGAGGAACGGCACGCTGTCAAGGCGCAACGTCCGGGGGACATGGCTTGTCAGGAGGAATGGAAGAGAATGGCAAAAGACGCCGGGGGTGGGACCGGAAATGTCAAACGATGCGGGGTCCGGGGTGTGTTGTATCGAAAAAGACATGAACTTTCGTCTTGAAATATGCTAAAGATTTTCATGATGAAGATCAAATCCTTTGAATTCAACCTGCGCGAACTGGCCGGAGCGATGGGGGATTTTGGGACCCTCTTCCCCCTCGCCATCGGTTATATCTATGTTTGCGGTCTGAATCCCTCCGGCTTTCTGGTCATGATGGGGCTGGCCAACATCGTCACCGGTATTGTGTACCGCCTTCCCATGCCCATTGAACCCATGAAAGTGCTGGCCATTGTGGCCATTGCGCAGCACTGGACGCCTTCCATGGTGTACGCCTCGGGCTTCGGCATGGGGCTGGTCTGGATTCTTTTTGCGGCCACGGACCTGGTGGGCCGGCTGGAAAAATGGACGCCGCCCTCCGTTATTCGGGGCATCCAGGCGGCCCTCGGAGTGATGCTGGCTATTGAAGCGATCAAGCTGCTGTCAACCGGATGGATTCTTGCCCTGGTCTCACTCCTGATCGTTCTTGCCCTGAGGGAAAGCCGCCACGCTCCAGCTGCGGTGGTCCTGATGGCCCTTGGAATAGCCGTTATGTTTGCAAAGGGTCAGCTCCGGCACATTGCCGCTCCCGGGCTCACCCTGCCGACTTTGACGGCCTTCACACCCCGGGAGGTCTGGGATACGCTGCTGCTGGCGGGCTTTGCCCAGATCCCGTTGACCGTCACCAACGCCACGATCGCCACCGCCGCCCTCCTTTCAACCTATTGGCCGGATCGCCCGGTATCGGTCAGGATGCTTTCCTGGAGTCAGGGGATGATGAACACGATCGTGCCTGTTCTGGGGGGGATGCCGATGTGCCACGGTGCCGGCGGATTGGCCGGGCAGTACTACTTCGGCGCACGGACCGGTGGCGCCAACATCCTGGAAGGGATCATTGAAATATTCCTTGGCCTGTTTCTTTCGGTGTCCATCGCCGGGCTTTTCTCGGTCTTTCCAGGCGCCATCATCGGTGCCATGATGTTCATGGTCGGGATCGAGCTCATGAAGTTTGCAAAGGACGTCCGCGTTGGAAAGGATCTGATCCCCCTGGGCATTACCCTGGGGGTTTCCTTAGGTTCCAACATGGCTTGCGGTTTTCTGGCAGGTCTTGCAAGCCATTACCTGATGTCGACTGCCCAGAGAAAAAGAGCCGACCGGCGGTAACGTCGGCGTCGCTAAAAGCGTTCGCTCCGGCTCGCCATGGATCCGCCTGGCTTCGTCTCCCGGGTCTGTGAGTTCAAAACCTTCCCGCACCCTGCCCGGAGGTCCGGTGCGGACGTATTATTGCCGCATCAGAACTGGACTACAGCTCGATGACGATGTTCCCCATGGCGGTTATGTCATAGCCCGGCAAATCGCTGATGGCTTTGCGCAGGACCGGACCGTGGATCAGGTCGAACAGCGGCTTCAACAGAGGGCTTTCGTAGTGAATGCGCGGAATGACCAAGTCGTATCTCTCCTTCTCAAAGGGGATGAAATCAAGCTCAAGGGCGTGCGCCGCGGCGGCAATACCAAGTCCGCAGTCCGCTGCGCCCGATTGAACGGCAACGGCAACCGCCAGGTGCGTGTACTCCTCGCGCCGATAGCCTTTTACCTCTTCATGTTTCATCCCCAGCCTGTTGAGGTGGTAGTCGAGCAGAACCCTGGTGCCGGCTCCGCGCTGGCGGTTGACAAAACGCACATCGTCCCGCGCCAGATCAGCCAGCCCTCTGATTCCCTTTGGATTGCCCGGTGCGACGATGAGCCCCTGCTCTCGATGCATGAACGTCATCACCACGACGGGGGTACTGGGCAGATACTGCCTGACATAGGCAATATTGTATTCGCCCGTTGACGGATCCAGGAGGTGTGAACCGGCCAGATGCGAATCGCCCCTCCGCAGGGCCGTCAGTCCGCCGAGACTGCCGGCGTTGGCACTTGAAAAGAGCAGTCCGTCGTCGGCCAGGTATTGGGCCAGGATGTCCAAGCAGAGATCGTGACTGCCGATGTGGACGATGGTGCGGTCGATATCGGCCGGATCACGGTACAGCTCCACGGTAACCTCCTGCCCGGCCTCGACGCCTTCCGAAAATCTGGGGATGCGGACGATCCCGTCCGCGCGGACAAGGGAGGTGATGACGCCTGCTCCACGGGACAGGGGCGCAGCCACGGTTCGTTTTCCAACCCGTCCGACAGTCACCCGCACCCATTCATCTTCACCCATGGGCGAGAGAAGCTTGCGGCTGATGACCGCTTTGAGCCCGGGCTTTTTCCGCTGCGGCAACCCGAGCCAATGCGATATCAAGGGCTCCACGAATATTTCCCCGGTGAGAGCGCAGGAGACGGGATAGCCGGGCACGCCGATGATCGGCGTCCGGCGGTCCGTCACGGTGCCGAGTACGACGGGATGTCCGGGGCGTATCGCCACGCCGTGAACGAGGAGGGTCCCCAGTTCCTCGACAATACTCGCCGTGAAGTCTTCGCTGCCTGCCGATGATCCGGCATTGACGAGGATAAGGTCGTGAGTGGCCGCCGCTTCTCTCACCTTATCCCTGATGCGTTCGTAATCGTCGACGACGATCGGGTAACGCGTTGGCTCACCGCCCCACTGGCGCACCTGTGAAGCAAGTACGAGGGAGTTGTATTCGATGATGTCGCCGGATTTGAGGCCTGACTGCGCGGCCTGTTCAACAGTCACCAGTTCGGTTCCCGTCGGGATGACCGCCACGCGCGGCCGCCGCCGGACGCTGACCGTGGCGTGCCCGCAACCGGAAAGGGCCCCCAGATCCACCGGTTTCAGCAGATGATTGGCCGGAAGCACCAGTTCGGTGGCGACCATATCCTCGCCCATGGGCCTGACGGCAGTCCATGGTGCGACGCTGGCCAGGATCTCGATGAATTTTCCGGCTGCGCCTTCGTCAACGTTCTGTGTATGCTCGATTTGGATGACGGCGTCTGCCCAGGAAGGGATCGGGTCCCCGGTATCGACGTATTCCGCCTGCCTTTCGGGGCCGATCCTGAGCCGCTTCGGCGCCGTTTCCGTAGCGCCGAGGGTGTCCGCCGAACGGACGGCGTAGCCGTCCATGGCGCTGGCGTGATATCCCGGCGATGAAAGGGCGGCCCATACTGGCGCCGCTGTTACGCGCCCAAGGGCTTTCTCCAGCGGCAGCTCCTCGCCGGGAACCCTGGCCCATGCTCCGGAGCTTTCCATGGCCGTGATAAATCGGCGCCAGGCCTCATCCAATGGAATATCTTCGAGATAAAATTTTCTGCTCTTGCTCATTCCTTTCTCCAATTTCCCATAGTCCATTCTTCAAAACAGCTCGACAGCAACGAGTTCACCCTTGTGCAATCCATTGGAATCAAGAGGCACGCATATCATCCCCTCAGCCTTGACCATGGTATAGATTAGATTCGATTTGCCGAAAACCGGCTCCGCCCAGAGATCGCCTTCACGCTCTTCCAGCCTCACCTGGATATAGTCTTCGCGCCCTGGAACCGAGGAGATGTTGTGGGTCAGCCTGGCCGTGATTCGCCCTCGGGCAGGTGGATTTTCCGCTCCCTGCATTCGCCGGAGCAGGGGCGTCAGGAAGAGCCCGGCAACCACCATGGCACTGACGGGGTTGCCGGGCAGTCCGATGGCCGGCTTGCCGTTGCAGACGCCCAGAATCGTCGGTTTCCCGGGCCGAACGGCGACTCCGTGCACCAGGACGCCCGGTTTGCCCAGCGCATTGATGACATCGGCCGTCAGATCGCGCGTGGAAACGGAGGACCCCGCGGAAATGACCAGAAGATCCGAAGCATTCAATGCGCTGCGCGCCGCGGAAAGCAGCGACTCGTAGGTGTCTTTGATGATCCCCTGCAGCAGCGGAATCCCCCCTGAGCGGGCGATAAGGCCGGCAATGGCGTAAGAGTTGACATCCCTTATCTGCCCTGGTCCCGGTATTTGTTCCGGAGAGACAACCTCATCGCCAGTGGAGAGAATCGCCGCCCGCAGAGCGGCTGCCACCCGCACGCGGGTGATGCCGAGGGCCATCAGTCCGCCGAGGTCCTGCGGCCGGAGGATATGTCCGGCGTCAAACAGGGACTCGCCCTCTTTCACATCCTCCCCGACTTGAATCATGTTCTCCCCCGGCGCAACGGCGCGCAGCACTTCGATGTTTGCCTCATCGAGCTTCTGGGTCCGTTCCACCATGACGACGGCATCAGCCCCGGGCGGGATCATGCCGCCTGTATAAACGACCACGGCCTGAGCCGGGCCGACGACCCCTTCGAATATACGGCCCATCGGCACTTCGCCGATTACGCTGAGATACGCAGGCAGCGATTCGGTGGCACCGAATGTGTCCTCGGCGCGGACGGCGTAACCGTCCATCGTACTGCGGGGAAATGACGGAAGGGAAGACGGAGCGGTCAATTTCTCGCAAAGTGTGCGGTCAAGCGCTTCAGCCGTTGCGAGATCCTCGCTCCTGACCTCGGGGCCAAGATGGTCAAGCAGCGCTTTAAGCGCCTCTCCAGGGGGAAGCACCTTGAACATTTCCGGCATAACGGCTCCTTGCAAATCCATTTACGCCTAATCTATATGACATCTTCCACACATGTCAATCATTACTAAAAGGCCTTCCGGTCAGCTTAAAGACGTTCGAAAAGCCGGTGCATCAAAGAGCCGTTCCGCTCCTGAAGAAATGTTCCCGACAGCCTCTTTTCTCATTACTGGTATATATTTTGCGAAAGTTAAATAATTCTCAGAGAGCAGAGCATCATGAGGTGCAGGGATTTTTATCCCAGGGAATAGGGGGGACGCCTTGTCTGGGGGCTTGGATTTCACTAACTCTTCTTTCTCGCCACAGGTGATCCACCCAGCGGGAAACGGGATCGGATACTTTTCACCCGCCATGTTTGAAGCGCTTGGATTCGGTGTTGTCGTTGTGGATGCCGACACCCGCCGCATTGTTTATGCGAATCGAAAAATCCATGGCATTGGCGGGTATCCTGCTGGAATGCTCGTCGGCCGCGCATGCCACGGCGTGCTGTGTCCCGGGGCGGGCGGCAGGTGTCCGGTCACCGACGAGGGGCGGTCCGTGGAGAACTCGGAAGAGATTCTGATCAGGGCTGACGGAACCAGGCTGCCCATCATAAAAACCGCGGTGCCGATGATCCTGGAGGGCAGAAATTATCTTATTGAAAGCATCGTGGATAACTCACAGCGGAAGCAGATACAGTCGGAGCTCAGAAAGGCCAATGAATCCCTGCAGAAGGAGATGATCAGGCGCAAGCGGATACAGGACAGAATCGAGCATCTGGCCTACCATGACCATTTGACGGGATTGGCCAACCGCCTTCTCTTCAGGGACGAACTGGACCATGCCGTGTCCCTGTCCCGGCGAATGGGGAAACAGCTCGCGATCATGTTTCTGGACCTGGACGGGTTTAAAACGATCAACGACACGATGGGTCATGCCACGGGAGATCAGCTGCTGAAGGGAGTCTCAAGCCGATTGGTCGCCATTGTGCGAAAATCCGATGTCGTCGCCAGGATAGGCGGAGATGAGTTCGTGATCATGATTACTAATCAAAGGCATGCTGAATCCATGAAGCTCGTCGCAGAAAAGATTTTGAACAGCTTCAGGGATCCCTTCAGGCTCAATGGCCGCGATTATTATTTGACGACCAGCATCGGGGTCGCCATATATCCGTCAGATGGTGAAAATGCGGAAACGCTTCTCAAAAATGCGGATATCGCCATGTATCAGGCAAAGCAAAAGGGCCGGAATCAATACTTCTTCTGTCCGTCCTTGACGAAGAACGAGGGGGCCGAGGGCATGGAATCAAGCGGCAGGGGGTATGAGATGATTGATCGAACGGAACGGAAATCCTGCTATCGTGCGGAGCGACATCGCCATGGTATGGAATCGTTGGTTTTCAAGCCTTGCCGGGAAGGAAGCATTCTATAACGTTTCATAGCGGGTGAAAAAACTTGGACACTCATTTGGAAGGCCGGTATACCGGAGGCATGGCGAACGAACCGATTCCCGGGGAAGGCCCTGGTTCCCCGGAGCATGGGGACAGCGGTCAGGCCGCTTGCGGGACCACCGATTTTCTGATGAAAATCATACACAGCAAGGGTGAACTCCCCGCCTTTTCCAGCCACATCGTCGAAATCAACACCAAACTTTCGTCCCTGACATCGGTCAATTTCTCTTCTGCCGGGGACCTGGCCAAGATCATCCTGAAAGACTTTTCCCTTACAAACAGACTTCTCAAAATCGTGAATTCGGCCCTTTACGCCGGACAATCCGGAAAGGTTACCACCATCTCCAAGGCCATGTTTCTCCTCGGCATTGAAAAGATCCGGATCATGGCGGCCACCCTCATGATCTTTGATCACCTGGAGAACAACTCTCAGGTCAAAGAGCTGCAGGAGATTGCCTCGACGTCCCTGATGAGCGGTCTTGTGGCTGCAAGTGTCGCAGCGAAGATGAAAATGGCGGACAAGGAAGAGGTTTTTATCTGCTCCATGCTCTTCAATCTGGGGAAGATGCTGGTCATCTGCTATTTTCCGGACAAGTATGAAGAGATCAAGAGGCGGATGGTCGATCTGGAACTCGATGAGGTCAAGGCCTCCACATCCGTCCTGGGCGTTTCCTATAATGATCTGGGAATGGCGGTTTCGCGGTCCTGGAATTTTCCCGATAAAATTGTCCGAAGTATGGAGCCCCTGTCCGATCACAACCTGGATCAGCCGAAAACGGAATGGGGGAACCTGCGGCTTCTGTCCAGCTATTCCAACGAATTGCTCTCCAACTTGATCAACGCTCCATCCCCCGAGCGGGCCGAGGTCCTTGCAACCGTACTGAAACGATACGGGAAGAGAATTCCGATCCAGCCGGATGAAATGAAATCGCTCCTCGAGTCGGCCGTTGCGAATGGAAACCCTTATACGGATGCGGCCAAGATCAACAGGCAGGCCGCCGATCGGTTCAAACAGTTATTCCAATCTCCACCTGGCGATCCCCCTGAAACCCAGAAGGCGAAAAATTCGGGGAAATCGGAACATCCATCCCTTCCGGGCGGACGCGATCCGTGTCCGGGCGCTTCCACTTCCGGCCTGGAGGCAAGGGGCGGTGTTCTGGCCAATGGCCTGCAGGAGATCAAGGAGGCCATGAAGGGCTCTTACCGCCTCAACGATGTCCTCTGCATGATTCTTGAAACCATGTACCGCGGATTCGAATTGAACCGCGTCATCTTTTGCCTGCGGGACACGAAACAGGGAACGATGGCGGCCCGTTTCGGGCTTGGGGAAAGTGTCGAGGAGATTGTTCAGCGTTTTCACTTCCGGGTCAGTCGGTCTTCGGATCTCTTCAACATTGTGATCGCCCAGGGCAAGGGCGTCATTATCGACAATTCCGCCAACCCCAGCATCTTGAAAATTCTTCCCGACTGGTACAGGCGTTTTTTTCTTGCGCCGTCATTTTTCATCTACCCCCTGATTGCTCCAAAGGGTTGCATCGGCATGTTCTATGGGGACAGAAAAACCCCGGAGCCGGTCATCACCCAGGCGGACATCACGTTCATGGAGGAGTTGCGGGATATATTCCTCTCCGCCATAAGCTGCGGACCATAACAGGCGTCCAGGTCACCCTGCGTCGAAAAACGGCCTGTTCCCTTTACAGGCTCAACCTCCAGCCGGGGCTTTTCCTCCGCGGCATGTTCCTTAACGTTCTTCAGAAGAGTCGGACGAAACAGAGTCCTTACTCCCGTCCGACTTGGCCGCAGGGCCCGATTCTGTGCGGCGGTCGAATTCTTCCCGGTTGGGTTCGCTGTCCCAGGCGTGGTCGTACTGCTTGTGATCGAATTTCAGGTCGCTGGACAGCATTTCCTCCTGGTTGCGAATCTCCTCCCGGAAATTGTCTATGTAGGTGTCCTTGTCATGGGAGTGTGGCGCCAGCCTGAGTAAAGTTTCTTCGTCGTAGCGGATAAAATTCTGCCCTGAACGCGTGGCGCTGTACCTGCGGAAGCCCAGCTCGACCAGGGCATCGACCCCCAGGCGCACGGCGGTGTCAAGGGTTTCCCGGTAAATATGGGATACCCTCATGTCCATCAGATGGTAGGCGTCCTGGTTGTTTTCGGCGCGGGCCATGATCGTGAGATGGGGGAAAAGCTTCCTGGCCTTTTCGATGAGATCGGCATTGATTTCGGGAGAACCGATGGCGGCAACGAGAATCCTGGCCTGATCGGCTCCGGCGGATTTGAGGATGTCCACGCGCGTGGCATCCCCGTAGAAAACCTTGCACCCCATTCTCCTCAGCAGGTCCACGCGGTCGGAATCGTTGTCGAGAATGGTGGCATGGATACCGTTTGCCTTCAGAAACCTTCCCACCGTACTGCCGAAATGACCGAAACCGGCGATAATGACCGGGGCGTGGAGGTCGATGTCTTCGGGTTCCGGTTCGATTTTTTCCAGGGTCCCGAAACGGGGTTGAACCAGGCGCTCATTGAACAGCAGCAGGACAGGGGTGGCCGTCATGCTCAGCGCGGTGACGGCCATCATCGTGTCCGTCCATTCCAGCGACAGGATCGAAAGCTGGCTGATGAAGGAAAAGAGGACAAAGGCAAATTCCCCGACCTGGGCGAGGCCGATGCAGAAGAGCAGATTCTGATCAAAGCTCAGCCGCGCCAGCTTCCCCGTGAGAGCGAGAACGACGGCCTTTCCGGCAATCACCATGAAGACGAGGGCGAGGATCTTCAAGGGCTCGTTGAGGATCAGGCTGAAGTTGATGGAGGTCCCCACGGAGATAAAGAACAGGCCGAGAAGGATCCCCTTGAAGGGGGCGATATCGCTTTCCAGCTCATGCCTGTATTCGCTGTTGGCCAGAACGACCCCCGCCAGAAAGGTTCCCAGGGCGGGGCTGAGCCCCACCAGGCTCATAAGGGTAGCGGTGGCGATCACGATGAACAGGGCCGAGGCTGTGAACAATTCTTGAAGGTGAAGACGGGCGATAAACCTCAGGAAGGGGACGATCAGGAACCGTCCACTGACGACCACGAGGTTGATGGCCAGGAGCAGGGCGATGGTCTGGGCCCATCCGGGCAGACCCTGGAGAAAGGAGGCGGATTCTTCCCCCTGGGCCGGAACGCCGGAAACGGCCAGAAGGGGAAGGAGCGCCAGGATGGGGATGACGGAAATGTCCTGGAACAGGAGCACGGCGAAGGAGCACCTTCCCGATTGTGTCGCCGCCAGCCCCTTTTCCCTCAGTGTCTGGAGGACGATCGCCGTGGACGACATGGACAAGGCCAGTCCGATGGCCAGGGCCGCCGTCCAGGAGAATCCGAGCAGAAGGAACAGGGCCACAAAGAGCAGGGTTGTCAGACCGACCTGCAGGATTCCCGTCCCCAGGATAAGCTGACGCATCCTCCAGAAATGGGAGGGCTCCAGTTCAAGGCCGATGAGAAAGAGCATCATCACCACGCCGAATTCGGCAAAATGCATGACGTCCTTCCCCTCGCCGCCGACAAGGCAAAGGCAGAAGGGGCCGATGATGATGCCTGCAATCAGATAGCCAAGGACCGATCCCATTCCGATTCGTTTGGCAATGGGGACGAAAACGATCGCCGCTGCCAGGTAGAGGAGGGCGTCATAGAGAAGGGTGCTGGTCATGGTGTGTTTCCCCGGCCTCGAAAAGAAGCCAATCGTTGAGAAAAGGAAAGGTTCGGATGAATTCGATGTCCGGATCGGACTGTGACAGCCGGTTCAGCAGGTCGAGATACCGTGCGGCATAATGCTCCAGGTCCGCATCCGTCAGTCGGTAAGTCCCCTGAACGGCAAAAGGCGGCAGGTAGATCATCCTGCAGAGGGTGGCCGTCTGCTGAAAGGGAATGAGGATCTCGCCCATGGAAAAACGGTTGAAGCCGTTTGCCGCATACTCGCTTCTCGCTCCGCCCGACGAGACGGCGTTGAAGATCCATTTGCCCTTCAGGGCGTCCCCCCCTTCGCCGTGGGCCCATCCGTGCTCGAGGACCAGGTCGATCCACTGCTTGAGCATCGCCGGGGCGCTGTACATGTAGATGGGGTGCTGCCAGACAATGACCTGGTGCTCCAGCAGCAACTCCTTTTCCCGTTCCACGTTGATGTTGAAGTCCGGGTACCGTTCATAGAGGTCATGAAGCGTTACCGCCGGATGTTGGCCGATATCCTTCAACAGCGCCCGGTTGACGCGCGATTTTTCAAAGCGGGGGTGGGTAAAAAGGATCAGAATCCGATTCATGGTTCAGCTTTCATGGAGTTCCGGCTGCCGAAGAAAACGTTCCCGGGCTGAGGGACGCGTTATGGGGAACGCTGTGAAAAGATGAAAATCCGCTTACTTGTCCCCCCGGTACACGCCACCGTAGTCGGCCGTTGTCAGAGGAGCGGTTGTGCCGCTCAAGATCATGCCCCCCGACTGAATCGTCCCGATAAAAAGGGTATGGTCGCCGGTGCCGATCGTATGATCCACCGTGCAGTCCAGATAACCAATGCAGTCGTCCAGGATGGGAAGTCCGGACGGCGAGGGACTGTAGCTGCACGCATCGAATTTCTTGCGCCAGTCCGCGATCTTGAACTGGCGGATTCTTTCAGCGGATTCGCGGGGGAGGACATTGATGCAGAAGGTTCCCGATTCCCGGATCTGTTCGTGACAGAGTCTGCTCTTCCGGATGGCCAGGGCAACCCTCGGCGGCTCATGGGAGCACTGGGTCACCCAGGAGGCGATCATGCCGTTAAAACCCTCGGGGGATAAAACTGTGACGAGATAGATTCCGTAAGAAAACCTGTCGAGTACATCCTGCCATGCCTTATCCATATTCACCTCCACAAATCAGGACAAGCAAATCAGTCGTTTATGAATCTATTAACTAACATCGGGACGGCCGTAATTCAATTCTTAAAATGTGCAATCGATTTCGCCCCCCCGTTCTGTCCTGCTCCGGGATCCGTGCATGAAGCCTGTCCGGCGTCAGAGTTCCAGGCTGGTGATATTTCTATTGAGATATGGAGAAGATCCGCGTGATGTTCTGGCTCCAATCGTTCCGATTGACCATAACTGTGAGGGCCTGGTTGAAAGAAAAAATCGCATATATGAAAGTCTTTTTCCTTTTGTAGTTGCGTTTGTACAACCGTAATTTTTATTTTAGCTTACGGTTGTTATTCTGATATATAACTCAAATAGATAAAATAACATCACTTTATCTGGAAACTGGCTGTTCCGGCATTGTGGCACACAAAATGCGAAATTCATCGATTTGAGCAGGCAAGGCATTGAAAAAATGTCCAGCAGCGGAAAGGCCGGAATCCGAAGGTAAACGGCTGTGAAGATTACCATCGTCTATGATAATGAAACACAAAGGAAAGAACTCAAACCAGATTGGGGCTTTTCATGTATCGTGGATGTGGAAGGCAGGAGGATTCTCTTCGATACCGGCGCCAATGGTTCCATATTGCTGGGCAACATGGAAAAGATCGGGGTGAATCCCACATCGCTGGATGAGATTTTTATCTCCCACGATCATTGGGATCATACGGGTGCACTTGCTGATGTTCTCAGAGCAAGGGGGGGAAAAATCAAGGTTTATGTGCCTGCTTCTTTCTCAAGTGTTCCAGGCGCAGGTGAGTTCGTCAAGGTCGGTCCTGCCCTTGAAATACACCAGAATATCTATTCTACGGGTGAGCTGAAAAATATTGAACAGTCAATGATCGTGAAAACGGAAAAGGGCCTGGTGGTATTAACCGGATGTTCCCATCCCGGTGTTGGAGAGATTCTGAAGACGGCAACTCGCTGCGGGAAAGTGAGTGCGCTGATCGGGGGATTGCATGGATTTAGAGAATTTGGCCTCCTCCGGACGCTGGATATTGTATGTCCTACACACTGCACGTTGTACAAATCGGAGATAGAGGCGCTATTTCCCGAAAAGTTTATTCAGGATGGGGTGGGAAAGGTGATTGACTGGTAAACACGGCAAACCAAGAATAGTTTTTTTGTATATTTCGACACTAAACAATCGAGAGGTGCTGAGATGGATGACGCATTTGATGAATTGCAGAAAATGATTGACGAGGATATGCGGCGTATTTACTCGGAGGTGACCATAAACCACGCCATGAATCCCCGCAATGTGGGAAGCTTGAAGGATGCCGATGGGTGGGCAAGATATACCGGTCCCTGTGGCGACACTATGTCGATGTGGATAAAAATGTCAGGGGACATTTTGAAAGAAGTACGGTTTTCCACCGATGGCTGCGGCACCAGTGCGGCATGCGGCAGCATGACCACGGAGCTGGCCAAGGGAAGAAAATGGTCGGAGGCCTTGGAAATAAGCGATGTCGATGTTCTACGAGAACTTGGCGGCCTTCCCGAGGAAGATCAACATTGTGCTCTGCTGGCTGCTACGACTCTCAAACTTGCCATCAGCGACCATCTGAATCGCCGCAGGGAACCTTGGAAAAAATATTACGAACGGCGCTGATGCCCCCTCTAGAAGGTTTCGGCGCCCACCACTTCGATGACCAAGGTGTGTCCGGCAACAAAACGGGACAAATGAGGCCGGCAATCAGCGCGGCCTTTTCAGAAGGAGGCCCATCATGACGATCATAATGGAAAAAGGCGGGGGAACGTTCCATGGCATTAAACTCCTGCTTTGCGAAAACCCGCTGCCGCCGATTGACGAGGCCGTCGCGGCAGCCGGGGCAGAGTTGGCGCAAAGCAATTACTACACAGAAGCTTATTCGGCGCCGCTGCGCCGGCTCATCAGCGAACAGCTCGGCATTTCCGAACGCCTTATTCATATCAATGCCGGCTCCGAACTCATCCTCCGTCAGCTCTTCGACCGCTTTGGCAGGCAGGTCCACCTGCTGACTCCGACCTATGTCCTTTTTCCCGAAATCGCAGGGCGTTACACGGAAACCAGACTCTCTCCCGAAAAAGGTTTTGCCTATGACCTGGCCAACCTGGCGATACCCACAGGCACTACTCTCGCAGTTATTGTAAACCCAAACAATCCAAATGGAGGCACCTTCGATATGGCTCCTCTGCCCGATCTGCTGTGCCGCCACCCTGAGACGCTTTTCCTTATTGATGAAGCATTCATAGGCTTGGCTGGTGAATCTGCTGTGCACCTGGTTCCCAAATATCCTAATCTACTCGTGACCCGCACCCTGTCCAAAGCACACAGCCTCGCGGGTTTTCGTGTGGGTTACGGAATATTTCCCGAGGCTGTCGCCGATGACCTGAACAGTCATAACGATGCCTATCCGCTTGCTCGTCCCAGTCAGGCGGCAGCCATGGCCACTCTTCAGCATGAAGACAAGATTAAAGCCCGCGCTTCGCAATTGCATGCCTGGACGGAGGAACTCGCCGCCCAGTTGCGAAGTATGGGGGTAAGCACATTTCCCACCGAGACCTATTTCTTTCTGGCTGACTTCTCACCCTATGACGCATCAGGACTTGCGGACCGACTTCGCGACCGTAACATCCTGATCAAGCCGCTTAATGATCCTGCCCTTGGCCCTGGGTATATGCGCATCACCACGGCATTGCCCGAAGACAACCGTCGGTTTGTCGATGCACTGAGGGAGATTATGGCAGGTGTCTGAAGCTGGCCCTGTCAAGACTTATCATTTGTGATGCGAGGGGCGGTTTGAAAGAAATTAGGCTGCTTACTTTTCAGAATTGCCCACCTTGCAACCGTTTGTCTCCTGGAAAGACCTGGGAATAGAGATTGGTGTTGGACGTGGTCGTTTTGCATCCCGGTGGGTGTGACGACAGGTTTGGATCCCTCCCCGGCAATGCCTGCCTGCGCTTACTGCACGCGGGATCGATGCCATGGAAGGCCTTGATTCTAAAATTTTTCAACCCGGAATCAGGACGCTGCTGTTAAACTCCTTATCCGGGCTTCATAAAAGACCAGAGGGTGGCGATAAAATCTTTTACCTTCTGTATCAAGAGGTTTCGAATGCGGATGTTCAGATAGAGGTCTCCGGCCTCTCCGCCGGCGCGGCCGGCCTCGCCCATTCTCTTGAGGCGCAGTTGCTGCCCCGTCCTCATGTTTGCGGGGATGGTTACGACAAGCTCCCTTCCCGTCCTTTGGGAAGAATATCGCACCCTTCCGCCAAGCCGGGCCTGTTCAGGGGAAAGAACGATGGAATCCTGTAAGTCCTTGCCCCTTTCAGGCAGTTCAATGCCCCATTTCTTTTTCAGGCCGTATCGGATCAGCTTCTCCAGGTATCCACCAGGGTAGGCAATGCCTCCGGCGCCCTGTCTGTTTCCGACGCCGCCCACAATGACCCGGCCGAATACCCCCGGCTTTCTGAATTCAAAGGTTCGATATCCCGCGCCGTAGGATTCCCGGAAGATGTCGTCGAAGCCCCTGAATCCGAAGGCACGGCTGAACTCCTCGAAGATCTGCTGGATATCCGAGCCCCTGAAGATATCCTGATCGGAATGGGTCTGCCGAAAGTGGCCGTAAGCCGATGATCCATAGGTCTGCCTGAGCGCATCGTATTCGCTTCTCTTCCGGGGTTCGGAAAGCACGGCGTAAGACTCGTTGATCTCCTTCATCCGGTCCGCCGCCTCCGGATTGTCCCTGTTCCTGTCCGGATGGTGCAGCAGGGCCAGCCTCCGGTAGGCGTCCCGGATCTCCTTCTGAGTGGCATTGTTCTCCAGTCCCAATATGCTGTAGTAATCTTTTTGTTCCATGGTTTTTCGTTTCCGGTCAAGGCCTCCTTGAAATCTTCTCATCCGGTAGAGATCGAACCAGGCTGCTGTGCTGGAGGTGGTGGAGAGTTTGGCAGGCACAGTATGGAATATGTTCTTAAATGGCGAGAATTCATTTGCTGTTCAGGGGCTGTTTCTTCCTTTCCTCATGATCCGCGGGGATAATGAGGAAAGGAAGGCCCCTGTGATTCATCATGGTTTTCCCAGCGGCCGGGGCTGGAATTCGAGCCATCAGGGAGTTGAGGCGCCTTTTTCAATCGGCAACGGTGCCTGTCGCCAGATCCCCGATCATTTTGCTGAAGCGGGAGGGATTGTCCAGCCTGCCGCCCTCGGAGATGACGGCCATGTCATAGAGGAACTGGCTGTAGTCTTTCAGCACCGGCGCCTTCCGGTCTTTTTCATAGATTTTCCTCATTTTTGAAAGCAGGGGATGGTCCATGTTCAATTCAAGCACCCGCTTGGTCCGGGGCACCTCCTGGCCGTTTGCACGGAGGATTTTCTCCAGGAAGGCGCTCATGTCGTGTGGGTCGCCCGAAAGGCAGGCGATGGATTCTTTCAGGTGTGTGGACGGTTTCACGTCCTTTACCACGTCATCCAGGGAGGATTGAATGCAGCCGAACAGGGCGTTATAGACATCCTTCTTCTTTTCGTCGATCTCGCCGATGTCCAGGTCCCCCTTCTCGGCGCTCCGGAAGCCCTTCTTCTCGAACTCATGCAGATCACGGATGACCCATTCATCGACGGGGTCGGTCATCAGCAGGACCTCGTAGCCTTTCTCCTTGAGCTGTTCAAGGTGGGGGCTGTTGAGGAGCACCGTCAGATTCTCTCCGGTCATGTAGTAAATCTCCTTCTGATCCGGCATCATCCGGCTGACGTACTCCCGCAGGGAGATCCACTGCCCGTCGGATCTTGTCGTCTTGTACCGCAGCAGCGAAGCGATCTTCTCCCGGTTTTCGAAATCGGCGGAGATTCCGCTTTTGAGGACGTGGCCGAATTCTCCGTAGAAGGATTCGTATTTCTCCTTCTCCATGCCGGCGAGCATGTCCAGCAGCCTCTTCACGAGATTCGTCCGGATGTTCCGCACCAGGGCATTCTGCTGCAGAATTTCACGGCTCACGTTCAGGTTGAGATCCGGCGCATCGACGACGCCCTTGATGAAGCCCAGATAAGGCGGCATCAGGTCGGTGCAGTTTTCCATGATGAAGACGCGCCGGCTGTATAGATGGATGCCGTGCTTCCTTTCGTGGAGAAAGAAATCGAAAGGCAGCTTGGTGGGGATGTACAGGAGAGCACTGTATTCCGTCGTGCCTTCAAGCTTGAGATGGAGGCGGGAGTGGGGAGGGTTCCAGTCATGGCTGATGTGGCTGTAGAATTCGTTGTACTCCTCTTCTGAAACCTCGGACTTGTCCCTGGCCCAGATGGCCTTCATCGAGTTCAGGGTCTCCTCCTCGACGACTGTTTCCGTCCTGCCGGGATCGGGTTTGCCCTCCGCGTCAAGAACGGGCTTTGTTTTTTTCACATCCATGACAATCGGGTAGGCGACAAAATCCGAATGCTTTTTTACGATCTCCCGGATGGCCCATTCCGAGGTGAAGTCCTGCCCGTCTTCCTCCGCCTCCTTGAGCTTCAGGATCACCGACGTTCCCCGGGTGGCCTTTTCCGCTTCTTCAATCGTGTAGGAGCCGTCTCCGGAAGATTCCCAACGGACGGCCCTGTCGCTTCCGGCTGCTTTGGTAACCAGGGTGACCTTTTCGGCAACGATGAATGAGCTGTAGAAGCCCACACCGAACTGACCGATCAGCTCGGGGAGAAGGGCGTCGTTTTTTTTCGCGGCGTTCATGGCCTCCGCAAAGACCGCCGTACCGCTTTTGGCGATCGTACCGATATTTTCCGCAACTTCATCATAGGTCATGCCGATCCCGTTGTCGGAGACTTCCAGGGTTCTCCGGCCGGCGTCGGGTTTGACGACGATTTTGAATTCCGTGTCCGTTCCGAGAATATCGGGCTCCAACTGTGCCTTGAAGCGGAGTTTGTCGATCGCGTCGGATGCATTGGAAATCAGCTCCCTGAGAAAAATTTCAGGGTGCGAGTAAAGAGAATGAATGATGATATTCATCAGCTGGTTGATTTCGGTCTTGAAGGGGTGCGTTTCTTTGCGGCTTTCCATAAATCCTCCGTGGCGTCGTAATTGATCATCCCCTGACACAGGGACATGGGGATAAAACGGTTTTGCGCCGATAAATTGGCAACCAATTCGCAGTTGTCAAGGCCCTATTGTTCAGATGGGAAGAAAACCGCTGCCTCGCCGGCAGCGTCCGGGCCGCCGGCGGAGTATGCCGTGGCGGCTGTCTCTGCAAGCCCTGTGGGGCGGTTCCGGCCGGCCCTGCGGAATTACTCGTGCCGCAGGGCCACGATGGGATCGAGGCGGGCGGCCTTGAGGGCCGGGAAATAGCCGAAGATCACTCCGACGGCCGCCGAAAAGAGGAAGGCGATCATCACGATCCCCGCGTTGAAGACGAAGGGCACGCGGAGCAGGCCGGAAAGCCAGACGGATCCGGCCAGGGCCAGCACGATGCCGAGCAGACCGCCGAAGGACGACAGGACCACCGCCTCCACGAGAAACTGCATCAGCACTTCCCGTTCCAGGGCGCCGATGGCAAGGCGGATGCCGATTTCATGGGTGCGCTCTGTGACAGACACCAGCATGATGTTCATGATGCCGATGCCGCCCACGAGCAGGCTGACCGCCGCCACGGCGCTCAGCAGGGCCGTCAGCAGCTGCGTCGTTCCGGTCAGCATCTTCGTGATCTCCTTCATGTCCATGACGTTGAAGTTGTCGTCCTCTTCGGGAGCGAGATGACGACGCTCCCGCATCAGCTGTCCGATTTCCATCTGGACCTTTTCCGTCGACGCCCCATCGCGGACCGAAACCTGGATCAGGCCGATGTTCGTGCTTCCTGTGACGCGTCGCTGCAGGGTCCGCAGGGGAATCACCACCAGGTCGTCCTGGTCCGTTCCCATGGTACTCTGTCCTTTAGGCTCCATCAGGCCGATCACCTTGCAGGAGAGCTTCTCCAGGCGGATCTTTTCACCCAGGGGATCCTGGTTTCCGAAGAGCTTTCTGCGGACGGTGTCTCCCAGAATACAGACCGCCGAACCTGAACGCAGTTCGCTTTCACTGAAGGTCCGGCCGGAACGGATGGACCGTTTGGTCACCTTGAAATACGAATTTTCCGTTCCCGTGACGGTTGTTGACCAGTTCGAATTGCCGGCGACGGCCTGCAGGCTCCGGGATGAAACCGGGGCAACGGCGGCAATGGAGGAGACGTCCCGGGTGATGGCGTCGACATCGCTCATCTTGAAGGGGACCGTTTCGGACGTCTGGCCGGGTCCCAGCCGTTTCCCCGGCGTCACCATGAGCAGGTTGCTCCCCAGGTTGGAAATCTGCTGCGAGACTTGAACGGTCGCCCCTCCGCCGATGGTCACCATGATGATGACGGCGGCAACTCCGATGACAATCCCCAAAATGGTTAAAAAGGATCGAAGGACATTGCGCCGGATTTCACGAAAGGCCAGCAGAATGGAGTTTCCCAGCATCAGTTTTTCCCTCCTGTTTTTTCATCCAGAGCAACCGTTCCGTCGAGAAAGTGGATGATGCGCTTTGCATAGGTGGCCATGTCCGGTTCATGGGTCACCATGATGATCGTAATTCCCGAATCGCGGTTCAGCAGGGTGAGGAGGTCCATGATCTCCCGGCTGCGGGCCGTATCGAGGTTTCCCGTGGGTTCGTCGGCCAGCAGCACCGTCGGTCCGGTCACTATGGCCCGGGCGATGGCGACCCGCTGCTGCATGCCCCCCGACAGCTCGCCGGGGGTCAGCCGCTCCCATCCCTTGAGCCCCACCGTTTCCAGGGCCCGCAAGGCGCGCTCCTTCCGCTGTGCAGCGGAAATGCCGCGGTAAATCAGCGGAAGTTCAACGTTTTCCAGGGCAGAGGTGCGGTTCAGAAGATTGAAGCCCTGGAAGACGAAGCCCTGGTAATGGCGCCGCAGCAGGGCGCGCGAATTCCGGCTTAATTGCCCGACGTCAACGCCTTTGAACAGGAAGCTTCCCGCAGTGGGCGTATCCAGGCAGCCCAGGATGTTCATGCAGGTGGACTTGCCGGACCCGCTGGGCCCCATGACCGCGACGAATTCCCCCGTATCGATGCGCAGATCAACGCCGCGCAGGGCCTCTACCGCCGCCTGCCCTTCACCGAAGATTTTGGTGACCCCTTTCAGAACGATCAGGGGCTGTCCGGAAAGATCCTTCACTTCACCCCCAGCACGGAATCGGTTACCACCGCCATTCCCGGCCGCAGATCACCGGAGCGCATTTCCGTCATAACGCCATCGGTGGCCCCGATGGTGACCGGGACCGCCTTGAGCTGCCCATCCCGCAGAACCCAGACCTGCTGCCCCTTTTTGCCGGCGGAATTATCGCGCGGTGTGGACGAAAGACGGGGCGGGCGCGGCAGCAGCATGCCCACCAGTCCTCCGGAAGGCCTCTTCTCCGCCTGGATTGGCGGCGTAAAGCGGAGCGCATTGTTGGGAATCAGGATGGCGCTCTCCACGCTGTTGACCGTGATGCTCGCCGTAGCGGTCATCCCCGGCCGGAGGGACAGGTCCGAATTGTCCACCTTGAGGATGGTCGTATAGGTCACGACGCCTTCCGTGGTCGTAGAGCCGTAACGGGCCTGAACGACCTGGGCCGGGAAGGTGCGGTCCGGCCAGGCGTCTACGGAAAACGTGGCCTTCTGCCCCTCCCGGATCTTTCCCACATCGGCTTCATCGACATTCACCTGCAGTTCCATTTCCGCCAGATCCTCGGCGAGTTTGAACAGAACAGGCGTGGTCATGGAAGCGGCCACCGTCTGGCCGGGCTCGACGCTGCGGTTGAGGACGATACCGTTGATGGGGGATCGGATCACCGATTTGGACAGGTCCGTTTCACCGGCGGAAAGTGAGGCCTGGGCCTGGGAAACGGCCGCACGGCTGCTGGCTGCATTGGCCCTGGCACGGGAATAGGCCGCTTCGGCGGCATCCATCTCCGTCTGTGAAGGAACCTTGCCGTTGCTAAGCTCCCATACCCGCTTGAACTGAGCCAGCTTGGCCCGGGTTTCCGCAACGGTGGCGTCGGCCTGGAGGACTTTCGCCTTTTCCGACTCCAGGGCGGCACGGTACTGGGTGATGGTTGCCTCCAGCTTGGAGGTGTCCAGGATGGCCAGAACCTGGCCGACTTTTACATGGTCATTGAAGTCGACCTTCACCGATCGAATGGTTCCGGACAGCTCGCTGCCCACCTCAACGGAATTGGTGGGCTGGAGGGTGCCCGTGGCGGTGACAAGCACGGTGAGGTTTCCGCGTTGTACCTGCTGCGTTTCGTAGCGCACCGATTCTGCCGCGTTTCGTCCCTTCCAGGAGGCGATGAGGGCGACAGCCGCCACCAATACGATCAGCAGGACCGGAATCCGCCATCTCTTCCATCCCGAAAAGCGCCCCGGAGAGGAGTCAATCTCGAGGACCTTTGAAATTTCGGTGGTATCTGTGGCCTTATCGGCTGAGTCAGGGGACTTTTTCATTTCCTTTCTTCCTTAAATCTGCCTTCAATGTTTGTTGTCGGGGTCCAGAGAAATCCATCCGCCGCCCAGGGCCTTGTAGAGGCGAATGAGATTCGAAACAACCGTTCCATTGCTCTGGGCCAGCTCATCCTGAAAGGTCAGAAGGGAGCGCTGGGCATCCAGAACGCTGTCGAAATCCGCGAGGCCGGTCTGGTACTTGAAACCGGCCTGTTCCGCCGCCTTCCGTGCCGCCTGGACCGCCGCCTCCAGGGCCTGCCGGCGCTCCTCCTCTTCCGCAAAAGCGGTGAGGGCGTTTTCCACTTCCTTGAGGGAGTTGAGAACCGCTGCTTCATAGGCCATCAGGGACTGCTCCTGGAGGGCGCTCTGCACCTCGATGTCTTGCCGTATCGCGCCGGTATCGAAGATCCGCCATGAAATCCCGATCCCTCCGCTGGCCGTCCGGCTTCCAGAGGAGAACAGGCTGCTGGAGGAAAGGGACTCCAGGCCGATGGAGCCGCTCAAGGTCAGTCTTGGGTAGAGTTCCGCCTCAGCCACGCCGATGCGTGCGGTTTGAGCCGCCAGCTGACGCTCAGACCTGCGCACGTCAGGCCTCTGGCGCAGTACATCCGCCGGAACGCCCACGGCAAGGGAGGGAGAGGCGGCCGGGATCGGCTTGCGCTCTTCCAGCTCGGCATGTATTTTTCCCGGCGTTTCCCCGAGCAGGGTGGCCAGGTTGTTTTTGGCCCCTTCAAGGCCTGTCCGCAGGGTCGGTATCTGCGAACGGGTTCTTTCAAGATTGTAGCGGGCCTGCTGAACGGCCACCTCGTCGCTCAAGCCGGCCTGCTGCCGCCATGAGGTCAGGTCGAAGGTTTCACCCTGCGTTGCCAGATTGCTTTCCGCCACACTCAGCCGGGCCTGATAGGTGCGGACATCCACGTAGTTGAGAGCCACCTCGGCGAGAAGGGAAACCAGCACGTCGCGCAGATCCTCCCGACTGGCTTCAAGCTCCGCATCAGCCGACTCCACGGAGCGCCGGACGCCGCCGAAGAGGTCCAGTTCCCACCCGGCGTCAAGCCCCGCCATGTAAAAGTTCCGGGTTGTTCCCATTCCCGCCTCTTCGCTGCTGCGGCTCCGGGTGGCGGATCCCGACGCATCCAGCGTTGGAAAGAGCCCGGCCCGGATAATGCCCCGGTTGGCGCGCGCCTGGCGGACACGCGCCTGGGCCTGCTTCAGGTCTCGGTTGCCTGCAATCGCACGCTCCGTCAGGCTTGAGAGATCCGGATCGTTCAGGGTCTTCCACCATCCGGCCAGCGATCCGGGAGGTTCTTCCCCGTCCCTCAGGCCGCCTTTAAGCGGGCTGTTCCAGCTTTCCGGCAGATCCATTCCGGGAGGGAGATAGTCGGGTCCTACCGTGGCGCAGCCCGCCAGGATCAGGAGGATTCCCGCCACCGCCGCCCGGAAGGCTGCGGTCATCGCCTTGCGGCCGATTGTTATCCGAGGGATGTTCATGGTCTGCGACTTCCATCTTTGAGGGAGACGGACGGTCTCCCGGCTTTTTTACTTCTGTTCCTTTCTTCCCATGCTTTACGCACGGCCCGAATCCCGGCCAGCGAGAAATTGACGACATGGTCTGCATAAGCCTCCAGGTCTTCAATGTCCAGCGGGCCGTTCCGCCCGCCGGTTTTTCCCCCGAGGCCTCTGCCTGCCACGACGGGATTCATGCACTGGCTGATGATGCTCAGTTCGCAGAATTTTGCCTCCTGCTCAGGAATCATGACACCGAGAAGCTCGCGGACAAGGGCTTCCGTCCTCTGCTGCAGGGGGGAGATCTCCTCGCGGAGAACCTCTTCCAGCAACCCGGTGGGATTGGCCATTTCCCGCTGCATGAACAGAAACTCCCTGTTGTTCCGGTCCGTGATCCGCCTCAGGATCGCCCTGACCTGGCCTCGAAGGCGTTCTTCCGGCGGCGCATCGCCGCTCACCCCGCCGGAGGGGGGGTAGGCCTGGATGGATTCGGAAAAGGCATGCCGCCAGGCTTCGATGTACAGGGCCTGCTTGCTGCCGAAGTGATAGTTCACCGCTGCAATGTTGGTTCCAGCCCGCCTGCAGATTTCTGCAATCGTGGTTTCCCGGTAGCCCTTTTCACCAAAAATTTCACCGGCCGTTGTCAGGAGGCTCTGGCGGGTCTTTGCAGCCCCTTCCCTCGAAATCTTCATGACCGTCCTCGCATGAGCTGAAGTTAGAATGAACATTTAAAATAAATGTTTCAAATAGTCAATAGAAAAATTCAGAAGAGGGGAATTGGCAATTGTAAAGAGATGCGGATTGATTTATAAGGCATGTCATGGATCGGCTTGAAGAGCCCAGATTCGTTACCGGGATTCGCGGCGGGAGCCGGACGCAAGGGCGATGGACTTTGGAGAAGGGCGCTGAAAAGAAAGTCAGGCGGAGGGGAAACCATGCGAGCCATGCCGTTTTTCACGGGATTATTCCGGAGTACTGGAAAAGTAGTATTTTTTCAGCTCTTTCTGCTTTTCCTCCTCCTTTTTTTGGGCCGGCCTGACAGCCATGCACTCGTGGCCGATGAACTTCTCGTCGTAGCCAACAGCGCCGTTCCGGAGAGTCTGGAGCTTGCCCGCTATTACATGGAGAGGCGTGCGGTGCCATCTGCGAACCTGTTCCTGGTCAGGACATCCACCCGCGAGACGGTGGGCAGGAGAGACTATGATGAGCAGATCGCCGGGCCGCTGAGAAGCTTCCTGGAAAAAAACGACCCTGAGGGAAAGCGGTTCAGGTGCATCACCCTCATCTACGGCATGCCCCTGCGCGTTTTGCCGCCGCCTTTAACCCGGATGGAGGGTTCCGAGCTCAAGGATCTTCAGACTGCTCTGAAGGAATGGACGCAGCGGAAGAATCTGGCCGGAAAGAAACAGCCTGAGGAATCCCGGAAAATCCAGGAGAGACTGGCTGATCTGAGGAGAAAGATTCAGATCCTGAGCAAGTCCAACTGGGGGGCCTCCGTCGATTCAGAACTGGCCCTGGTCAGGGAAAAATCCCCCGAGCTGGATGGATGGCTTCCCAACAGGTATTATTTCAATTTTCAGGGAAAGGAAATAAAGAATATGCCCCGGCGTCCCGTCCTGGTAAGCCGTCTGGACGGACCGGATCCCTCGATTGTCCGCCGCATCATCGACGACAGCATGTACGCCGAGGTGCACGGACTTCCCGGCCGGGCCTATTTTGATACGCGTCGGCCTGAGAAGGCTGCTCCGAAAGAGGGCAAGACGTTGTCGGCTTACGAGCGGTACGACCTGGCCATCCACAACACGGCGCGTGTGGTTCGGAAAAGCGGGAAGCTGCACGTGGTCGTCAATGACAAGCCGACTCTCTTCGGCCCCGGCGAGGCGCCTGATGCAGCCCTTTACTGCGGCTGGTACAGCCTTGGGAAATATGTGGATGCCTTCACCTGGGTCCGGGGGGCCGTGGGATTCCATGTGGCCAGTTCCGAATGCACGACCCTGAAGGTGCCGGGCAAAACGGTCTGGTGCAAGGCCATGCTCGAGAAGGGCGTTTGCGCAACGGTAGGCCCCGTGGCGGAACCTTATCTCCAGTCTTTTCCCGCCCCCGAGGTTTTTTTCAGCTGCCTCCTCGACGGCCGGGCGGCCCTGGCAGAATGTTACGGCGTGTCAAACCCCTTCTGGTCATGGCAGCAGGTCCTGATCGGGGATCCCCTCTATCGCCCCTTTCTGAGACGCGGATTTCCAGCCGTGAATTAGGACGGAAGAAGAGAAATCCGGGCCGGAGGCACTCCTCCGTCGCGACGTTCCACATCCTGAATTTAAAGCGGATCAGATCAGCCGGCGGAATTCTTTCGAATCTTCCTTGCGACAGGTATAGAATTTAATTGACATTCACGTTCGTTTTATCTATAGGAGCAGTCCAATATAAGCAGTGCCTCATCATAAAAATAACGTGAAACATAACGTGAAACGGGCCTAATGAGGCCCGCTTTTTTTTCATTGTTTTGCAGAAGAAAGGATTCAAGAAATAACGATGCACCAGAAAGAGATTGAACGGCGCCGGACCTTCGGCATCATCAGCCATCCGGATGCCGGAAAGACGACCCTGACGGAAAAGCTGCTCCTTTTCGGCGGGGCGATCCAGCTGGCCGGGACCGTCAAGGCCCGCAAGGCCACCCGTCACGCCACGAGCGACTGGATGGCCATTGAAAAGGAAAGGGGCATTTCCGTCACCACCTCGGTGATGAAATTTCATTACCGGGATTTTGAAATCAACCTCCTCGATACGCCGGGGCATCGGGACTTCTCCGAGGATACCTACCGGGTTCTCACCGCCGTAGACAGTGCGGTCATGGTCATCGACGGGGCCAAGGGCGTGGAGCCCCAGACGGAGAAGCTCATGGAGATCTGCCTCCTCCGCAATACGCCGGTGATCACCTTCATCAACAAGCTGGACCGGGAGGTCCTGTCACCCCTGGAACTTCTGGCCGATATCGAAAAAAAGCTGCAGATCGAGTGTGTCCCCATGTCCTGGCCCATTGGAATGGGAAAAAGCTTCCGCGGGGTTTACAACCTGTATCGCAGGGAACTGCAGCTTTTCAAACCCGGGGCTGCGAGCCGGGGCGGGGAGGTTGTCGTCATCCGCGATCTCGATGATCTGGAGCTGGACGAACGGCTGGGAACCCAGGCCGCCGAGCTTCGCGAGGACATCGACCTGATGGAGGGCGCTGCCAATCCCTTTGTCTATGAGCATTTTCTCAAGGCGAACCAGACGCCGGTTTTCTTCGGCAGCGCCATCAACAATTTCGGCGTGCGGGAGCTGCTGGATGCCATCGTGGAGCTTGCTCCCAGCCCCCGCCCGCGCCTGGCGACGACCCGCGAAGTTCTGCCCTCGGAGAAAGAATTTTCCGGTTTTGCCTTCAAGATTCAGGCGAACATGGACACCGCACACCGCGACCGGATCGCCTTTGTCCGGATCTGCTCGGGGAAATTCACCAGGGGAATGAAGGTCCGCCATAACCGGCTGGGCAAAGAGGTGACGCTGGCCAATGCGACGATCTTCATGGCCCAGGATCGCGCCTCGGTGGAAGAGGCTTATCCCGGCGACATCATCGGCATTCACAACCACGGGACCATCCGGATCGGCGATACCTTTTCCGAAGGGGAGGAGCTGAAATTTACGGGAATTCCCAATTTCGCTCCCGAACACTTCTGCCGGGTCCGGCTGAAGAACCCCCTGAAGATGAAACAGCTGCAAAAGGGCCTCACCCAGCTTTCGGAAGAGGGGATTGTCCAGGTCTTCCGGCCCCTTTCAAGCAATGACTACATCCTGGGCGTGGTGGGCGTTCTTCAGTTCGATGTGACCATGGCCCGCCTGTTGAGCGAGTATGGCGTTGATGCGGATTACGAGCCGGCCGATTACGCCGCCGCCCGCTGGATCACCTGTGCGGACCGGGAAAAGCTGGCGATCTTCGAAAAGCAGCACAGGAATAATCTTGCCCTTGATTCTGAAGGAAATCTGATATATCTGGCCATGAGTGAGTGGCGCCTCTCCAACACCATGGAGGAATGGCCCGACATTTCCATGCACAAGACGATGGAGCACAGCCAGAGGCTCAGTTGATGCAGTCGGACAGGAGGGAGTAAAACATGGAGGAAAAAGCCTTCCAGGATTTCTACCCGGATGAATTTGCCCATTGCTACGGATGTGGGCGGCTGAACAAGGACGGATTGCAGATCAAGAGTTACTGGGACGGGGAGGAAAGCGTCTGCCGCTATGTTCCGGAGCCCTTTTTCACGGGCGGTTTTCCCGGCTATTTCTACGGCGGGCTCATCTCTTCGCTGATCGACTGCCACAGCGCAGCTACGGCGTCGGCTGCAAAGCTGCGCGAAGACGGCCATGGCCTGGGCGATAAACCCCTTTCCCGCTATGTGACCGCTTCCCTCAAGATTGATTTCCTCAAGCCCACGCCCATGGGAAAACCCATCGAGTTGAGATCAAGGGTCCTCGAGATCAAGGGCCGGAAGATCATTGTCAGTACCGCCTTGTCCGCCGAAGGCGAGATCCGCGCCAAGGGCGAAGCCATTATGGTGCTGATCCCGGAAAACAGATAACGGCCGCAGCGGCGCCCCCAAAAGCAGTCCCCTTCGTCCCCTGAAAACAGGCGGGGCCATTTCCCCCGTTGGACAGCCATGCCTGGAAAAAGATGGGTGCATATCTGCACCTGTCTCTTCTCAATATAGTAGCATATAAGCAACTCCATATCGTTCACCGTCCACCCTCTCATCCATATTATCCTCTATATTCAAATAGTTAGTTCTTATCCTCTTTTAACTAAAACATTGGCATAGAGAATGCCTTTTACCTTATAGAGGGAATGTTGGAATGTGACATTTTATATTCCCTTGGTGTGTGCGTTTGTAGAAAGATCAACGTCGAAGCCTTTGATAAGAAGGATTCAATAAGTAAGGGAGGGCAGAATTATGCCGAGAGGAGATGGAACGGGACCCATGGGAGGAGGCGGCAGGCCAGGTCGAGGGCGTGGCGGCCGTGGGTTGGGCCGGATGGGTGGACCCCTTGCGGCTGGACCCGGCGGATACTGTGTTTGTCCGCAATGCGGTCACCGGGAGCCACATAGGCTCGGAGTTCCCTGCGCCGAGCAGAAATGCCCGCAATGCGGAAGCACAATGGCCAGGGAGTAGGTTTTTGGGATGAAAAATGTTTAACGATCAAATTAATAAAGGAGGATGCCATCATGCCGAGAGGAGATGGAACGGGACCCATGGGAAGAGGTCCGATGACGGGGCGTAGAGCGGGATTCTGCTCATGGCTGGGAGCGCCGGGTTACACGGATGCTCCGCCGGCCTTCGGGCTGGGTTACGGCCGGGGACGCGGGTTCCGGAGCGGAGGTCGAGGCTGGAGAAATCGATTTTTCGCATCAGGATTTTGGGGATGGATGAGGCCCGCCGGGTATGGCGCACCATATCAAATCCCTGATCCGGAGATGGAAAAGCAGATGCTCAAAAGAGAGGCCGACGCCCTGAAAGCGGAACTGAGCGATCTCCAGAAGCGCCTGGACGAGTTGGAATCCGCAAAGGCTGCGGAATAAAAACCGCGGCGATCATTACCATGGCGGCCGCACGGATTATTCTTTCCGCGCGGCCGCCATGCGGGACATCCGGGCAAAAAAGACTCAAGTAGCTATGGAGACTTCCTGATCAACATGATAAAGAAGAGCCAAGAATCTTTTGAAGGTCGGTATTCCCGGATGGCTCTGGAACAAAAGGCCGATTTGACGGACAGACACCACCGGACCATCAACTACCTGCGTCTTTCCGTAACGGATCGCTGCAATCTGAGATGTGTCTACTGCATGCCTGACGAAGGGATGACCTTTATTCCCCACAGGGAAATCCTGACCTACGAGGAAATGCTGCATCTTGTCGAACTCTGTGTCGCCAATGGAATCCGAAAGATCCGGCTGACCGGGGGCGAACCCCTGGTGCGCAGGGGCATTATCTCTTTTATTGACAGGCTCAACAGGATAGAAAACCTGAAAGAAATCACCCTGACGACCAACGGCGTCCTCCTGAAAGAGTTTGCCCGTGACCTCCGGAAATACGGCATCTGCCGGATCAATGTGAGCATGGATACCCTGAAGCCTGAGAAATTCAATGCCGTTACCCGGCGGCCTTTCTTCGAGAAGGTCTGGGAGGGGATTGAAGAGGCCGAATCGGTGGGGATGGCTCCCATCAAACTCAATGTGGTTGCCATGAAAGGCTTCAACGACGATGAAATCCTGGATTTCGCACGCCTTACCTACCGGAAACCCTATCATGTGCGTTTCATCGAAATGATGCCCATCGGGGCGGCCGACGCCCGGATGAAAGGATTTATTTCCAGTGGGGAAATTCTGGAGCGGATTTCAACCCTGGGGCCTGTCCGGCGCGTGGAATCCGAATCGATGGCCGGCCCGGCGGAAATGTACATCCTCGAAGGCGCCAGGGGTAGGATCGGATTGATCGGGGCATTGAGCCACCATTTCTGCGAGACCTGCAATCGGCTCCGCCTGACGGCGGACGGGCAGCTGCGGGGATGCCTCTTTTCAGACCGGGAAACGGACCTCAAGACCCCGCTGCGGGAGGGTCGGGAAGACCCTTACCTGTCTGCACTGATCCGGGATGCGATCTTAAACAAACCCAGGGGCCACGACCTCGACTTGAACAACCCCCGCAAATGCGTTCGGCCGATGAGCCGTATCGGCGGGTAACGAAATTATGGCAAAGATCTGCAGGAAGAAAGGAGCGAGTCCATCGTATGGCGATTTATTCATTCGGTGACCGGGTACCCAGAATCGGAAAGGATGTTTACGTCAGCGATTCCGCCCGGGTGATCGGAGATGTCGAAATCGGGGATGGGTGCTACATCGGTCACGGGGTCATCTTACGCGGTGATTACGGAAGTATCCGGATCGGGCCGGGAACCGCCATTGAGGAAAATGCCGTGGTTCACATCGAGCCGGACGGGCTGAGCATCTTCGGGGAACGGGTTACCGTCGGCCACGGGGCGATTCTCCATGCCGATCGGATTGATGATTTCGCCGTGATCGGCATGGGTTCGGTGCTCAGCCTGAAAGTGACCGTCGGGAAATGGGCCATTGTTGCGGAAGGTTCGGTTCTACCCAGCAAGACCCGGGTCGAGTCGGGAAAATTCGTTGCCGGCGTTCCGGCAAAGGTGGTTGGAGACGTTCAACCGAGGCACAAGGAATTCTGGACCTGGGGCAAGCAGCTCTATGTGGATCTTGCCCGATCCTATCCGGAAAAGCTCAAACGCCTGGATTGATTTTTCTTTCCAGGAGCAAAAAGAAGAGGGCCTTTGAAAGGAGGTCTTGATGTATCAGCTCAAGTTCGATGAAAAGCGGTGTCTGGCCTGCCCGGACGGGGCCTGTCTGGTTCAGTGCCAGTACCTGAAATATGAAGCCGACCCGGCCAGGAAAGAGATGGTCAAAATATTCCGGGGTGAAGATTCCCCGGTACTGCAGGACTGTGTTACCTGTTATGCCTGCGAGGAGTACTGCAAGCGGGGCAATCATCCCTTTTACCTGATCAACGAGAGGAGAGAGAACAAGGGAATCCTGACGGCCCCTCGCGCCATCACGCGGCAGTGGATCCATATCGGCGAGCCCAAGGGGAAGTATGAACTTGGCAGGATCGGAAAGATCGCCCTTTCCTTCGGTTTCATGCCACAGTTGAAGGAGATCACGAAGGGCAGACTCTTCGAAGATGTGATGCCCTCCTACTTCTTCGGGCAGGAATTTTTCTGCAACGTCGTCTATATCCATTTTGCCAATACGAAAGTGTTCAAGGAGCGCCTTCCCGTGGTGATCGAAAATATCCATAAACTGGGTGTTGAAGAGGTGGTCTTTCTCCATGACGAGTGCTATGCCGCCTTTACCTCCCTGGCCCCCGCCTACGGCATGGAGGTCCCTTTCAAATCGGTGCACTACTTTGAATACCTGTATAACCGCTTAACGGCGCTTAAGGATCTGATCAGACCCTTAAATGTGAAGGTGGTCTACCAGCGCCCCTGCTCCAATCGGCTCTGCGGGGACAGCCATCTTTTTCTGCGGAAGATCATGGATCGGATCGGTGCAACCCTGGTGCAGAGGACCTACCAGGATGAAACCGCCCTGTGCTGCGGCAGCATCTTCCGGGCCATGTACGGATATGACCTGATGGCCGATGTCCAGGGCCGGAACCTGGAGGATATGGCGCAAAGCGGCGCCGAATACTGCATCTTCAACTGCCACGGGTGCATGAACGCCCTGAGCCCCCTGGTGGCCGCTCGGGGAATGACCCCCCTGCACCTGATCGATCTGTGCCGGATGGCCATCGGTGAAACGCCGGAAGGAGGGCGGTGATATGGAGAGCATTGTCCAGGCCCTTGCCGGGATCGTGGGAAAGCCCTATGTTTCCGCCTCCGCGGAGGAGCGGTATTTCTATGGAAGAGACCCCGGGCTGATGCCTGCTCATGCGCCCGATTACGTCGTCCTGCCCCGGTCCGTCGAGGAAATTCAGGCGATCGTCAGACTGGCGGGGCGGGAGAAGATTCCCCTGGTTCCCATGGGGGCGGGGATGTCCCTGAGCGGTCTGGTTATTCCCCAGAGGGGGGGGATCGTTCTGGACATGAAGCGCATGGACGGAATTCTGAAGGTCAACGAAGCCGCCCGTTATGCCGTGGTGGAAGGCGGCACCTCCACGGGTAAGCTGCATGCCCACCTCAATCGGTACTACCCCCGGCTTCGGTTCAGCACACCCGATTCGCCCGCCGCCGCCACGGTGGCCGCCAACGTGATGATTCACGGGCAGGGGCGCCTGACCCAGCAGCAGGGATTCAATTCCGACATGGTTTCCGGCCTCGAGGTTGTCCTCCCGTCGGGTGAGCTGTGCCGGATCGGTTCCTGCGCCCTGTCCGACGACTGGTTTTCCAAAGGCCCCCCCCTGCCGGATCTCTCCGGGCTGTTTCTCGGCTGGTTCGGGGCGACGGGGATTCTCACCAAGGTGGGGATCAAGCTGTATCCTCGGAAAAAAATGCGGGATGTGGAGATCTTTATTACCGACAGTCCGGACTTCGTGCCGGGGATCCTTTACGAACTCACACACACGGAGATGGCGGAGGACATCAACATCTTCGCCCAGCCCCTGCCGTTGATCTTCAGCGGCAATCACCATATCGTGATCTATTTCACGGGAGACAGCGCGGAGGAGATGGAGTTCAAGAAGAGGACCCTCTTTCACGCCCTGGATGGGTTCATTAAAAACAAGGACGGCGGGTTCATGACCGTCGGCGAAGGGATGAAAAAAACGCTCCTGGACATGCCGCAGCGCAGCGCCACGACCTTTGCGGATGTGACCAAGGGAGGCGGCTTCGAATATTCCGGGCCGATCGTCCCCATCGACCGGTATCCCCAGTGCTCCCGGAAACTCGATGAACTGGCCGTTAAATATGACCTCAAGTATCACGCAACGGCCAGGATCATCGACAAGGGGCACGCCATGATGTTTGCCTTTTCCTTTACCTTCAACCGGGCGGATGCGGACATGCTGAACCGGACCCGGATGGCCCTTTCCGAAGCGAGCGAGTACGCCCTGTCCATCGGCGGACTCTTCTGGAAGCCGACGCTGGATGAGCAGCGGATCGCCCTGGAAAAGATGGATCCTCAGACCGCCAGGCTCATGAAGAGGATCAAGGAGGAGCTTGACCCTCAGGGAATCATGAATCCGGGAAACTGGGAGGGCATCTAAATGAAATACGCCGAGATCCTTCATCGCTGTTTCCGTTGCGGGTACTGCAAATTTACCCTGGACTACGAGAATTTCAACTGTCCCCCCTATCGGAAATACCGGTTCGACACCTTTGCCCCGGGCGGGAGGATGTGGCTGATCCGCGCCTGGCTCGACGGTGAGATCGAAAACAGCGAACGCTTTCAGGAAATTCTCTATTCCTGCGCCACCTGCGGAAACTGTGTCGAGCATTGCGCCTTTACGTTTCGGGAAAACCTGGTCGACATCTTCATCGCCGCCAGGGAAGAAATGGTCAATGGAGGGCGGATTCCCCCCCCCGTAAGGGATTACTTCAAGGCTATCTCGATCCACGGAAACCCCTACAATCTGCCGGCGGCCCAACGGTCCTCCTGGGCCGCGGACCTTCCCGTACAGCCCTATGACGGCCAGGAGTACCTGTTCTATGTCGGTTGTGTGGGGTCCTACGATGAGCGGGGCCGGAAGATCGCGCAGGCGGTGAGCCGGAATCTCATCCGGGCGGGTGTCTCCTTCGGAATCCTTGGAGAGCGGGAACCCTGCGACGGCAATGAAGTTCGCGTTCTGGGCGAATCGGGGCTTTTTGAATATCTCGCGGAAACCAACATCGCCCTCTTCCGTCAGCTGGGCGTTCGGAAGATCATCACCCTGGATCCCCATGCCTTCAACGCCTTTCGAAAAGAGTATCCCGCCTTTGGGGGAGATTTTGAGGTCCTTCATTATTCCCAGGTATTCAGTCGGCTGATCGAATCGGGGAACCTGAAACCGGGGAACTTTGCTGCCCGGGTGACGTTTCATGACGCCTGTTACCTCGGCAGGCATGGAGGTGAGTACGAAGCCCCACGCAACATTCTCAGGGCCATTCCCGGTGTCGAACTGGTGGAAATGCGCCAGAATCGGGCAAACACCCTCTGCTGCGGTGGCGGGGGAGGAAATTTCTTCACGGATATTCTGGGCGGGGAAGGGGACAGTCCCAGCAGAATCCGGGTCAGGCAGGCCCTGGAAACCGGAGCGGAAATCCTGGTCGTTTCCTGCCCGCAGTGCGCCAAAATGCTCGAAGACGCCATCAAGGCGGAAGGGTTGGACGGCAGGCTGACGGTCGCAGATGCCGGGGAACTTCTGGATGCCAGCCTCCGCGGGCATTAAAGGAGGGCGACTTCCGGCATGCTGTCTTCGCCGCCTTGGTTTTTCCTGAACGGTATTTTTTTGAGAGGTTTGTATGGAATTGGATGATCGGATGTACCGCTTTTTTGAGGCAAAAGCCCAGGACGTTCTCGTTGAACAGGTAACCCTGGGACTTGGCTATACGGCCGTGACCACCTCCGACGGGGGGATCGGCATCGCCTACACCTACTTCACCAACAAGGGCAGCTGTACCTTCGTCAACAGGTATGAAGATTTCGAGGGAAAACCCGCGCTGGAACTCCTGGAAAAGATCAAAAGTCCTCACCCTCTTGAAAAGACCATGGCTGTCGCCCTTGTGAATGCCCTCAACTACCGGCATGCCCTTTCCCTGCCGGAGGACAGGGAAAACAAGGTTCTTTTCGAAAGCTTTCGGATCGGGGAAAAGACGCGGGTGGCCATGGTCGGTGATTTCGCGCCCGTGGCCAGGATTCTGAAGGAGAAGGGGGCGCTTGTGGAGGTCATCGATATCGCCAGGGGTATTGGGAGCAGGGAAGATTTTTATGGCAAGCTCAGGGACTGGGCTCAGGTGATGGTTCTGACTTCGACTTCGATCCTGAACAACACGACGGAGGAAATCTTCCAGCATACCGGCAGTGAGGTGAAGACCGTTCTCCTTGGCCCCAGTACGCCCATGATTGCGGAAGTTTTTTCCCACCTTCCGGTGCACATGCTGGCCGGTACGGTCCCTATTGACAAGGATAAGGTGCTCAAAGCCGTCCGTCATGGTGTGGGGACTAGGGTCATCCAGAGGTTCAGCCGAAAATCCTATCTTTCTTTAACGTGATCTGTGCCGCGCCGATTTTTGGAGGAGCAAAGAATGAAAGAAATAAATTCTGAAGACAGGAATAGCACGAGGGGGTCGTTAATCAAGTCGGGCATGGAGGAAGCGGTCGTCATCTATCGGCCCATCGGGGTCATCTACAGCGAACATACCATCCCGGAAAAGACACCCATCCAGCCGGTATACGCTCGCGGATGTAAAGGAGAGGTGAAAATATATCCGGAATTTGATGAGGGATTGAGCGATCTGGACGGTTTTTCACACCTTTACCTGATTTACCATTTTCACCGGGCGGAATCGCCGCAGTTGATGATCAAACCCTTTCTCCAGGATGTGATGCGCGGCATTTTTTCAACCCGGGCGCCCCGCCGCCCCAATGCCATCGGGTTGAGCATTGTTGAGTTGATTCGCCGTGAAGGGAATGTGCTTCATCTCGATGGAGTGGACATACTGAACGGCACGCCCCTCCTGGACATCAAACCCTATACGGCCAAGTTCGACTTCGTTCAGACCACGCGCAACGGTTGGCAGGACGAGGTGGACGAGGAAACGGCCAGGCAGCGGGGAAAGCGGGACTATTCCAAGTGATCGGAGGAGAAAGCAATGCCCACCTATGAATACGAATGTGAACTCTGCGGTTTGAAGTTCGAGCGTCAGCAGGCGATTTCTGAGGACCCCCTGTCGGAATGTCCTGAGTGCCGGGGAGCGGTCCGGCGGTTGATCAGCGGCGGAACAGGATTCCTCTTCAAGGTTTCGGGCCGGGGCCGGGAGGGATGCTCTCTGGAAAGAACGGGAAGGACCTGCTGTGGCCGGGAAGAGCGCTGCGGGAATGCATCATGCGGAGAAAATTCATGAAAAAAAGCACTTTTCAGTATGTTTACGGACCTGTCCCGTCGCGTCGTCTGGGCCGCTCGCTGGGGCTGGATCTGGTCCCTTTCAAGGCCTGCACGTTTGATTGCGTGTACTGCCAGATTGGCCGGACCACCAACAAGACGATGGAAAGGAGGGAGTATCTTCCCGCCGAGGCCATTCTGGAGGAAGTAAAACGGAAACTTGTGGAAAGGGACCTCCCGGATTACATTACTTTTTCAGGATCCGGAGAGCCGACGCTGAACAGCCGGATCGGAGACCTGATCCGTGAGGTCAAGGCCATGACGAACATTCCTGTCGCCGTTCTGACCAACGGCTCCCTGTTGTGGATGAAGGAGGTTCAGGAGGATCTGATGGCGGCCGATCTTGTCATCCCCTCTTTGGACGCCGGGGATGAAAAACTGTTCAAGTATGTGAACCGGCCCCACGGAGATCTTTCCTTCGATCAGGTGGTGAACGGGCTCATCGAGTTTACCCGGCGGTTCCCAGGGCAGGTATGGCTTGAAGTCTTGCTGCTGAAAGGTGTGACCGGCTTGTCCTCCCATGTCGAAAAGATTGCCGCCCTGGTAAAGCGCATTGCACCGGACCGCGTTCAACTCAATACGGTCTGCCGTCCACCCGCAGAGGAATTCGCCTTTCCTCTTTCTCTCGAGGAGCTGCTTTCCATGAAAGAGCTGTTCCCTGGAAAAGTGGAAATCATCCGCGAGGAGGGTTCGGGTCATTTTGAAGCTTCGGCTTTTTCCGAAGGCAGGGAAGAGGAAGTCCTGGCCCTGCTGCGGAGGCGTCCCTGCACCTCCGAGGACATCGCGGACGGCCTCGGCATCCATGTAACGGAGGCTCTCAAGCGCCTGAACATCCTGGTGGACCTTGGAAAGGTGAACTCCATCGTATCAGGCGGACGGAACTTCTACATTGCAAAGGGCGTACAATCGGCCCTGAAGATGGAAGAGGAAGAAGGGGATCCATGAAGAAACCCGCGGTCGGCAGTGGGATTCTGTCTCCCTTCCGGTCGGATGCCCATGACGATCCAGAGACGAAATTGATCGGCAGGGTCGCCCTGTATGCCTTCCTGTTGAATCTCGGCCTGGCGGTCATGAAAGGTGCGCTTGCGCTTTGTTCAAACAGCCTCGCCGTCACGGCGGGGGCCATCGATTCCGCAACCGATTCCTTTGCTTCCCTTGCCCTCTACGGGGGGCTAAAGCTTTCCACCAGAAGGACGCCTTCCTTTCCGTCGGGGCTTTACAAAGTCGAAAACCTTCTCTCCGTCTTTGTTGCACTGTCCATCTTTTTTGCCGGTTTTGAAATCGCACGGGAGCTGTTTACCCGAGACGCTCTGTCGCCGCAGATTTCACTGGGCGTCGTCACCCTGCTTGTGGTAGGCGTGGCGGCAACCTACCTGTTTGGCCAGTACGCCATCAGGATCGGCAGACAGACGGAATCTCCGACTCTGGTTGCCGAAGGTCGACACCGGCAGGTTGATGTCCTTTCTTCCCTCGTCGTGCTGGTTTCCGTCCTGCCGGACTATTTTGGATGGCATATCTCGCTGTGGGGCCTCTCCATCGATCAGATCGCCGCGGGAGCCGTCCTGGTTTTCATTGTCCGTGCCGGTTGGGAATTGCTCTCCAACGGTATGAGGGTCCTGCTGGACGCCTCCCTGGATTTCGAAACCCTTGACATGGCCCGAAGCATCCTGAGGAGCCATCCCTTGGTTGTGACTGTCCAATCGCTGTCAGGACGAAACGCGGGCCGTTTCCGATTTCTTCAGGCCAATGTCATCCTAAGGACGGGAGATCTTGAAAAAGCCCATCAGATCAGCCTTTCCCTCGAACGCAGCATCCGTAAACAAATCCCGCATGTGGAGCATGTAACCATTTCTTATGAGCCCCGTCCCCGTTCCCACCTCCGTTTTGCAGTTCCCCTGTCGGATCGCTCAGGGACTGTCAGCCGTCATTTCGGCGAGTCCCCCTTCTTCGCCGTCCTGACGCTTCGCCTCGCCGATCATGCTCTTCAGCAGAAGGAGATTATGGAAAATCCCCATAAGGACGTCGAAACGGCCAAAGGCATCCGCGTGGCGGAGTGGCTCGTCGAACAGAAGGTGGATCAGGTTTTCATGGCCGAGGATTTTTCCCACAAAGGCCCAAGCTACGTTTTCAGCAACGCCGGCGTTGATGCGCAGAGGACCGATGCGGAAACCCTGGAGGAAATTGTCGCCGCTATCAAGGAAGAGTGAATTTCCAGGAGCAGAACCAGTCCGCGGGATGCGGATCGGGAGGGCAGGCGACGCACTGCGTGACAATGGCCGGGTCTATCGTCCGGGCAAAGGTTGAGTATTCGATGATCCCTCCCGATTTGCAGGGGTAGTCCTCCATGCCCTTGCGGTTCCGGATGTCCTGCACCCGGCAGCGAATCATCCTGTAAATCAGCGTCCGTTCATCCGGCCATTCGAAGGAGTGCTCATTGATGTTTGCATAGAGACGATGTTTCAGCGCCGCCTCCAGGGCTTCCAGGCCGCCTCTTTCCGGAAGACCGATCAGGGTTTTGATGTGAAAGGCCTCAAGCGGGGAGAAGCGGCTCCAGCAGATGTCGTTGGATCTTTTGGCCGTATCAAGATCGAAGCTCTTTTCAACGCTCTGAAACCAGACCCCATCGGCTGCCAGCCAGTTGATCGAAAGGGCGGAAAGGATTTCCAGAAGCTCATCGTCGGATTTTTCGAACAGCTGTTTCGGAATGCCCCTGGCATCGGCTTCAAATCCGAGAACACGCCCCATACGCTTCATGGCGATGGGGAACAGGGTCTGCCAGGTCGCTTCATCCAACTCCATGGCGGTATGCAAACCAAGCTGATATTCAACCTCTTTGAACCATAATCCGTAGTGGAGGAGAGTCAGTCTCAGGCTGTCGACAATCTGCAGAATCAGTTTTTCCTTATGTTCCGCTGCCGCGTTTTCTTTCATATCCTCATCCTTTACCGTTCTCATGCGCGTCGTGCGCTTCGACAGAAACGTCGGGCTCCTTTCAGCTTCCGCAGCTCCTTCGAGAAGTGTGCCATTCCAGCAAGGACGTCCGCAAAACAACCCCCGGCGGCCCCGCCAGGCTGCCGGGACCGGATGAAGGCAACGCACGAGACGGCTTTTCATCCCGGCATGCGCCCGGACAGTGCTTTTTTCCGGGAGGGGTTTCCGAGTCAGTCATCATCCGAGTATTGCAATATTGCGACGATCTCCCTGTGTTGACGTTTGCATTTCTGCGCATATCCGCTGCGGAAAAGCCCCCTTGATCATGCAGGTGGTCCAAATTGCTGCGCATGAATTCGTATGGCAACCTTGTATCCATTCTGGTATGTTTTGTGCCCCTGTCGGGGAAATGACGTTCATGTCGGGAAAAACGGAAAGGTGGAGTCGCCATGATAGACGAGTTCAAAATCAGAGAGGCTGTCAAGTCTGTTCTGGATCCGGAGTTGAAAAAAAGCCTGCTGGATCTGGGGATGATTCGCGATATTCATGTGGAAAATGGTCAGGTTTGGCTGACCCTGGCGCTTTCGACGGCAAGATGCCCCAGGAAGGACGCCATGGTTGAGGAGATCAAGGGGGTGCTGGGGAAACTGCCGGGGGTCGCCGGGGTGGATGTCCGACTGGCGACATTGAGCCACGAGGAGCTCGAAAAACTGTTTCCGAAACATCCCCTGGTCGGCCTGGAAAAGGTCCGCCATGTGCTGGCCGTTGCAAGCGGCAAGGGCGGCGTGGGAAAAACCACCATAGCCGTTAATGTCGCCTTGGCGCTGGCCGGGAGGGGGCGCAGGGTGGGGCTTCTCGACGCCGATGTTTACGGGCCCAGCGTTCCTGTCATGCTGTCGCTCGAGGGGGTGCAGCCGGAAGAGGAAAACGAGGCGATTCTTCCAGCGGAAAAGTTCGGCCTCCGGATTATGTCGCTGGGCATGCTGACGGCAAAGGGCCAGCCCATTGTCTGGAGGGGGCCGCTGGTTGCCAAGGCCATCAAACAATTGCTGGGGCAGGTCATGTGGGGCGACCTGGATTATCTTGTCTTGGATCTCCCGCCTGGAACCGGGGATCCTTCCATTACCATCGCGCAATCTATTCCTCATGCCGCCATTCTGATGGTGACGACGCCCCAGGAGGTCGCCTTGGCCGATGTTCGCAGGTCCATCGACCTGTTCCGGAAATTCGGGATGGTCATCGTCGGTCTGGTGGAGAACATGTCCTATTTCCAGCCCGATCATTCCGGGAAACCGATTGCGATTTTCGGCGAAGGTGGAGGAGAAAAATTAAGCGAGGAATTCGGGCTTCCCCTGCTGGGTAAGATTCCCATCGATCTCGCCATTGGAAGAGGCGGCGACTCCGGCGTGCCCCTGATGGTCTCATCGCCCGATTCCGAAACCGGCCGTGTCTTCCAAGGCATTGCGGACAGGATCGTGGCTGCAAGCGGATAGGGGAAAGCCGTCGGACGAACCGGATCGAGGCTCCCGGATTTCCTGCGGGGCGATTCTGTGGCCTTTCGAAATGACAGCAGTTGCAATATCGCGACTCTTTTTAAGCCACTTCCGATCTTTTGAACCGGTAAGCTATTGAACTACCCGATTATTCGATGAAATTTAAATATGCCATATATGGCATGCTTTATGATGTCCCTTTTACCCAATTCAAGATCTGCTTGCATCACCCGGACTGAATCGGCCGATTCCCTGCCGGAGAAGCGGTCACATTTTTGCGCAAGGAGGAGAGAATCATGGGAAGATCTTTTGCTGGGAGAGGATTCATCGTTTTTTTCATCATAGGCATTACCGCATTTCTATCGCTGCCCCGGGCCTTTGCCGAACCGAAAGGGACCGTTGTCATGTTTCATGCCGGCAGTCTGACCATGCCCTTTGAGGCCATGGAAAAGGCATTCGAGGCGAAGTACCCCGGGGTGGATCTTCAGCGCGAGGCCAGCGGAAGCCAGGCCGCGGCACGGAAGGTTACCGATTTGAACAAACCCTGCGATATCATGGCATCAGCTGATTTCAAAGTCATCGATAAGCTTCTGATTCCCAAATTTGCAGACTGGAACATCCGGTTCGCCACCAATCAGCTCGTTCTCTGCTACACCGAGAAGAGCCGGTATGCAGATCAGGTGAACGCCCGGAACTGGTATGAAATTCTGCAGCGCAAAGGCGTGGTCTGGGGCCACTCCGATCCGAATCTGGACCCCTGCGGATACCGCGCCCTGATGGTGCTCCAACTGGCGGAGAAATACTACCGGAAGCCCGGTTTGTACGACAGGCTTCTTGCAAACCGGCCTCTGGAAAATATCCGGCCCAAGTCAGTCGAGCTGGTGTCCCTGCTTCAGACGGGGAACATGGACTATGCGTGGGAGTATCTCTCCGTTGCCGTTCAGCATGGGCTGAAATACGTTGTGCTTCCCGACAAGATCAACCTGGGGAATTACAAGGAGGATCCCTTCTATTCCCAGGCCGTGGTGAAAGTGACCGGCAAAAAGCCCGGGGAATATATGGACATGAAAGGGGAGTCCGTCACTTACGGGGTTACTTTAATCAAAGATTCCCCGAACAGGGAAGCGGCGATTGCCTTTCTCGACTACATGCTTGATCCCAAAGGAGGTTTGAAAATCCTGAAGGATCAGGGGCAGCCCCCCTTTATCCCCTGCCGTGTGCCGACGGAACAGATGAAATCCATGCTGCCGGAAAAGCTGAAAAAGCACGTTACGGTAAAGGATTGACAGGACGTCCGTCATGGGAAGGAAGGGGTCGTTCTTCTGGGTCTCGTTTTCATGCGGCATCATGGTGCTGACGTTCATTCTCCTGCCGCTCGTTGAAATGCTGACGGCCCCCTCCGGAGCCATGCTCAGGGAAACTCTTCAGGACAGGAATGTCATCCGATCCATCTGGCTGAGCATCTATACGGCCGCCTCTGCCGCGGGGATCTCCTTTCTGGTCGGGACCCCGCTGGCTTATCTTCTCGCACGCTCGCAGTTCCGGGGCAAGCATCTCATCGAGAGCGTGATCGACCTGCCAATCGTGATTCCCCATCCCGTGGTGGGCATTGCCATCCTGGGCGTTGCCGGAAAGAACCACTGGCTGGGGCAGTATCTGCAGGAGTTCGGTATCCGGATCATGGGAAGTACGACAGGCATTATTACCGTGCTGACCTTTGTGGGCATGCCCTTTTACATTAACGCCCTCAAGGCCGGCTTCGAGGCCATTTCCCCCCGGCTGGAAAACGTTTCCCGGAGCCTCGGCGCCTCCATGTGGAGTACCTTCGTCCGGGTCACCTTTCCCCTTGCGTGGCGGAGCGTCCTGGTGGGTTTGATCATGTGTTGCGCCCGCTCCATCAGCGAGTTCGGGGCCGTTGTCGTGGTGGCCTATCATCCCATGATTGCGCCGGTCCTTATTTATGAACGTTATGAAGGATACGGGCTCCAGTACTCACAACCTGTGGCGGTCTGGCTTGTCCTTGTATGCCTGTCGCTTTTTCTTGCTCTCAGACTTCTCGCTCTTCCGCAGAAAAAGGTATCATGATCGATATCAGGAACCTCAACGTTCATCTCGGTGAATTCCGCCTCAGGGACGTCAGCCTTTCCATTGATCCGGGAGAATTCTTCGTGCTCATGGGACCAACCGGTGCCGGGAAGACCGTGCTCCTTGAGGCTGTTGCCGGACTGGTCCCCGTTCTCGGGGGAAACATCTTCATCGGCGGCCGCGATGTCACCCGAATGCCGCCGGAAGAGCGGGGCATCGGCATCATGTACCAGGATTACGCCCTGTTCCCCCACCTGACGATTGTCCGGAACATCAAATACGGTCTGCGCTATCACCGCCTTGATAAAGAAACAGCACAGAAGCGTTTCGGGCGGTTGGTGGATGACCTCGGCATCGGCCACCTGCTGAAGCGCTACCCGGAAACCCTTAGTGGAGGGGAGCTTCAGCGGGTGGCGCTGGCGAGGGCTCTCATGGTGGAGCCCGGGATCATTCTTCTTGACGAGCCTCTGTCGGCGCTGGATCAAAATTTCAGAGAAGAAATCCGTCTGCTGCTCAAGAAGATAAACCGAAGCTCCCACATCACCTTTTTCATGGTGACTCATGACTTTTCCGAAGCCCTGACTCTTGCCACCAAGGCAGCCATCATGTGCGAGGGGGCCATTGCCCAGACCGGATCGATCCGTGATCTCTTTTCGAAGCCTGCATCCACCTTTGTGGCGTCTTTCGTAGGAATGAAGAACGTCTTTTCAGCTCAATTCAACGGCAACCAGGCCTGTGTGGACAGTCTCACCATCGAGGTGCCTCAGCCGCACCATCATTCCACAGGCTACATCGCCGTCAGGCCGGAAGATATCGTGATCAGTCTTCAACCGTTCGAATCAAGCATCCGCAACGCGTTTCCCGGCATGATCTGCGGAATGATCGATCAGGGCTTTCTTTACGAGGTCCACATCCGCGTACGGGCCGTAGTCTTCAAGTCGCTCGTCACCAAGGGAGCGGCCATTGATCTGGCTCTGGATATCGGTGCGGGCGTGCACATTTTCTTCAAGGCCTCGGCTGTTCACGTCTTCTGACCATGGCGGAAGATGTCTGATCGGCCGTTGACATATAAACCTCCGCTGCCTATACTTCAACCGTATCGGCTGCAGCATCGTGACGGTCCTGCAGGAAAGGAATGGATTCCGGCTCTTTAGGGAACTGAACCCGGTCGAGAAAGGGATCCCAACAGCAGCAATGAGTGAACAGAACAAAAAAACCGCTCCCCGGGAAAGGGACATTATTCTCGACTCCATTGCCGATGGCGTCTTTTCCGTGGATGATCAATGGCACATCACGTCCTTCAACCGCGCGGCGGAAAGGATTACCGGTGTTCCTTACGAGGACGCCATCGGGCAGCGGTGCAAGGATGTGCTGAAAGCGGAGATCTGCGACCGCGGCTGCCTTCTGAAAAAAACCATGCAGACGGGAAAACCGGTGGTCAACCGCACGGTCTACATCGTCAATGCCGAAGGTCGTCGGATGCCCATCAGCATTTCTACGGCGCTGCTGCGCGATGAAGAGGACCGGATCATCGGAGCGGTGGAAACCTTCCGGGATCTCAGCCTGGAAGAGCAGCTCCGCAAGAAAATCGAGGGGCGCTATTCCTTCGAGGACATTATCTCCCGGAATCATCGGATGCACGAACTGTTCAGCATCCTGCCGGATATGGCGAACAGCTCCAGTACGGTCCTGATCGAAGGAGAGAGCGGAACGGGGAAGGAACTCATCGCCAAGGCCATTCATAACCTCAGTCCGCGGAAAAGCAGGCCCTTTATTGCGGTCAATTGCGCCGCTTTGCCGGATACGCTTCTGGAATCGGAACTCTTCGGATACAAGGCCGGGGCCTTTACGGATGCCCGGAAGGACAAGCCGGGCCGCTTCAAACTGGCGGATAAAGGGACCCTTTTCCTCGATGAAATCGGGGATATTTCTCCGGCCATGCAGGTTCGTCTGCTCCGCGTTCTTCAGGAAAAAACCTATGAGCCTCTGGGTGCGGTGGAAAGCATCCGCCACGATGTCCGGATCATCGCGGCGACAAACAAGAAGCTCTGGGATCTGGTCAAGGAGGAGAAATTCCGGGAGGATCTCTACTATCGGATCAATATCGTGAGACTGGAGCTTCCCCCCTTGCGGGAGAGAATGGAGGACGTCCCTCTCCTGGTGGACCATTTCATCGAGCATTTCAATGTCCTCCAGGGCAAGGAAATTTCCGGCGTAACCGATGAGGCCTTGGCCTGCCTGATGACCTACACATATCCCGGCAATATCCGGGAGCTTGAGAATATCATTGAACGGGCCTTCATTCTCTGCAAATCGGGGATGATAGACCGGGTCCATCTTCCGGAGCCGGTTTGCGGCATCGCCGGTTCCCCGGAAATGCCGGCGTTGGACGCCATGTCCTTCCGGGACATGGAAGCGATTTTTCTGACCAATGTACTCCGGCGGAACTCATGGAACAAGAACCGCACGGCCCAGGAACTCGGAATACACAAAAGTACGCTTTTTCGAAAACTTAAGGCGCTGGGCATCCAGTCGCCGGGCAGGGTGACGGAAAAGGGGGAATCGTGAGTGCAGGGTTGCTTTTTAAAAAAATCTCGTGATGTTCGAAGGAGGGTTTGAAATGAACCAGTTCGTTATTTTTGCTTTTAACGGAAACCCGATGTGCTTTGTTCATGTGCTCCTGAATGCCCTGGATCTGGAAAGCAAAGGGATGGGCGGGAAGATTGTCATCGAGGGTGAAGCCGTGAAGCTGGTCGAGGAAATGGAAACGTCGGGGAACCCTCTCTACAGAAAGGCAAAGGAGAAGGGGTTGATTGACTGCATCTGCAGGGCCTGCTCTTCGAAAATGGGCGTGCTCGAGTATAACGCGACCGTGGGAATCCCGCTGGGAGGCGACATGACGGGACATCCCTCCTTTTCATCCTATATCGAAAAAGGCCATCAGGTTATTACGCTTTAAGCCGCGCCCCTGTCAAAAGAGCCTGGCAGCGATTTCCGGGCCACGGCTCCATTCTGGCGGGGCAGGATTTGTTGGTCGGCGTTCTTTTTTTCAAGATTAACACTATGAAGGAGGTTGTTATGAAACAGGTTCATGTTGTCAAAAGAAAAAGTCCGTTTCTTGTCGCGCTTTACTTCGCCCTTGCGATTGCCGTGGTTCTGGGATGGAATGCCAGCGGGTTTAGCCAGGAGTACAAGCAGATTGTCATTGCCACAGGAAGTCCCTTTGAGCTGGGTCTGGTCGACGAATTTGCAAAGGCTTTCCAGAAGAAATACGGCGGCGTTGTCCGCTGCATCAAGACCCCGACAGGGCCGGGGCTCGATCTGGGGAGGCATGGCCTGACCCATATCACCATGGGACACGAGAGGGAGGCGACGGCCCGGTTCGTCAGAGAGGGCTATGCTGCCAGAAGGATCGACCTGATGCACAATTATACCATTGTGGTGGGCCCTTCCAAGGACCCGGCACAGATTGCCGGCCTGACCGATATCAAGGAAGTGCACAGGAGGATTGCCCAGGCGAAGTCCCCCTACCTTTCCCGGGGCGATGGCGGGGGAATGAACATCCTGGAAATCAAAACCTGGAAGGAGTTGAATATCAACCCGGAAGGTGAAAAGTGGTATTCGGTCAGCAAAAAATTCATGCTGGCATCCCTGCTGGATGCAGATAAAAATGGCCAATACCATATGCTTGATTCATCAACCTGGGCTCTTCACAAGGCCAAGACGAAGGACCTGAAACTGCTGGTTAAAGGGCCGGCCAACGAATACGAGATGTGTCTCGTGAATCCTGCAAAGCACCCGCATCTTCAGTACAACCAGGATCTGGCGGAGAAGTTCTTCGATTTTCTGATCGGTGAAGAAGGACAGAGGATTATCGCCGACTTCGGGGTAGAACAATATGGGGAGCCCATCTATTATCCCGCGGCAGTTAACGTTTCAAGGTAGCGTTCCAGACTCCTCTGGAGCGGTTTGAGCGGGAGTGGATCGAACGGTCGCACGTGTCTTCGCCAGGGGGCACACCCCTGGGGGCCATTTTTTCGGCTGTTTCCCCGGGGGGATGAAGTCCCGTTATCCGGCGCGGCGACGGTGCGCAGCCTCTACACCCCAGCGGATGGCCGCCAGCAGTCCGAGAAAGGCCAATGCCAAGGAGCACCAGACCAGGGCTTCGAACGCCAGCAGATAATACTGGGACGGATCGACCGCGATCCGTCCCAGTACAAAGCCCACAATAATCAGGGGAATGAGCGCCGCAAGCCTCCAGAAGCCTCTCCAGCGCCGAAGAGCGAAGATCTCTGCGATAAGAAACCCGATAAAAAGTGCGAACACAAGATCCATTAACATGGCTGATTTTCTTCTTTCCTGTTTTCCGGCAACCGGTCGCCGTGTGAGGTTTGAAATGAGCGCGGGGTATTTTCCGGAAAATGTTCCGGGAATTTCATATCTCTTCCTCCTTGAGGAACAGCAGGTGATATTCCGATTCGGTCAGATATCTCTTCAGCATTTTTCCCATCACATCGAATACCTCCGCTAAATCTTCATCGCTCATCCGTTTCAGGATCGTTTTCATCAAAGAGTCATCGGAAAATTTTTGCAGGTACAACTGAACGGTGTCTTCATCGGTCTGCCTGTCCAGGCCATAGCCTACAAGCCCCTCATAGGTTTCCACAAATCGGTGGGTGTGTTTTATCATAACAGTGTGTCAGCCCCTTTTCTGGTTTCATTATGTTACGATGTTCAATAAATCAAATCTGGGGGAAGATATCAACCAGATCATGGCAAAAGGAATCATGGCGATGTCTATCCCGTCCCTTTGCCCGGTGGGCGTCGTGAAAGGACTAAAAGAATGATGCGCAGAAATGCAACTTTCTCTCTCGGACAATGTTCCATTATTGCAATGCTTCATCCTGCCACTGCTTCATGATTAGATTGAAAGCTCTTTAAATCTTAATGGATTACAACTTAAAAAGTCTCTTGTTGCTTCTGGCATGCTTCGTGATGATGAGGGACAGTGGGGAGCGCAAAATATGAAATCAGCCATTCCGGTTTGCGGGCAGGACATTGCACTGGTTTTTGATGATGCGGATTTCCTGCTTCTTATCGAAGATGGGGAAAAGGGATTCCTCAAAGAGGAGCGGTTGCGCTGTTCTGGAAAAACGATGATCGACAGAGCGAACCAGCTCAAATCTCTTGATGTGGATCTGCTGATCTGCGGGGCTATTTCGTGTCCTCTGCAGCGAATGATTGAAGCGATGGGGATTGCCATCATTCCCTTTGTACGGGGAGAGGCGATGGAGGTGTTTGATGCCTATTGCGGGAATCGTCTCGAAGATCGGCGATTCTTTATGCCGGGAAGACGTGTCCTGCCGGACGGGCGCATCTGCCGAGGATCTCAAGGATGGTTTCGAAACCGTCGAGGAAGGAAGGCACCGAAATGAACATAGCGATTACATCTTGCGGCAGGGAGAAGGACAGTCAACCGGATATGAGCTTCGGGCGGGCGAAATGGTTCATCTTTTACGACGAGGACACGGGGCGGTTTGAAGCCCGCGAAAATTCGGATAATGTCGAGGCGGCCCATGGTGCGGGAATCCAGGCCGCACAACGAGTGGCGGATTTCGGTGCCGACGTGGTGCTGACGGGCAATATCGGGCCCAACGCGTTCCGGACGCTTAAGGCTGCGGGGATAAGGATTTTTCTCTTCGGCAAGGATCGCAAAAGTGTGGCGGAGGTTCTCCAGGGTTGGAAGGCCGGCGAATTTTCCGAAGCGGCGGGAGCGACGAACAAGGGCCATCGAGCCTGAAGGCAGGCAGGAGAGAACTCCTTAAGCAGGAACAACCGACCTGCCGTAATCGAATGGAAACGGCCTGTTTCCCATGCATCGTCTTCCGGCAGAGGAATAACATCAGACGGGGCGAACAATTAAGGTGCTCCCAAAAAATTTCTGTCGAATATACAGCAATCACTAAGGAAAAGGAGAAAGGCGTTATGAGTTCAAAGGATACAGATCATTCCCCGGAGAACGGCGAGTGTCCGGTGGAGGGGGGACAGCCGGACAGATCGATGGAGAATCTCAGCGATGATGAGAAAGTGAAGAGAAACATGCAGCGCATTGCCCATAAAATCCTGGTGCTGTCAGGAAAAGGCGGTGTCGGCAAAAGCACCGTCGCCGTCAATCTGGCGATTGCCCTCGCCCTCGAAGGAAAGCGCGTTGGGCTTCTGGATGTGGATTTCCATGGCCCAAGCATTCCAACGCTTCTTCACCTGGAGGGGAGGAGGCCGCAGGCAACGGAAACGGGGCTGCTTCCCATTTTGATTCAGGGCGGAATGAAGGTGATGTCCCTGGGATTTCTGCTGGCAAAGCCGGAAGATGCCGTCATCTGGCGCGGGCCTCTGAAAATCCATGCCATCAAGCAGCTGCTCGGAGACGTTGAATGGGGGGAGCTGGACTATCTCGTCATCGATTTTCCTCCCGGCACGGGAGACGAACCGCTCACCGTGGCCCAGACCATACCGGAGGCGGATGGGGCGGTGGTCGTGACAACGCCCCAGGATGTATCGACGATCGATGTCAGCAAATCCGTGACGTTCTGCCGGCAGCTGAACATCCCTGTCCTCGGCGTCATCGAAAACATGAGCGGCCTGATCTGTCCGCACTGCTCGAAGGTGATCGACCTCTTCAAACAGGGAGGCGGTGAGGCAATGGCCAGGCGGATGGAGGTGCCCTTTCTGGGCAGGGTTCCCCTCGATCCCCAGATCGTGATATCCTCGGATGAGGGAAAGCCCTTCATCTACTACCATCAGAATACCGAGGCCGCGGCAGCGTTCAAGCGGATCGTCGAACCGCTGCTCGATCTCTGATGAAGGAAATGAGGGAATTGGATAAAAGGATGAAGCGCGGAACGTCCACGGTGACGCCATGAACATTCGAGTCGTGGCGACAGGGTCGACCCCCCGGGAGCGCAGAGAGAGGCGATGGGGTCTGTCACTCCTCCTCGGGAACTCCGTGCTTCTTGATACCTTCGGCATGCCGTCCGTGTTCCGGGAGAACCTCTGCCGCACGGCTGAAGACGTTTCCCGGATCCGGCATGTCGTCCTCTCCCACGAGCATTGGGACCATGTGGACGGTCTGGTGGCGCTTGCAGAGCAGAATCCAAAGGCCACCGTCTATATCTGCCCCTCCACGGAACGTTCGGTAAAGGCCTGGATCAAGGGGTTGGGAATGCCGGTGGTGGAAGCGGCCGATTGGCTCGAAATTGAAAAGAGCGTTTTCCTGTCGGGCGAAATCGCCGGAACGTGGAGCGGGAATCCCCTGTGGGAGCAGTTTATGGTGATTCAGGAGCCGCCGGGGCTTTCCGTTCTGACGGGATGCGCTCATCCGGGCCTTTCCCCGATCCTTCAGTGCGTGCGGAGACGGTTTCCCGACCCGGTTACCCTGTTGATGGGCGGTTTTCACCTGCTGAACAGCTCCAGGGAAGAGATATCGGTGGAAATTGCCGCTTTGCGGATGTTCGGCGTTCAGCGGGTCGCTCCAACGCATTGTACGGGGGAACTTGCTGTCCAGATGCTGCGCGATGCCTTCGGGAACCGCTTTCTCGATGTGGAGGAGGGCGGCCTGATCAATACGCAATCGGATTGAAGATGGCCCTGAAACCTGCGGAAGGCGCGGAACATCGGGCAAATAACCCGCCGCTTCCGCCTGTTCCATCAAAAATAAAAACGGTCCGGGATTCTCAACTCCGGGCATTACGCATAAGGGAAACGGAATAACATGTTTTTACCAAATAAAATTTTCTTCACGAAAGGCGTTGGGACTCATCGGGCGGAGCTGCACTCCTTTGAACTGGCCCTTCGGGATGCGGGAATCGAAAAGTGCAATCTGGTGCAGGTGTCCAGCATCATGCCTCCCGGCTGCCGGGTGATTTCGAGAACGGAAGGCCTGCGTTTTTTGAAACCCGGCTCAATCACCTACTGCGTCATGAGCCGCTGCGCCAGCAATGAACCCAGAAGGCTGCTGGCGGCCTCTGTCGGCTGCGCCATCCCGGCGGATAAGACCACTTACGGTTACATCAGCGAACATCACGCCTTCGGGCAGACGGAAAGGCAGGCCGGAGAGTATGCGGAAGATCTGGCGGCGGCGATGCTGGCGTCCACCTTGGGAATCGATTTTAACATTGAAGAAAGCTGGGATGAAAAAAAGGAGATTTTTAAAATCAGCGGAAAGATTGTGGGCACCAGAAACGTCACTCAGTCCAGTATCGTAAAAGGCACGGATTACACGACCGTCCTGGCGGCCGCCGTATTCGTGTTTTCCTGAAGATTCGCACAAGGGGAAGGCGACCATCCTTGCAGGGAAGCCGTCGAAAAGAAATTATTCCAATTCCAACGTCAGGGTGATATTTAGGAGCTCTTGTCAGGCCCTCGAGGCAGGGCCGTGATATGGATCCGCACCAACCGGAGAATGGGAATGACGGTCTTCAATCTGCTGATGACGGTGTTGGCGATCACAGGGGTGGCCCTTCTGTGGTTCGTTCTTCACTATTATCTGAATTCTCTCATGGAGAATCCCGACGGGATTGCGAAGGTGACCGGTTCATGCGGTGACACCATGGAGATCGCCCTGAAGTTCAACGGACCGAAGGTCGAGGATGTTCATTGCTGGACCGATGGCTGCGCGATCAGCAAGATGTGCGTGGAGACGGTGGGGATGCTTGCCCGCGGCAAGACGTTTCCGGAGTTGAACACCATCGATACGACGGCCATCCTGGAGCGGGTCGGGAAGCTGCCGGACACGCACATGCACTGCGCTGTTCTGGCCGAGACGACCTTGAAGAAGGCTCTCTCCGATTACAGGCAGAAGAACCCCGGGGGGAACTTCCGTGGAGAAGAGGGCAGTGGGGCCGGCCCTGCAACGGGTGATCGGGGCATCCCGGACGGCGTTTCCAGGACGGTGGGAGCGGGCTATGTGGTCTACCTTTTTCCTTCTGCCAACTACGTCATGAAGGCGGAAAAAATCCTCAAGGGACTCGGGATCAGCTACAAGATCATTCCCGTTCCCCGCCATCTCAGTTCCGACTGCGGCGTTTGCCTGCGGATCAGCCGGGATCAGCAGGAGCGGGTCGGTGAGGCCCTGCGGGAAAAGGTTCCCTGGGAACACCTGGCTGCCCTCTGAAAAGAAATAAGGATCCGGAAGGAGGATCTGAAGCCGTGAGCGACGTTTGACGGATCTGTTTCGAAACGGCAGTTTTTTAAAGGTTGAAAGGGCGTGTCCTGAAAAACCTCGAAGATGTCTTTTGCCGGAGACATCCATCTCTGATGAAAAGGAAATAGTTGCAGCAATGTGGGAATATACGGATAAGGTCATGGAGCACTTCTGGAAACCCCGCAATGTAGGGGAAATCGCCGATCCAGACGGTGTGGGGGAAGTCGGTTCCATTGCCTGCGGCGACGTACTGCGCCTGACGTTCAAAGTGGATGAAAACAAAAGGATCACGGAGGCGAAATTCAAAACATTCGGCTGCGCCAGTGCGATTGCGGCGGCGTCGGCCTTGACGGAGATGCTCAAGGGCTTGACCGTGGAAGAGGCTGAAAAGATCACAAATCAGGACATCGCCGCTTCCCTCGGGGGGCTGCCTCCGCAGAAGATGCACTGTTCCGTTCTTGGGGAGCAGGTTCTCGAAAAAGCGATTGCCTACTATAGAGGGCAGCCGGGGGAAACCGAAGCAGAAGAGATTATCTGTGAATGCTTCGGCGTGACGGATCAGGAAATTCTGAAGGCCGTTTCAGAAAATGGTCTGGATGCCCTGGAAGACGTGACGAACTACACGAAGGCGGGGGGCGGCTGCGGAAGCTGCCATGGGAAGATCCAGAGGATTCTCGGTTGGGTGCGCGCCGAAGCCCGCAAGCCTCGCGGTCAGAAATTGGTGCAGATCGGGAAATTTCCGGCTGTTGCAGAAGGCCTGGACGTGAAAGGGGATACATGCCAGGGAGCGGGCTGACGGGCGGCTGGGGGGGGACCCCTGTCGAGAAGAGCGGTCCTGCCCGGGATTTGCGGTGTTTCGGGAGGGATCAGGGCTTCGCCGGAGCTGCCGGCCCGAAGATCCGATCCGTCAGCTTCACGTACCAGGCGGCGGATTGGACCTGGATGATGTAGGCCAGGGCGATGACCAGAGCCGCTTCAGACCCCCGGGGGCCGAAGGCGTTCATGGCGATGGCCAGGGCGATGGAAAGGTTGCGCATCACGGTGCCGTAGACCAGGGCGATGGCGTCTCCCCTGGGAAGCAGGCTTTTTCCCGTTATCGTGCTCAGGCTGTAATTGAAAAGATAGAGAAGCAAAAGAGGCACAAAGATGCCGATCAGCTGCTGAGGCTGTTCGGCAACCGCCCGGGCCTTTACAGCGATGGCGATGAATACGATTCCCAGAACGCCGATGGTGGACAGGGCCGGAAAGCGGGGCGCCCAAATGTCCTGGAAGCCCTTCTGTCCCACCTTCGCCACCAGGGCCTGCTGGGTGGCAAAGCCCGCGGCCATGGGAAGAAAGACGATGAAGGCGATCTGCGTCATGACGGCCGCCGTATCGACGGTGACCTGGGTTCCCAGGAGCCATTGCACGTAAAAGGGCGTGGCCAGCGATCCGAGGATGAGGCCTATCACCGTCATTTTCACGGCCGCCTCAAGATTGCCCTTGGCAAAGCCTGTCCAGGAAATGGTCATCCCGCTTGTGGGAACCAGGGAAGCCAGGAGCAGGCCCAGGGCCATGAAGTGGCTTTCGGGGAAGAATATTTTTCCCAAACCGAAGGCGGCGAAGGGAATGACCGCGAAATTGATGAGCTGGGTTAGGAGCTGGGCTCTGCCGTCGCCCCCCTCCAGCACCTTCTTTATCCTGAGGGTCACCATCATGGGATAGACCATCAGGAAGGTGAAGGGGACGATCAGGGACTTGACCCACCCGGCATCGGTGACCAAGCCGTAACAAAATCCGGCCGCCATCAAAAGGGGGATGGCGATGACCAGATTCTTGTTGATGGACGAAAGAAAAGACCACATGGCGCGATGTTTTCTCCAGGAGGGGATCCGCTGCGATCATGCCGGGCCATGAGACAGTGGAGCCCCTTGATCAGCGGGTGAGCCGGATCGCCTAATCCAGAATCCCCTTGATGCACTTCAAGGTGCTTATCACTATTTCAGCATCATGTGCCGTTGAATGTTCCGGCAACTGGGACATGATTCCCAGTCCCTCGGTGGCCTCATGGAATTCCTCCGGCGACAGAGAGCTCACGACCGCACAATTGATCATGGGGTTGACGTTCACAAGTCTCCGTGACAGTTCAATGCCCGTCATGTCCCCCAGGTTTTCGTCGGCCACGACGAGATCCGCCGTGCGGCCTGAAAGCAGCGTCAAGGCCTCTTCTCCCGATGAAGCCGTCTCCAGTTCAACCTCTTTGTATCCGCCCAGGGCGGATGACAGGCTGCTCAACGAATCGGCATCCCGCCTCACCAACAATATTTTCAGCATGACATCCCCCTGAATCGTCATCCGCGAGCCGCAGCTAAAAAAGGACAGGGATTGCCGGCGGTTTGCTGATCCTGCCCCTCGCCGTCGGCCCTGTCCCGCTTTTATGGCTTTTCGTTATTGAGTTACCAGTTACCTTCCACATTCTCCTTGTCTGCAAAAGTCAGCTTTCCGTCCAGAAACGCCTGAACGGCTTCTCTTACCGTGCCGGAGGCGTCATTCGCAACCTTTACGCCGGCGGCATTGAGGGTTTTGAAGGCGTTGGGTCCGCAGAAGCCGGTGAGCAGGACTGCCGCGCCCTTGTTGTGGACGTCGGCCGCAGCCTGGATGCCCGCCCCTTTAAGAGAATTCACATTCTCCCTGTTGTCCAGAACCTCGAACGCCATGGTTTCCGAATCCACGATAAGGATATAGGCCGCCCTGCCGAAGCGGGGATCGACCTGGGAATCAAGTTCCCTGCCCTGAGATGTGACGGCAATTTTCATTACGGGTCTCCTCCCTCCTATCTTCCGCCACCACCGCCGCAGACCTGGTCATCCTCGATCATGGGCAGTTTCCCTGCGATGAGGTCTTCAACAACGGGCCTGATTTCAGGCCGCGTCACATCATAGTACACATTGATGCCGACCTGGCGGAAACCCATCAGGGGCCTCAACCCGATCCCGCCGACGACCAGCGCATTCACATTGTGCTGTGCCAGCAGGTTAACAGGCACCATGCACCCCCCCTGGACGTGGCTCTGATTTGCAATCGTGCTTACGTTTTCGATTTCGCCGCCTTTAACGTCCACCAGGGTAAAGACGTCGCAATGGCCGAAATGGCCTGATCTGTGGCCATCGAGGCCGCCGGTTTCCATTGACGGAATAGCGATTCTTCCATCCTTCATTTTTCATATCCTCCTTAAATTACGATCTAATCGTTTTTATCTTCTCTTCTTCGGACACCTGGCAATGGCAGGATTTCCAATTCCCGGCCGTGGCCTGGAAGGGCGCCCTCTTGAAAACTGCCCGGTCAGGCCTGGTTGATCTGCAGCCTTTCCGCAATCCTTTCCCAGATTCGACTGACCCTGAGCGCGGCCTCGGACCGGGGATCATACTCAAGCAGGGTTTGACCTTGAACCATGGCCTTCGTGAAGACCGGGTCAAAGGGGACCCCCGGAAGGACTTCAATGCCCTTTCCCCTTGCCAGGTCCTCTATGGCCCCGGTTTCATCCGGGTTCAGGTCGGATTTGTTGACGCAGACCATGGCCGGGATTCTGAACTGCCCAGCCAGCTCGGCAACCCTCATCATATCGTGCTTTCCCGATAAGGTGGGCTCCACCACAATGAGCACGGCGCTGGCCGTTCCGATGGATGCAATGACGGGACACCCTATCCCGGGCGGTCCGTCTGTCAAGATCAGATCCAGCTTCTGCTCTTCAGCCAGCTTTGCCGCCTGCTGCCTCACGACGGTCACCAGCCTTCCTGAGTTCTCCTCCGCAATTCCCAGCCTGGCGTGGACCATGGGGCCAAAACGTGTCCGGGAAATAAACCATTCACCGCATGTGCTCAACGGGAAGTCGATGGCCTCTTCCGGGCAGAAATACACGCAAACTCCACAGCCTTCGCAGTCTAGGTGCGAGACAATAAAATCCTCATCAATGGCGCTCCAGCGGCATAGATCGCGGCAGAGGCCGCATCTCAGGCATTTCTCCGGATTGATGATCGCTTTATGGCCGCCCTGAAAATCATGCCGTTCGATGATTTCCGGCGCCATGAGCAGGTGTAGATCCGCAGCGTCCACATCGGCATCACAGAGGACCATGCCCTTCGCGAGCGATGCGAAAGCCGCGGTGAGGCTTGTCTTTCCCGTTCCCCCTTTTCCGCTTATAACAACCAGTTCTTTCATGAGGACTTTTCCCGTTTCACAAGAGAGTCGATGCGCCGGTATAACTCCATAAACTTTTCCTTCCATCCCGGCATGTTTTCAGACAGAAGTTCACCCCGGGAATAGGCCTCGGCAATGCCTCGATCGAAGGGGATTTCCATCAGGACCGGGAGCGATTCCTCCCTGGCGTATTCCTTCACCTTCCCATACCCTATGTCGGAGCGGTTGATGACCAGGCCGCAGGGGATGCCGAGCATTCTGACCGCCCCGAGCGCCAGTTTCAGGTCATGGAGGCCGAAGGGGGTCGGCTCCGTGACCAGAAGAACGAAATCGGCTCCCTTCATGGCCGCGATGACGGGACAGGATGTGCCCGGCGGCGCGTCAATGATCGTCAGTCCCTCCGCTGCCGTCTGGGCGCGGACTTCTCTTATGAGAGGGGGAGACATCGCCTCTCCGATTCTTAATTGTCCGTCCACGAATTCAAGCCCATTGCGTCGCCCCTTCCGGATGGTTCCCAGTCCCCGCTCCTTCCACCGGATGGCCTTAACGGGGCACACCATTTCGCAGCCTCCGCAGCTGTGACAGAGATTTTCGAAGGACAACACCGTCTGGCCCAGGACGACCAGTGCCCGAAACTGGCAGATTTCGGCGCATTTCCCGCAGCGGGTGCATTTTTCTTCATCAATTTCAGGGACCGGTGTCGTAACCGTGCGGGTGGATTCAAAGACCGGATTGAGAAACAGATGGGCATTGGGCTCTTCCACATCGCAGTCCATGAGGAGGACCTTCCCGCCCACGGAAGCGGCCAGATTGGTCGCCACCGTTGTCTTTCCCGTTCCGCCTTTTCCGCTTGCCACGCTGATGATCATCATCATCTCCTGTTTGCTTGAAAATACATCCATCCAACGTATCGCCAGACCGTTCCCGTCTTGTTCGCATCAGGTGCTTTTCGGGTGAACCTCATCACCCTTTACCGGAACCTCCGTCAGAGGGATGCCTGCCGGTTTTTTGTAATGGCATGGACCATGCCATTAAAAAAAACCGGCAGGGGCGTGTCATGTATCTACCTGGTTAATCAAACGAAATGGATGAAAATTCTTTGATGGGGGCGATCAGGAGATGGAGGCGCAATTGCAATAATGCAATCTCTTCTTTGCACAAGTGCAACGATGCAATACCGCCTGGAGATGCCCTGCCGGGATCACAAAGGCGGAATCGGGTTATTTGGATCGTCCGTCCTGTCTGGGAAGCTCGATATTCAGCCGCTTGATTTTTCGCCACAGGGTTGCGGGGTGAATGCCCAGTCTGGCTGCCGTGCGTTTCCTGGACCAGTTGTTTTCGGCCAGGGCACTGTAAATAAACTCCTTTTCCTGCCCCTTCATGGAAATCGTTCCTGGTTCGGAAGACAGACCCTTTGGGTCTGCTCGGCCGGATCCCTGAAGGAGGTAATCGGGAAGGTGTTTTCTGTCGATCAGGCCGTTTCTGCAGACGACCATCGCATATTCGATGATGTTCTCCAACTCCCGGATATTGCCGGGATAATCGTGGGACATGAGAACCGCCAGCGCCTCCGGCTGAAAGCCCTGAATGTCTTTTCCCTTGCGGCGGTTGAATTTTCCAATGAAGTGTTCCGCCAGGAGGGGAATGTCCTCCTTCCGTTCCCTCAAAGGGGGGAGATAAAGGTTGACCACATTGATCCTGTAGTAGAAGTCCGTCCGGAAGGCCCCTTCTCTGACAAGCTTTTCCAGATCTTTATTGGTTGCCACAATGATCCGCACATCCACCTTTTCCGATTTGGTTCCTCCAAGTGGCTCAAAAACCTTTTCCTGAAGAACGCGGAGGAGCCTGACCTGCATGGCCGGCGAGATGTCTCCGATTTCGTCCAGGAACAGGGTTCCACCATGGGCCAGGGTGATGCGTCCGGGCTTGTCTTTCTTGGCGTCTGTAAAGGCCCCGGCCTTGTAGCCGAACAATTCCGATTCAAGGAGATTGTCCGGCAGGGCTCCGCAGTTGATCGTGATCAGAGGGCCGTCCTTTCTCGAACTCATGGAATGAATGGCCTTTGCAAACAATTCCTTGCCGGTTCCGCTTTCGCCTGAGATGATAACCGTGGCGTCGCTGTCGGACAGCTGTTCCACAATGTGGAAAAGACGATGCATCTCTTTGTTCTTGCTGATGATGTCGTGGAAGGACTGGCGGTTGTACAACTCCTTGCGGAGATTTTCCACCAGGCTGAGATCCCTGAAGGTCTCGACCCCGCCGACGGCCTGCCCCTTTTTGTTTTTAAGGAGGGCGGTGGAGATGCTGATGGGGACGCGCCGTCCTTCGGCATTTTCGATGAATATGGGCTGGTTGACAACGGATTGCCCCGTTTCGACGGTATGCCTGAGAGAGCACGACGTATCGCAGATGCTGGTCCTGAAAACCTCGCGGCATTTCTTCCCCAGGGCCTCCTCTTTCGGTATGCCTGTAATTTTCTCGGCGGCGCGATTGAAGGATGTGATCTTCCATTCGGAATCGACGGTGAAGACACCGTCTTCGATGCTGTCAAGAATAATCTGCGTCTGATTTTCCCGGTCGTTCCTCATTGCCTGAACCGTCATATTGTTGTGGGCTGTTCCCTGTTGGGCTTCGCATGCTTCCCTTACCACTAAAGTGCGCTGCATTGCCACCCTTTCTTCGGTAGGCCCGCTCCGGTTTTCATCGTCCGGACCCCGGCCTTCCGAGGGGGTCCCCCCCCAATGACAGGGGGATGTGGCGTCAAGTCCGTCACGGAGGCCAACGGCTGTTGAAATGGCCGGGCAGGTCATCGCTGACCGGTATTCCTGCCGGGTAAAATCGTCTCATTCCGCGAATAACCCTTGACACCCCGGTATTACTAAATAATACTTAAGCATCAGCTTCGGGAGTGCGGCGATGAAGAAGAAGGAAGGGATCATCACCTTCAAGGTGGATGATGATCTTTTGGGGGTTATAAAAAATATCCCCAATCGATCGGAGTTTATCAGGGCGGCCGTTATGTCGGCCCTCGATAATGTATGCCCCCTGTGCCGGGGAACAGGCATCCTGACTCCTAAGCAGAAAGAACACTGGGAAATATTTGCGGAGCATCATACCGTCAAAACGTGCGAGGACTGCCATGAGCTTTTCATCGAGTGTTCGAGGAAAGAGAATGAGTAGCCGACGGAAGAACCGCACCGGCGTCGGGGCCTTTTGCAGAAAGAATCCAACAATCGGGCGCGTGTAAAAAGAAGAAAAGGGAGATCGTTTCAGTGAAAAAAATTGGCACCGTTGTCGTGCTTCTGTTCGTGTTGATCGTGTGGTTGCCATTGGCCGGGGGGCAGGCGGTACAGCCCGGAATCCCAGTATTTGTGAGCATTGTGCCTCAGGCCTTCTTCCTGGAGCGCTTGGGCGGAAATCGCGTGGATGTGACCGTTCTCATCGGAGAGGGGCAGTCGCCCCACAGTTATGAACCGACGCCGAAGCAGATGGCGAAACTTGCTGCGGCAAGGGCTTTTTTCTCCATAGGCGTACCCGCTGAAAAGGGGGTTATGAGAAAAATCAGGCAAATACACAGGAATCTCTTGATCGTGGAGACCCACAGGGGGGTTCCTTTCCGATATCTTGACGAACGCCACGACGATCATGGGCAGGGGCATGAGAAGAGGTCTGCGGTACAGGGGGGGAAAGAACCTGATCCACACATCTGGATGGATCCAAAGCTTGTGAAGATCCAGGCCCGGAACATCCAGATGGCCCTTCAGCAGCTGGACCCCCTTCACAGGCAGGAATATGAGGCCAATCTGAAGGCCTTCCTGGCGGATCTGGACCGGGTGGATGCGCGGATTGCCCGTTCCCTTGCGCCCTTCAGGGGCGGCAGGATGTATGTTTATCATCCGGCCTTTGGCTACTTTGCCGAAGCTTACGGCCTGAAGCAGATTCCGATCGAAGTTGAAGGCAAGCAGCCCAGTGCGAGGCAGTTGGCTGATCTGATCGATCGGGCGAAGAGGGACAAGGTCAAAGTCATGTTTGTACAGCCGCAGTTCTCAAGAAAGGGTGCGGAAATTATCGCAAAGGCCATCGGGGGAGTCGTGGTTCCCATCAATCCCCTGGCGCCTGATTACCTTGAAAATATGGAGAAAATTGCAATCGAGGTTGAAAAGGGGCTTCGCTGAAAGCAACCATGGCCGAAAATTCTGTTGTCACCTTTCAAAATGTCAGCTTTTCCTATGGCGGGGCGCCGATCCTGGAAGATGTGAACTTCACGATTCAGGAGCGGACCTTCATGTCCATTGTCGGTCCCAATGCCGGAGGAAAATCCACGCTGCTGAAGCTCATGCTCGGGCTTCTCAGGCCTTCCCGGGGGACGATCGAGGTCTTTGGGCTACCCCCCGAAAAGGCCCGGACCCGTATCGGGTACATGCCACAATATGTTCAGTTTGACCCGGATTTTCCCGTCAGCGTGCTGGATGTTGTCCTCATGGGCCGGCTCGGTGTAGGAAAAAGCCTGCGATTCGGCCCATACGGCAAAGCGGACAGGGCCATGGCCCTTGAAGCACTGCGCAGGCTGGAAATGGATAACGCCTGTCATCGCCCCTTCAGTGCCCTTTCCGGGGGTCAGCGCCAGCGGGTCCTCATTGCCAGGGCCATGGCCGCCGAACCGGAACTGCTCCTCCTGGATGAGCCGACTTCCAACGTGGATATGGCGGTGGAAACGGAGCTTTTTGAGCTTCTCCATGCCATGAGCGAGAGCATTGCCGTTGTTGTTGTCAGCCATGACCTGGGGTTTGTGTCCCAGTATGTGGAGAGCGTCATCTGTGTCAACCGCCGGGTCAAGGTGCATCCCACGACGGCCGTCACCGGTGAGGTCATTGCTGATCTGTACGGTTCCGATGTCCGCATGGTGCGGCACAATCTCAAAGGTTGACAAAGGGCTGGAAAATGACTGCTTTCCTGACGGATCTTCCTCGATACCCCTTTCTCCAGTACGCTCTTCTCACCGGTCTGCTGGTGAGCGTTGCCTGTGGAATTATCGGCAGCTATGTCGTGACCAAGCGCATCACCTATATTGCCGGAAGCATTGCCCACACCGTTCTTGGCGGCCTCGGCGCCGCACGCTACTGCCAGACGGTCTATGGCATGGACTGGTTGCATCCTCTCTACGGCGCCGTCTTCGCAGCCCTTGCGTCCGCGGTGATCATCGGTGTCGTGAGCATGAGGGCGCGCCAGCGGGAGGATACGGTGATCGGCTCTCTCTGGGCCATCGGCATGGCTGCGGGAATCCTTTTCATTTACAGGACCCCGGGCTATAGTGAAGATCTCATGAGTTATCTCTTCGGGAGCATCCTCATGGTTTCGCCCCGGGACATCTGGATGATCGCTGGACTCGATGTCCTGGTCGTGATGATCGGTGTGCTTTTCTACAACCAGTTTCTCGCCCTGTGCTTCGACGAGGAATTCGCCCGGCTCCGGGGCATCCGTGTAGAATGGTTCTACCTGGTGCTTCTGTGCCTGACGGCTCTGACGGTGGTCCTTCTGGTGACGGTGGTCGGCATCGTCATGGTCATTGCGCTGATAACCCTGCCCGCCGCCGTGGCCGGGGAGCTGACAAACAGGCTGTGGCACATGATGGCTCTCTCCACGCTGCTCACCGCCCTTTTTACTGCGGCCGGCCTGGCCGTCAGCTACGGGCCGGATCTTCCGGCGGGCGCCACCACGATCATCATTGCCGGCATGGTTTACCTCCTGGTTGTTTTAAGCGTAAGGGTTTTCAGGCTGCGACGGTGACGCCGCCCTCTCATTCCGGGCTGTCTGCCCTGCAGCGGCTTGATGGCAAACGGCCGATCCGGCCCCTGAGGGGCGAACCCGCCTGAATCCAGGCGGACTGTTACGGGGAGCTCAAATCCCTGAGGCTGTTCTACTGTTCGGAACTCCGCCCCGGTGTTTCGCCTCTGGTGGTTTCTGCCGTTTTTGTTTGACACAGGCAGGGCCCTGTGGCAGAATGTGTCTGAAATTACTCGTCAATTCTATTGATTCCCCGGATTGGCCCCGGTCCGTTGGCCATTTTCCGGAAGAAAAAATCGGTTCCGATGAAAATTCCTCTTTCCCTCTTCACATATCCGTCATGCCCGGAACCATGGGGATCTTTTCCATGCATCCCGCTTCGCTGATTCTACTGACCCTGATCGGGCTTTTTTCCGGAATCGCCGCCGGCTTGTTCGGAATCGGTGGTGGGGTGCTCATCGTTCCCGCTCTGATCTATCTGGCCGGGTTTTCCACCCATTCCGCGATCGGAACCAGCCTTGCCGTCCTGCTCCCCCCCGTGGGGCTTGCCGCCGTGCTGGAATATTACCGCCACGGGCAGGTCAACCTGAAGGCCGCCCTCATCGTTGCCGCCGCCCTGTTTGTGGGCGGCTGGCTCGGTGCGATCCTTTCCAACCGCCTCAGCGGCCCCCATCTGAAGCTGGCCTTCGGGGTTTTTGTCATGGGGTTGGGCGTCTATCTTGTATACAGTGCGGTGCGCCAGCTGCCCTGAAGGCGGTCATGGAAGGACTGGACAGAAGAAGATCCGGGCGACGGGGGGAGAGGCCGATCTCCCCTTCCGCCGCAGTCGACCCGATCTCTTCAAGGAGGAAACGTCATGGCTTTGAGGGATATTCGGAATGCTCTGGGCTGGTGCACCCTGATCAACCTGTGCCTTCTGCTCGTCTGGTTTCTGTTTTTTGCTCTAGCTCACGACTGGATGTATCGCCTTCATGGGCGATGGTTTCAAATATCTGTTGAGACGTTTGATGCGATTCACTATACTGGCATGGCCCTGTTCAAAGCAGGAACGTGGCTCTTCAACCTGGCTCCCTGGCTGGCCCTGCACATTGCCGGCGGCAAAAAATGAAATCAGCCCGGTGCAGTCAAAAGAGATGCGGGGTCGTGTTCAAGGCTCAAGTAAAGCGGAAGAAATCGATCCCCGGATCGTTGCGGATTTTGAAGTCCCTGAAAAGACCGCTTCCGCCGGCGGCAACCGGGGCACGGAATGCCTCAATGCCGGAAGGACCGCCGCTGACAGCCTCTTTAAATTCCTGCAGGATGCCGGAAAATGCGGATGGCCGCCATGCGGGGAATGAAGAAGAGACTGAAATTTTAGAAGGAAGTTGCATGCGTTCCGGAAAACGTCCCGATCTCGAAAGGAATGGCCTGCTCAACGCGATCATGGCCTGCCAGAATGAGGAATATCCCCTCCTGGAGAGCCTGTACCAGGATCTCCACCGTTTTCCGGAGCTTTCCGGAAAGGAGGAACAAACGTCGCGCCGGATGGCGGCCGAGATGGAAAAGGCCGGTTTCCGGACTTCGTCGCGGATTGGCGGTTATGGCGTGGTGGGGGTCCTGGAAAACGGTCCCGGGCCGGTGGTGATGATCCGGGCGGATCTCGACGCTCTGCCGGTTACGGAAAAAACCGGGCTTCCCTATGCGAGCCGGATCAGGACGCTTACGGAGGCGGGTCAGAACGTCGGCGTCATGCACGCCTGCGGCCATGATGTCCACATGACCGTTCTTATCGGAACGGCTCGATGGCTTGGGCAGGCCCGGGATCTCTGGCGGGGAACCCTGGTCCTGGTTGCCCAGCCGGCGGAAGAGAACGCCAGCGGCGCAGCGGCCATGATCGCCGATGGCCTCTTTTCCCGATTTCCCCGCCCCGCCTTTATCCTTGGTCTTCACGTACTGCCTGAACCGGTGGGAACCCTCTTTTACCGCGAAGGCTACTGGTTTGCCGGTTCGACAGCGGTGGAGCTCACCGTGTTCGGAAAGGGAGGGCATGCCGCCCGGCCCCATGAGGCCATTGATCCCATCGTCCTGTCGGCTCAGATGATCCTGGCCTTTCAGACCCTGATCAGCCGCGAAACCGATCCCTCGGAACCGGTGGTCCTCACCGTCTCCTCCATTCACGCCGGCGCGAGGGACAATATCATCCCGGAAAAGGCCTTCTTCCAGATCAGCATCCGGGCCCTGAGCCGTGAACAGCACGACCGGATCATCAGCTCCATTAAACGGACCGCTGACGGAATTGCCTGGGCTGCCGGAATTCCAGAAAACCGTTTCCCACGGCTTTCTCTCCGGGGTTACACGCCGGCGCTTTACAACGATCCCAGGCTCACCCGCAGGCTTGCTCGCCGATTCCGGCGGACCTTCGGGCGTTCCAGGGTTCTTGAAATGCCCGTGTTAACGGTGTCGGAGGATTTCGCCCATTTCGGCCTGACAGAGCCGCGGATCCCCCTTTGCTTTTTCGGGCTGGGCATGGCGGATCCCAGGGGAAACATGCCCCCCCTGCACAGCCCCTATCTGGCGCCCGTTCCGAAACCGACGATTCAGAGCGGGATTGCCGCCATGACATCAGCTGTCCTGGAGTTAACAAAGGTTCCGGGCCAGGAGAAATAGCGGCGGCGGAAGGGTGGCGGAAGAGATTCCCGAGACAAATCCGTTGCCGCACAGGTCCATTCATTTATACATCAGGAGGTGTCAAGATGCAGGTTCTGGTTACGTATTTTTCCCGGACAGGTCACACGAAAGAGTTGGCCGGGGAGGTGGCCCGGGGCGTTCAGGAGGTGGATTCCGTGGACTGTCTGCTGAAGCCGATCGCCGAGGTGACGAAAGAGGACTTTCTCCACTCTGATGGAATCATCATCGGCTCCCCCGTCTACTTTGGCGGGATGGCCGGGGAGATGAAGGCCATGCTGGATTCCTTCGTAGGGGTCCGCCCGAAAATGGCCGATAAGGTCGGCGCCGCCTTTGCCACGTCGGGAGACCTTTCCGGCGGCAAGGAAACGACCCTGATCTCCCTGCTCCAGGTCCTTTTGATCTACGGAATGATTGTTGTGGGAGACCCCATGGACGCCACGGGACATTACGGCGTCTCCTGTGCCGGAGCGCCCGATGCAGTCACCAGGGCCAATGGAGCCAAACTGGGAAAAAGGGTGGCGGAGCTGGTGAAAAAACTCAAGGGATAGGTCAGGGCATGTTCATGGCCATTCGGCGCAGGGCATCCTGAAAAAGGACATCCATCCGGGTTTCGGAAATGACCTTTTCCACAAATCCAATTCCGAAGTTCGGATGGCGGATTGCCTCTCCAGGAGAATAGGCTCCGCTGATGGAATAAGTTCGGATTCCTCCTGCATCCTTGAGATCTTCAAGCTTTTGAGCCCATTCCCTGAGCACCGGTTTTGCCTTTTCGGCCTTCGAAGAGGGGCTTGCAGATGTCCCCCGCCTTCCTTCAGCCCGTTTCAGAAGGCCGGCGCCGCGCTGGCTTTCCGGCTTCATTCCGCGATACTTGTGCTCCGCACCGCAGGTCCTGCATTTGACCTTGTCAATGGTTCCGCCCACCTCGTAGAGGATAACGTGGGAGAGGGTCAGTCTGCAGCGCAGACAATAGGCATCAATGAGATCGCCAACGGAAAGCATGGAAACTCCTTACAATCAGTCTATTTCCGGGATATGCCCGAAGGGGGGCGCCACTCTCGGGGGCTCTTTTTCTCAAGAAGACGAAAGGCCTCCGCTTAGGGAGAAGACCTCAGGGGGGAATGATTCCCCGGTTGCTGAAGGTCCATGCGATTCAACGCGGTCAGCGCGCCTCATCGGATCAGGATGCTGTGGACAACAGGCTGCACTCCGTCCCTTGATAGAACTGCGCTTATCACATCGGGAAGGTCAAAGAAAAGCATTTTTGCCTCGGGAGGGGAATGGATCCGTTGAGCCCATTCTTTTTCCCGACGGAGACGTGTCCTGCTTCCCCGATTCATAATCCGGTCTGTAAAGGGTTTATTCAACTTATCTTGCGAAAAAAACAACGACGTTTTACGGAGAAACAGGCACACGGAACGGTTAAAAAAGATTGACTTTCCGGAAGGTTTTTAATAAGGTCTGCCGTCGTTTTTATCTCCAGGAGGATGGCTCATCCTTTCAGGATATGTGATCTTGGTTTTCGGCTTGTGAATCGGGTTGACCTGCTTTTTCCGACTATTGGCTGTGACCGGTCCGGGCCGTCTTTTTTTCCCAGTTAGCGCTGCTCTTGATGCCGGATGTTACCCTCATGAAACCAGCTGCCTTTTCCGATGACGGCCATGTTGATCAAAACCTTCAAGCCCTGCAACTTTTAAAAGGCCTCCCCCCGGCCCGGCATGATCCGGGACAGCGTCATGGAGCTTTGAAAAAAAAGGCGATCCCATGGCTGCGCGATCAAAACAATCCCAAAGCTGCTGATGAATGGACCGCCGCTCGTGTCGCGAACGCATGGGGCATTGCATCGGTGCAGGCCGGCCGCCCTCATCCTTATCAATACGTTCCGCTTTGCATCGGGCATTCGGGATGATGCTGTGGCCTGTCTTTTGCTGTGATCTGTCGGCGGATCCTCTATTGTGGACGGGAAGGCTGAACGGTCCCTCCGCATGTCCGGAGATAGGTCCTGAAGGGCATCCCTGAAAATGGATCGCTGTGAATCATGAAATCAATAAATTTCTGTTGAAGAAAGGAAGGTCTATGAATCCTGAGGAAAGATTGCTCTCAGTAAGCCCGGGCGGCGAAAGCTTCAGCCTGCCTCTGCCGGAAGACTATCCGGGAGAATTGGAACGACTGCAGCAGGTGGTGAATGCACAGCGGGACCTGGGTCGGGAAATCGTCGTCGTGATGGGGCTCGGTTTTGTCGGTGCGGTGATGGCCGGTGTCGTGGCCGACGCCGTCGACAAAGCGACAGGCAAACCCAACAAGTTCGTCATTGGCATGCAGAGGCCCTCGGTCCGGTCTTTCTGGAAGATCCCCTTGTTTAACCGGGGCATTTCCCCCGTGGAGGCGGAAGATCCAGAGGTCGTCCCGCTCATTCGCCGTTGCGTCACAGAGAAGAAGACGCTGATGGCGACCTTTTCCGAAGATGCCCTTTCCCTGGCCGATGTGGTCGTTGTGGACGTGCAGTGCGATTATTTCAAGGAAGACCTGGGGGACGTCCAGACAGGCCATGCGGAGATTGCCGCTCTGGAGGAGAGCCTGCGGATCATCGGCGACAAGATCCGGCCGGAATGCCTCGTCCTGATCGAAACGACCGTTCCCCCCGGCACAACGGAATACATCGCCTATCCCATCGTCAAGAAAGCCTTGGAAAGGCGGGGCCTGAATTCCGCCGAACCTCTGCTGGCACACTCCTTTGAGCGGGTCATGCCTGGCCGGGAATACGTGGCTTCCATCCGCGATTTCTGGCGCGTCTGCAGCGGGGTGAACGAAACGGCCCGCCAGCGTGTGACGCGATTCCTTTCAGACATCCTGAATGTGGAGAAATTCCCCCTGACGGTGCTGGACCGGCCTATTGAGAGTGAGACCTGCAAGATCGTAGAAAACTCCTTCCGGGCCACCCTGCTGGCTTTTCTCGACGAGTGGAGCCTCTTTGCCGAACGTAACGGCGTGGATCTCATCAAGGTGATCCAGGCGATCAAGGTGCGTCCCACCCACTCGAACATGATCTTCCCCGGTCCCGGCATCGGCGGTTACTGTCTTCCCAAGGACGGCGGACTGGGTGTCTGGGCCTACCGGACCCTCATGGGGTTTGACGATGAGATTTTCAAGCTGACGCCCATGGCCATCGACATCAACGACACCCGGGCGCTCCATGCTGCGGAACTGGTCCGCGATGCCCTGCGCAATATGGGAAAGATCGTTGCCGCATCAAAAATCGCCGTTCTGGGCGCTTCCTACCGCGAGGATGTGGGTGATACGCGCTACAGCGGTTCCGAAATGCTCGTGCGCAAACTGACGGAAATGGGGGGGGAAATTTCCGTCCACGATCCTTATGTCCAGCACTGGTGGGAGTTCGAAAAGCAGGACACCTATCCGGCGCCGGGGCATTCATGGTCGCGCTTTTTCCGGAATCAGGAAAAGCTCACGGAACTCCGCATTCAGCAGGATCTGGGGGAGGCGCTCAAGGGTGCCGACGCCGTGGTTCTGGCCGTCCGCCATCAAACGTACCTGTCTCTTTCACCGGATGAGCTGCTGGATAAAGTGGGGAAGCCCTGTGCCGTCGTGGATTGCTTCGGTATCCTCGATGACAGCCGGATCTGCCGCTACCTCTCTCTCGGCTGCGAGGTCAAGGGGTTGGGGCGCGGACATATCAAACGGCTGAAGGATCAGATACGAAAGATCTGAAGAAAGTTTGCGCTGCCGGCAGAAACGAGGTCGGTTGGATTCCCCAAACAGTTGAATTTTTCCGGAAGATCATGTATAAGCTCCGCTTGTTGTTTTTTGCCGAACCATTTTTTATAAACGGTATATAATTGAGTGGTCAAGGTAAAGAGCGCGGAAAGATATGCCGGAAGGCCTTGATTGGAGAGTTCGCAAAGATTGCTTTCTGTAATCGAGAATGCGGAGCTTTACCCTTACAATCATCGATTATTTAAACCATTTTAAAAAGAACCGGGGAAAGGTATCTCATGGATTTTATTGATCTGGCTGCCCAGCAGCAGCGAATCCGCAACCTATTGGAAGAAAATGTCCTGAAAGTCATGGATCACGGTCAGTACATCATGGGGCCGGAAGTCAAGGCCCTGGAGGACAACCTGGCGGGCTTCACCGGGGTGAAGCATGCCATTTCCTGTTCATCGGGGACGGACGCTCTTTTGATGGCGCTGATGGCTTACGGGGTCGGTCCGGGGGATGCGATTTTCACATCCCCCTTTACGTTTATCGCGACGGCGGAAGTGGTTGCTTTGCTGGGTGCCACTCCGGTTTTTGTCGATATCGATCCCAGAACGTACAACATCGACCCGGAGAAGCTCGAAGCGGCCATTTCAGCCGTGAAACAGAACAATCCCCAACTCTACCCCCTGCCGGCAAACAAGCATGCGCAGCCACTGACACCCCGGGGAATTATTCCCGTCGATCTTTTCGGACTGCCGGCGGATTACGACCGGATAAAGGCCATCGCCAAGGAGCATGACCTTTTTGTCGTTGAGGATGCGGCTCAAGCCTTCGGCGCGGAATACCACGGGAAAAAGGCCGGCTCGCTGGCCGATATCGCCTGCACCTCTTTCTTTCCGGCAAAGCCCCTGGGGGGGTACGGCGACGGCGGCATGTGTTTTACCGATGACGACGCCCTGGCGGATTTCATGATTTCCGTCCGGATCCATGGAAAGGGCAGCGACAAATACGACAACATCAGGGTAGGGATCAACGGCCGGCTCGACACGTTTCAGGCAGCCGTGCTCCTGGCTAAATTTTCCCTCTTTCCCGAAGAAGTGACCCTCCGGCAGCAGGTTGCCGAGCGCTATTCGTCCCTGCTGGCGGGGAATGGGTCCATCGTGGTCCCCTATATCCCCCAAGGCTTCCTGTCCGTCTGGGCTCAATACTCTCTTCTGGCCCGCAACGGATTTCAGCGATCCGCCATTCAGGGTGCCCTGCAGAAGGAAGGAATCCCGACGGCGATTTATTATCCAAAACCCCTGCATGTCCAGACCGCTTTTGCCGCCCTGGACTACAGACCGGGGGATTTTCCGGTCAGCGCCGACTGTGCGGAGCGTATCTTCAGCCTTCCCATGCATCCTTACCTGAAGGAAGGGGATCAGAAAAAAATTGCCGATGTGATCAACAGGATATAGAGGAGGAAATCAGCAGGGATGACAAGGAATATCGCCGTTGTCGGCGCCGGTTATTGGGGAAAGAACCTCGTACGGAATTTTTCGCAGTTGGGAGTCTTGAAAACGGTCTGCGATGCGGAGCCGCAGACGCGTCAGCAGATCCTGGAGGATTACCCGGATGTGGCTGTCGCCGATGATTTTCGTGCCACCCTGAACGATCCGGATATTGAAGGGGTGGTTATCGCCGCACCGGCGGCGCAGCATTTTCATCTGGCCCGTGCGGCCCTCAATGCGGGGAAGCACGTCTTCGTGGAGAAGCCCCTGTCCCTGACTTACAACGACGGCGACGCCCTGGTCCGCCTTGCGGCGGAGCAAGGCAGGGCCCTTTTTGTGGGGCACATCCTGAACTACCACCCGGCCGTCATCCGGATGAAGGCCATGATCAATGAAGGAAAGATCGGCAGGCTGCAGTACATCTATTCCCGCCGGCTGAGCCTGGGAAAGATCCGGCGCGAGGAGAACATCCTCTGGTCCTTTGCCCCCCATGACATCTCCGTCGTTCTGGGTATTGTAGGCGAAGAGCCCGTCTATGTCGATTCCGTGGGAAACAATTTTCTCCATGCGCGGATCCCAGATGTGACCATGACCAATCTGAAATTTCCCTCCGGGATCGGGGCTCACATTTTTGTAAGCTGGTTGAATCCCTTTAAGGAGCAGCGCCTGGTCGTCGTGGGCAGCGAAGGGATGCTGGTTTTTGATGATACCCTTTCCGTCGAGGAAAAACTCGTTCTTTATCCCCACACGATCAACTGGAAGGACGGCGCACCGGTGCCGGTGAAGGCGGACAGTCAGTCCATCGACCTGTCCGCGATCTGGGAAGAGCCCCTGAGAGCGGAATGCCGGGCTTTCCTGAGCGCCATGGAGACCGGGCAGCCGCCCTTGACCTCCGGCGAAGAAGGGCTGCGGGTGCTCCGCATCCTGGAGATCAGCCAGCATTCCCTGGAGGAAAAGGAAAAAGCCGCCGACCAGGTGAAGCCGCCAGTCGAAGCCCCTCCTTCCCCTTCCTATTTTGTGCACCCGTCAGCGGTTGTCGATGACGGGACCTCGATTGGTGAGGGGACGAAGATCTGGCATTTTTCGCATATCATGAACGGGGCGAGGATCGGGGAAAAGTGCAACATCGGGCAGAACGTGGTGGTCTCGCCCGAGGTAACCGTCGGCAGCGGTGTAAAAATTCAGAATAACGTTTCCGTCTATGAAGGGGTCACCCTGGAAGATGACGTGTTCTGCGGCCCTTCCATGGTCTTTACGAATGTCTATAATCCCCGTTCCCCCATCTCCCGGATGAAGGAGGTCCGGCCGACGCTGGTTCGCAAGGGGGCCAGTCTGGGGGCTAACTGCACCGTTGTCTGCGGAAACACCGTGGGCCGCTATGCCTTTGTGGGGGCCGGTGCCGTGGTGAAGAAGGACGTGCCCGACTATGCCATGGTGGCGGGCAACCCGGCAAAGATCAAGGGGTGGATGTGCGAATGCGGTAACCGGATTGATTTTCACGACAGCAAGGGACAATGCCGCGAGTGCGGAAAACGGTACCGGTTGTCCAAGGAAAAGGAAGAGGGGACCCGGCGCGTTTCGCCCGTCGAATAGGGGGTGACGTCCATTTCAGCCATCAAAGATGCCCGTCCACCGGGCCGGGGAAGCGGATAAGCGCTATCTGCTTTAAGAACATCCGCTCCGCTTATGTCGAGAGCTTTTCAAGCAGGCCCTTTTCTCATCCGCCCTCGGTCCATGGCTTATGCCCGCAATGGGCAGCGAATATTCCAAAATTCAATTCCTACTGATCGTTATCCCTCCCCGATATGGTGCAGCGGTAAAGAAACAAGCCAGTGCATCCTCACCGATCCCGCCAGCATGGAAAAAGCGAGACAAGTCCCGCTAATTTTAATTGACAGGCAGCTTTTTTTATTGTCTACTATTATGGTAGAGAATGTGAGCGGCGGCGCCGGGTGAGCCGTCAGCGATTTCCGGAAGATGGGGATGTCTTTGGCATCGCACAGTTCCGGACAGGGCTTTCAGCCTTTTTTAGTGGAGATTGAGCGGTTTATCCTGAACGTTCCGCTTGATTTCCCCTCCTGACAGAGGTTTTTTCGGGAAGGCTTTCGGGGATTTTATGTTCCTGCAGGCCGCCATGACTTTTAAAAGCAATCGGTGAAGAAATGACCATGAGGCCCTTTGACTTAAAAAATGAGAATTATCCCGGCCACAGGGAAGGCGCAGGCCTTGAGACAGATCGTATTCCGGAAGACGCCGTTTTAAAAAAGCATGGGGAGTTCATCGCTTTTTTAAAGCGTTCAAAGACTTCGGTGGACGAGAAGGAGACATTCAGAAACTATCTGTCGGACCTCCCGGATGAGGAAGTGATTGGATTGTATGAGGCCCTTCGTGACGAAAAGATAGAATGGGAGAAAGGCTTTTTCTACCCCAACATTCAATACCTCTTCGGGACTGCCTTTGAAAGGGAGAAGGATTATCGGGAACAGCAGCTCTGGAGAGAAAACTCTCAGCAGCAACGGGAAGTGACCCGCTGGTATGAGGAGGCAAAAGAGAAATCATGCGTCTGGTGGATTGAAAATCACATTATTTCCCGGCATTCAATAAGCAGTTGCATGAGCTGCGGCGCCTGCACGGCCCTCTGCCCGGCGGCGGAGTTTTATGATTTCAGTCCACGGATGATCATGACGATCGTTCAGGAGAAAGATGAGGCGGAAATCATTGAATTGCTGAAATCGGACACCATCTGGTACTGCCACCAGTGCGGATCGTGCAAGCCCAAATGCCCACGAGGGAACAGCCCCTTCGGGATGATTTCCTCGCTGAGGCAGCTCAGCCAGATTAAAGGGTACCATGTGGAAAGCGTCCGGGGCAGGCAGCAGTTTGCCGCACGCCACCTGTGGGGGGGCAACCTCTGGAACCGCGCCTGCACGCTTTATTTCCGCAATCCGGAGCCCATTGCCCATCGAGATTTCGGGCCGCGGTTTGCCCTTTATTTCAAGCACAAGGAAGAGATGTTCAGACGGATTGGCGCCTGCCCGGATATGGACGGCTCCCTTTCGGGAAGAAAGGTTCATCCGGATACCCTCGATGAGGTGCGAAAATTGTGGCAGGCGGGGGGAGTGCTGTATTTGTGGGAGCGCATCGAGGAGGCGGCCAGAAGGCAGGCCGAGGAGCTGGGAATCTCCCTGGACTCGTATCATGAAAAAGTGAAAAGCGAGGGTTAGAATCATGAACGTCATTCATCATGAGGGGCGCGAATCCGCATGGCAACGGTATGTCAAGGATATTCCGGACAATAATTATTTCCTGACATTGAGCTGTATTCTGGGGACTCTTTATCCCGGATCGGAGGCCATGGTTCCCAAACTTTATGACCTGCTCGGGCTCAACTGGGGGACAAGCACCGATGCGCAATCCGGATGGACCTGCTGCTCCGCGATTGGCTACCATGGCGACATTGTGCCCATCGAGGCAACCCTTCTGACTATCGCCCGGCTGTGGTCGATCGCACAGGAAGCGGGGATGGACGCTGTCACGCCCACCTGCGTAACCTCTTTCGGGGCTTACTGCGAATGCAAGGATCTCTATGAGCATGAACCGGGCTTGAAGAAAAAAATGGACAGGCTGCTTAAGGAATCCTGCGGGCGCGAATTCGAAATTCCGAAATACCTGGTGCATACCAGTGATGTCTACTACCGCTACCGAAACCGGATCCGGGATGAATTCATGAAGTTTCAGCTCGTGGAGGAAAAAACGGGCCGTCCCCTGCGGGTGGTGGATCATGTCGGCTGCCATTACAGCAAATTGTTCCCGGAAAAGCATGCCATGGGTGGTGTCGATTATTGTGAGGTTCTGTCCGGGATGGCGAAGGCATGGGGCGGGGAAAACGTGGAATACCCGGAGAGGCGCCATTGCTGCGGCATGGGATTCCGCCAATGCATGATTTCTCCGAACAGGGGAGCTACGATGGCAAGTGTCTACAAGAAAATGAAAAGCATGGCTCCCTTTCAGCCGGATTTGATCCTTACAAACTGCCCCGGCTGCCAGGTTTTTCTCGATAAGGAGCAATGGGCCATTTATGAAATGACGGGGGAAGAATATTTTGTTCCGGTGCTTACCTATCAGGAATTGGCCGGTCTGCTGATGGGCTGGGATCCTTACAATACCGCGGGGATCCAATTTCATACGGTTCCCGTGGAGCCGCTTCTGGACAAGATCGGGATCCCCTATGACCCGTCAAAGGCCTGGGTCGGCCTGGACGGCCGGCCTCTGGAGGCTGCGGCAGAGATGGAACTGGTTTCCGCAGGTGAGAGCGGCAATGGATAAACGGGTGGCCATTATCGGAGGCGGAGTGGCCGGCCTGGGCGCTGCCCTTTCCCTGGATCGATACGGGATTGAATCCATCATCATCGAGAAATCGCCGAATCTCGGCGGCAAGGTGACAGGATACGCCCAGCTGTTTCCCGACTTCAAGGACGGCAAGGCGCTGGTTGCGGAATTGATCGACAAGGCCAGGAGGTCGCCGCGCATCAGGGTGTTGACGAATGCGTCCATCCGGACCATGGCGCGTCAAGACGGACGGTTTGAACTTGCCATGACGAGCGGTGATGCCGTCTGTGCGGACGCCGTGATCCTCACCTGCGGATTCGAGGTATTCGATGCACGAAAGCAGGGCGAGTACGGATACGGGGTGTATCCGAATGTCATCACCGCCCCGGAATTGGAGCTTTTTCTGGATCCGGAGGGGCCGACGAAGGGAAAGCTTCTTCGCCCGTCGGACGGCCAGCCGGCCCAGAGGGTGGCCATCGTTTTCTGCGTGGGGTCACGGAACAAGCGGCTGGGAAATCCCTACTGCTCCCGCATCTGCTGTTCATACAGCACCAAGCAGGCCATCGAAATCATGGAGAGACACCCGGACGCAAATGTAACCTGCTTTTACATGGATATCAGGACTTACGGCAGGGGATTCGAAGAGATGTACCAGTATGCCCAGGAACTGGGCGTGAAATACGTCCGGGGAAGGGTATCCGAGTGCAGTGCCCTGCCCAACGGGGACATTCAGGTTCGCGCGGAAAATACCCTCATGTGCAGGCCTGTTCAAGGTGCCTTTGATGTGGTTTCCTTGTCTGTGGGAATGGCCCCCTGTTCCGATGGGGCCCAGATTGCGGCCTGGCTCGGTCTGGAGCTCGATCCCTATGGATTTTTCCAGGCGAAGGACGACTATCTGTCCCCTTACGAAACCCATCAGGAAGGGGTTTTTCTGGCAGGCAGCATCTCGGGGCTGAAGCCGATCCGGGATTGCCTGTCAGACGGTTTCTCCGCCGGCGGAGAGGTCGCCCTGTACCTGCAGCGATTACATCAGGGCAGGGGATAACCAGGGGATGTAATGGCGAAGACGGGGAGCGGGGGAAAAGGCCAGCCCGATTACGGATGGAGATTTCAGGGAAAGATCGTGCGTCTCTGTGAAGACCGATCTGTCCAAATGGATGAATCCTCTCATTTGATGGAGCGGGCGCTGCGCCAGATGAGCATGGAATATTTTGCCCTGGACCGCTGTCTCCAGTGTGGAATCTGTACGGAAGGCTGTCCGCACACGAAGCTCGAGACAAATGCCAGGTTTTCGCCCCGTTCCTTCATTCAGAAAGCCCGGTTGGGCCTGCTGGACCTTTCCGGCGAGGATTTGTGGCTGTGTACCCAGTGCGGGCAGTGCAAACTGATCTGCCCTTATGAAATCCCCTTTCTCGATGTCATGATCAGCCTGCGGAGCCTGGTGGTGGAGCAGGGAGCCGGCTATGTCCCGGCATCGATCAAGGGCGTTCTGTCCTCTTTGTCCTCGGCTGGGAACCCCTGGAAAGAAGACCAGAGCCAGCGTGGAGAGTGGCATGCCGATCGCGATCGTTCCGGAAACACTTCGGGACGGCAGGATGCGGTCATGCTTTTTGTCGGCTGTTTGCCATCCTATGACAAGCGTGCTCAAAAGATCGCAAGGGCGGCGGCGGAACTTCTTCAACGGGCCGGAGTGGCATTCGATATCCTCGGTGAGGCCGAAGTCTGTTGCGGAGAGTCCGCATTGCGGGCAGGCGATCAGGGGACGTTTGAGCGCCTGAAGGCGATCAATACAAGGAACCTGGCTAAGTGGGGAGCGAAGCGGATTTATACCCTTTCACCCCATTGTTATGACGTCATGAAAAACAGGTACGATGGCCTTGAAACGGGCGGATGCCAGGTTTATCCCTTCGTCATCCTTCTGCACGAATTGATTTCAAAGGGTGCCCTGCCGGTCCGGAACGGAGTTCATAAGCGGGTTGCCTACCACGATCCCTGCCTCTTCAGCAAGCATCACTCCATCATCACAGAGCCCAGAGAGGTCCTGCGGAATATCCCGGGGATAGAGCTCGTTGAGATGGAGCATTCCGGGGAAAAGAGCTTTTGCTGCGGCGGAGGAGGAGGCGGAGTCTGGCGGGATACCGCCAGGGGTGAGCGGCTTGCGGAAATCAGGCTGGAAGAGGCCTTGAAGACGGGTGCGGACATTCTGGCAACGGCGTGCCCTTACTGTCTGGCCATGCTGGAAGAAAGCGCCAGGGGGGAAGAAAGGTATCAGGATCTTAAAGTGATGGATCTTTGTGAACTGCTGAGAGAAGGGGTGTTTTCATGAAAATCATCGATGCCAGGGTAAGGATGCGCACGGACCTGATGCTCAAGCCGTGGACGACGGAGTTGAAGCCCTATTACCGGGATTATGTTTCCCTTTACAAAATGAAATCCAGGCTGAGTGTCATGCCGGTTGAGGAGCAATTTTCCTATGCGGAGCGTGCCGGAATTGAACGCATGGTGGTTTGCGGGATGGGTGACGCTGAAAATGAACACGTCCTGGAATTATCCAGAAGGTACGACAGGGTTATTCCCGTGGCCGGTGTCAGCGTGGAGATCGGTATCCGCCACGCGTTGAGAGATATCAGCAAATACAAGGAGCAGGGGATTGCCGCCATCCAGGTCACACCGCACATCCATAAGAGGGATGTCCACGACCGGCATATGTATCCCGTCTACGGCCTTTGTGAACTGATGAAGATTCCTGTCATCGTGCATGGCTCTGTTCATTTCTGGCGCGGCTCCTATATGTGGCATGGCCAGCCGCAGTACATCGATGAAGTGGCCGTGGATTTCCCGGAACTGAAAATGATCGTCTCCCACGGGGGAAACGGTTTTGGCCCTCCCATGCTGGTTGTTGCTCAAAGGCACCCCAATATCTACCTGGAATTCAGCGCCCTCAATCCCATCTACATGGCGCCGGAGTTCCTGTATGCAGCCAACTCCTATCTGCGCGGCAAATGCCTGTTCGGGACGGATTATCCCCTGGTTGATTTTGAAGTGGCTGTTCAGCGCTGGAAGAAAGTGCTCCAGGAGAGGACGCAGGAGCTATTTTTCCACCAGAATGTTCTGGATGCATTATACGGCGAACCGGTTCCCTTCTGAACATCGACGGGGACAGGGAAACCGGGATCATAGTAATCCTGACGGAGGTAGAGATGGAAACAGGAAAATACTGCGACATCGCGGAAGATTTTATTCATGGCGAACATTTCAAGTGCGGCTCCTTTGTGTGTATCGAACCGGATGTTGTTGTCGGGGATGATGTGAAGCTGGGGAATCACGTCGTCCTTAAAAGTGGGACGCGGTTCAAGAACCAGATCGATTTTGCGGATTACTGCAAAACAACGGGACTGTGCATCATCGGGAACAACGTGAATGTCAGAACCGGCGCAACGATTTCCAAGTCGGTGATCGTTGAAGACAAGGCCTTCATCGGCCCCGGAATCATGACGAATCATACCCGGAACGTTGGGCACCAGAGGAGCATCGCAAAGGTCTTTCTGCTTACACGCATTGGATACGCCTCGATTATAGGCAGTACGGTATCCATAAGAGCCGGCATGACAATCTGCGCGAATGCGATTGTCGGCGCCGGTGCCGTTGTCGTGAAGGATCTGATGGAGCCGGGGGTGTACATGGGCTATCCAGCCGTAAAAACAGCTGAATTACCGGAAGGTTATTTTGTCCCGGGCGAGTCGGCGCCCTATATGTTTTCCCCTGACGACATCAACAAGTATCTGCAGTACCTGAAAGTTTAGGGGGGGAGCGTCATTCTGGAACAATGAAGCTGAAGACGCGGGAGTATCAGCGCGGCGACGAACACAACATCAATAAATTGTATAAACTCGTCGCGAATATAGACCGGAATCAATCCGAATATGACTGGGAGTGGATCCATACGTGGGATGGTCCGGGTTTTGTCAGGCTCATGTTTGACGAGGACCGAGCGGAGGGGGATCAACTGGTGGCCCAGTACAGCCTGATCCCCACGCCCTTCAGCGTCTGGGGAAAACCCTTCCTTGCCGGAAAAACTGAAAATTGCATGTGCCATCCCGATTACCGGGGGAAGGGGATTTATTTCCCCCATGAAAAAAAATCCTTCGAAGAGGCCCGGCAGAGATTTCAGCTCTTTTTCACGACTTCTGGAAATATGACGAAAGGTGCACCTGGTGCTGTCCGCCGTAAACTTGGCTACATCGCCTTTGATTCCTGGATCCATTTTGTTTATATAACAGACAACGCTTATATCCGTAAGGCATTACAGACCCAACTGAATAAGTATGTCCGTGGTGATTCTCGTTTTGTAAAATTTCTTACTTTGCTGATTTCCCGTTTGGTTTATTTCTTTTTTGCACTCAAACCAGGGAAAAAAATCCTCCATGACATTAGATTACGTAAAAAAGACGAGGTTTCGCTTGCAGATATTGAACGTCTTTGGATCTGCAACAAAAGAGAATACGGTGTCAGCATTGACCGTACCAGTTCTTATCTTGATTGGAGGATCAACAGCAATCCCTATCAGAATCACTCTTATCTGTGCGCTTACGATAGAGGAAGTCTCATAGGCTATATTATCTTTTACGAAGCCAAGGATACGATGATTCATGTTATGGACATTCTGGTGGACAGAAAGGACGAGGTGATATTTTCTGAACTGATACAAGCCCTTATCCTCTACGCAAAAAAGAAAGGGGCTGGTGCGGTCAGGTGTACGACGTTGAGTCATAATATGCTGCTGAAGAAGATGTTTCGCAAAAATGGTTTTGTGTCTTTTAATCCAACGCATTCCATTGGGATGTTTACGTCAAAAAACAAAAGACAGAATCCGTTTAACGTCTTTGTATCAGAGACGGTTGATACCTCTGGAGACATACTGGATCCCTGCAACTGGTATATTACGGACCTGATCAAGGAAGGTAGATCGAGTTGAACATTATTCAGCCTTTCCTGGCGCAAATTGCACAAGATAGATAATTTGGACTCGATACCTGGGAGGCCTTATCCGGCATTGAAATGAGAGACGTCGGTGTTCAACATAATTCCTCTCATTGCTGTTTCAGCTTTTGAAAATTCAAATAAATTTTTAACTATACAGACATTTCGAATTGTACAATACAAATAAATCATTCCAATGCTCACGGGCAGTTCAGCCTTTCGAAATTGCAGCCAGATAAATTCATGGACTTACGTTGTTCCAACGGTTGAAATATGCCTACAACTGCCGAACACCGGTTTATTAAAAATATCTTATTTCGCTTACTCCTCAATCTGCCCGTCACCATCAGGGGATTTATTGTTCTCCCCCTTCTGACCCGGACCTATTCCCCAGAAATATACGGTTTATGGCTGCAAATTCTTCTCATTAAAGAAATATTAATTCCCTTGCTCAGCTTACGGCTGGAAACAGCCCTGCTCCGATATCTTGCTTCCGAAGATAACAAGCTAGACGTCATCAAATCTGTTTTCACGATTACCGCATGCTGCTGTCTGATTTTTGTTTCCTCCATCTTTTTATTTCCCCATCTTCTTTCAAATTTGATTTTCGGCACGGCGGGATTTTATGTTCTTTTATTATTCGCTGCCGTCTGGATATCCATTCATGCCTGCATGCATATCGGATTTGTTGTGCTCAGGTCACAGGAGCGGATCAAGACCCTTTCCCTGCGAGAATTGCTGTCAACACTCTGGCTCATCAGTGCCGTTACCGTTGCCTATTTACTGCGCATTGACGTAAATTATCTGCTGGTCATCTGCATCATTGGTGACAGCGTGTTGCTTATTTGGATATTGATCCAGATCGGCGTACCGTTCCCTTTGAGGCGTCCTGATCTTGCCTTTCACCTGGTCAAGAAATATGTTCCCTATTCTGCACCTCTCATCGTAAATTCCCTTTTTCTCTGGTTCACAAAATCCGTTGATCGGCTGCTGATCATCCATCTGCTGGGGTTGAGTTATATGGGTGTTTACGGGGTAAGTCTTCAGATTTCAAATCTTCTTGCAGTGGTTTTGAGTCCGATCAATTATGTTTTATTTCCCCGGGCGGCGGCTTCATGGCGTCCGGACAACACAGAGGAAGCAAGCCGGTATTTTTCTCAGGCCGCAACCCTGACTCTTGTTTTCGGTGCACCTGTGATCGTCGGGCTGTATGTCATTTCCAAGGGATTGATCCCGCTGCTGGCAGGCCAAGATTACAGTGTGTCCCCCGATCTCGTGGGCTATCTGATGTTTTCCGGATTGGCTTTGATGATTTATCAGAATCATCTGTATGTAATCCATCTGATGGAAAAAACCTATCTTCTCCCGGCGCTTTTCATCTTCACTGCAGTTGTGAACTACATACTCGGATATGTTCTTATCAGCCACATTGGACTTCTTGGGGCAGGCATAGCGCGGTTTGTCACGTTTTTTGTCATGGCGCTCATCATCTCCCTATGGGCACGCAGATATATTACCTTTTCCCTGCCTTGGAGATTGATCCTGAAAATCATAGCGATCTCCATTCTCATGGGGATCTGTATTTCTTGGATGCCAGTTCAATCATGGCTTAATCTAATTCTGACCACTCTTGTCGGCGTTTCTCTCTATTTGGTGCTATTGATCGTAACACGAGTGGTGACCCGTCAACACGTGACACAAATTAAAAAGTTATGGAAATAACTGGAAAAATATCTTATTCTTCACGTCGTGCCGATACGGCAAAGGTATCCTGGTTTTGTGATATCCTCTCGGACAGAATCATAAGGTCTCGTTTGAATTCTCTTCATCTATCCTACGGAACCGGGGAAAAAACAAAATTCTCAGACAGGAAGCTGAATATTTATATACCTCGGAAACAGAGATCATTTGATGAGATGTCCTTGGTGTTTGACAAGATAAGTCAAGGAACACCTTGGATAAAGGCAGATGATTCGATCATTGAAGCTGACATTGACTTGATTTCTTTTGCGTTGTGGATACTGAATCGTGAAGAGGAAACGTTACAGTGTGATAACAGTGATTGCTGGGACAGGGAAGGGAGATTCCTTCTCTGCAAGTCCTTGGCATACAGGAAAGGTCAATGGAAACGGCCTGTCCTTGATCTCCTGCTTGTTCAACTTATCAAAGTCATGGAAGAAAAAATTGGTTTTCCTCTGCTCAGGCGAAAACCCTGGGGTGAAAGAGGAGAAATGGCCGTTTGGGCAACACATGATGTCGACAGGTTGATGATCAAGTATGGGTTGTTGTTGAAACTCCCTGTCTGGTTATTTTTCGCGGCAAAACAACTGGTACAGGGAAATAAAGAAAACGGACGTTATTGGTTGAGGAAATGTTTCAGAAATTTGAAAAGTAGAGAAGATTCAATCTATGAAAGCATTCAGAAACTGGCAGAACTGGAAAAAGAACATCGTTTAAAAAGCACCTACTTTTTCATGGGGCTTCGAAGAGGCATATCGTGGGGTGAACGGCTTCGATATCCTATATCAAACCCCAAGGCGAAAAATCTATTACGTCATCTTGTGGGGGATGGCAACGAAATCGGTTTGCATCCCGGTAGATACAAAGCCATTTGATAAAGGCCACCTGATAAACCAGCAGAGAAATCTTGAGCATGCACTGGGTAAAACAGTCAATGTGTTGAGAAATCACCATTTGCTTGTTCATTATCCTGACTCATGGAAAATGGCAGAAGCGTGCGGTGTTTCTGTCTGTTCGAACGTGGGTTGGCGTTCTGGCAATGGATTCCGTGCGGGTACCTGCTGGCCCTATCACCCCTTTGATATCCATGCGGACAGGCAATTGAATATATTAGAAATTCCAATGATTTATATGGATAACGCCAATGATGCGGAATCTGAAATCGTCAGAGAAGTCCTTTCGCTTGCCAATGAAGTTTCGCTCGTTCATGGTGTGCTGACTATCAATTTTCACACACACATCTTTGAAACTTTCGATCTGTCATCCAAGGGGGCTGCATATAAAGATCTATTGGAAGGATTAAAGAAATACAACTTTTTAAACACGGAAGATATTGTCGGCAACCTTTGGAACGTTAATAATGCTTGTTAAGAAAAATCAAATTATAAACATCATCCTGCTGCTCCTATTTAAAGCATTTCTGGAAGTGCTGTATGTTAAATTTGTTTATGAATTTTTTTCGTATGCAGGTTATGGGCTGAATATAAATATCACGAAATTATTTGAATCTTATTTTTTAATCATTCTTCTATATTTAATGCTGCCCGAGGATGACGACGTTCCATCAAAAATTGTATTAAAGCTTCTATTCCTCTTCATGGTTGTTCCCTTCTGCTCTTTTTATGCATTGACCGATAAGGAACGGTCTTATTTTTATTTCTTCGTCATCAGTTTTGTCCTTACAATGGTTGTAAGAACGATCATTCCTGCCGCTAGAATAAAAAAACTACAGTATGGCAGCATCGCCATGTACGCCTTTGTAACATTTGTTTCTTTGATTGTGCTTTCCGTGCTGATCAAAGAAAATGGCTTACCCACATTCAAGGCTTTCAATCTTGCCGCTGTTTATGAAGTCAGGGGTGAGGCAGAACGTGGTTCACAGCTGATAAACTATATGATCGGATGGCTCGCCTGTGCGATCAATACATTTCTCATCGGACTGGCATGCTATCAGAAGCGATATTTTCGGTTGCTGATTCCGTTAGGTGTCCAGTTGATCCTTTATGCCTATCTGGCACAGAAAAGCTTTCTCTTTACCCCGCTGGCCATTGTTTGTCTTTTTATTGCCGTTAGAAGTAAAAATCTTTCAAGGTCCATACTGATTGTACTTGTCTTGAGTTTATCCATTCTCTACGCATTCCGCGGTGAAGACATCGTGAAATTTCCCGCATCCCTGTTGGTGAGACGTGTCTTTTTCGTTCCCGCTAATGTAACCTATAATTATTATGATTATTTTTCAAAAAACGAGTTTGTTTACATGTCGAATTCCAGGATAACGCTGGGGCTGATTGATACGCCTTACAAAGAGTCCGGTGTGGCCATCGCGAATTTAATGGGGTTGACTTACGCGGAAAATATAAATACCTACATGAATACCGGGTATTTGGGTAACGCATATATGCAATTCGGTTTCGCAGGAATGCTGTCTTTCTCATTTATTTTAGGGCTTGTATTGGTTTTCGTTGATTCCTGTGCGAAGAATATAGATGTCGGCTTGGCTTTATCGGCTGTCATTATTCCCCTTCAGAAATTGAGCAACACGGCTCTTTTTTCTTCTTTTTTGTCCAACGGCCTGTTGATTGGAATGATGATGTTATGGCTGTATGAAGAACGTTCATCCATTTTGGCATTTAAGTATTGGCTGTCCCGGCATATTCTCTATAATCCTCACCCAGAAAAGTCTGATACTTATTCGGAACAAGCTCATAGATTTTCAGGGATCGCTTAGGGCTGCAGATAAGCCAGAACTTTTTGATATCCAGCCTGCAAATCAAGAAGGAATTAATCAACTATGTGCAAAGTGTGCCATCTTTCGACGGTTCACGGTTGTTTCAGTAACCGGATTTTTCATAAACAATGCAAAACGCTCAGCCAGGCGGGATATTCCGTGACGTACATTGTTCAGCATGAGTGCGATGAAGAGATTGATGGTATTAAGATCCGCATGCTTTCAAAGCCGAACAATCGAATGGATCGGATGATCAGGTTAAACCTGTCAACACTAAAATTAGCACTTGAAGAAAATGCGGAAACATACCATTTTCATGATCCTGAGCTGATTTCGATTGGCATCTTACTAAAATTAATGGGGAAAAAAGTTATCTATGATGTACACGAAGATTATAAGGCATCCATCGCAAAAAAACGTTGGATTCATTCATCCCTGCGCAATCTCGTTGCCAACGCTTTTTCATTCATAGAATCATTTAGTGCGAATACATTCGATGGCATTGTTGCCGCGACTCCCCAAATTGCCAGACAGTTTGCTTCTCCGAAGACTGTGGTTGTGCAAAATTTTCCACAGATAGAAAATTTCAATCCTTCTGTTGAGATGCCATATGAGAAGAGAGGCGCAGTGATAACATACATCGGTGGAATGTCTGTCTTGAGAGGAGCCAGAGAAATGCTAGAAGCCGTTTCCCTTCTACCCCATGCTCTTCAGTGGCAACTTCACATTGCCGGGAGTGTGCAGGACAAAGAACTGGAACAGTATCTCAACAAGCTGCCGGGGTGGAAAAATACGCTTTTTTATGGTTGGCAATCCCGACAGTTTGTCGATGATCTGTTGTCAAAATCCAAAGTGGGGTTAGTTCTTTTCCATCCGGCGCCTAATCATACGATGTCCCAGCCGAACAAACTTTTTGAATATATGATGGCGGGCATTCCTGTGGTTGCGTCCAACTTTCCGTTATGGAGAGAAATCGTGGATGGCGCAAAATGCGGCATAACTGTGGACCCTTTGAATGTTGAGGAAATATCCGAGGTTGTAAAGTGGCTTCTGGTGAATCCCGCAGAAGCTAAAGCAATGGGTGAAAGAGGTAAAAGAGCCATTTATGATCGATATAACTGGCATAATGAAGGAGAAAAATTGATTAATTTGTATAAACGAATTGCCGGATGAAAATCATAGTATCTCATGATGTTGATCATCTTACCGTCTGGGAGCATTCCTACGATCTGGTCCTTCCAAAATTTCTTGTAAGGGCGATTCTTGAGTATGGTTTTAACAAGATATCCCTGCATGAACTGATAGAAAGGCTGAAATGCTTTAGGGCGAATAAATGGGAAAACATCGCAGAACTAATGGCTTTTAATAAGGCCCACCACGTTCCAGCTACGTTTTTTCTTGGTGTGGCCCATGGGAAAGGGATGTGTTATTCTTTGAAAAATGTTGAGCCCTGGATCAATCGGATACGGTCGGAAGGTTTTCATGCAGGTCTTCATGGTGTTGCTTATAACAGCGAATCCGCCATCCAGAAAGAGCATCGTCTGTTCAAGGAAATTTCGGGGACAGATACCTTCGGGATCAGGATGCACTACCTGAGAAATGACCCCAAAACGCTCAATTTGCTTGCCGAAGCTGGGTATGCATTCGACGCGACTGTTTACGATCAGGCAGATCCCTTTAGAATCGGAAGCATGTGGGAGTTCCCAATCCACGTTATGGATGGTCGCGTCGTGCAGAACAAGAAAATTGCAGGAAAGCCGAATTTCAAAACCATTCAGGAGAACACGATCAGAATCATTGAGCAATCACGGAAGAGCGGAAATCGTTATTTCTCTCTGTTATTTCATGACCGCTATTACAGTGAAGCCTTTCAGGTTTTCAAGTCATGGTATGAGTGGGTTATTTCTTATTTACAGGAAGAGGGGTATCAATTTTCAAATTATCTTGACGCAATGAATGAATTGCAATCCTGCAAATAGATGGAGGACAAATGAAGGGAAAGATAACATTTTTAAACGTCGTCTTTTTTTTGATGTTTTTAATGAGTGTGACCGGCATTGCCTATGGTCATGAAAGAGAAAAAATGATTGCCCAGTTTGATCGCTTTGACTTTGCAATCAACAGTGGCCAAGGTCATAGTAAAAAGACCAATGAGGCCAATGTGCTGTCATGGGCGGAAAGCTACCTTCTGGAAGCTTATCTGGTCATGTATGAAGCAACGGGGAATAAAAAGTATATTGAAAAATTTGTCTCACAGGCTGAGGATGTCTATAATACAACGGACAAACAGCGCGGCATAAAGGATTATACGGGGCGAATGAGATCCGGATGGGGTACGACCAAAGGAAGCAAGGGTAAAGTGTCTGTTGTGACCATCCTGGGGACGGGAATACTGTCGATCCCCTCGTAAAATTTGCCGCTCTTGTTAAAGAAAGAAAGGAACTGAAGCCGATTATCGGGGAGTTGCTGGCAAATAATTGGCCTTGCCGAGGAAGCCGTTGCGGAATTCAATGATCAATGGTGGATGGATCGAGTCAGTGGTCAGGGTTACTATAGAATGAGGGGTGACGAGCCGAATAAGGCTGTTCGTAATGCTGCTATAGCGTTCAATGGAACCATGGGGATTGAAGAGTCCTTTATTGCTGGTATCAGGCAGAAACGATATCTCGTCAAGTCGAAAGCTCTCGCCTTGACGCTGCGTAATAACCTGTCTTTGGGAAAGAATAATTCGTATGTTTGGGGATATCGACCTGGTAAGGGCAGGCTGGAGGATATATCACACGGAGCGATTGATGTTGAATTGCTATGGTGAAGCCGCAAAACATATTGTCTTCAGCCGAAATGACTGGAGATTTGCGAATACACTTTGAACACTTATCGTTGCAAGAACAACAGACTCTCTGTTTTTGTAGACGGAAGCGATGATCGCAAGGGGAGTGACTTCAGCAATGCCGCTGCACGATGGTTGGATCTGTGCACAGTCAATTGCAATGTTTATCGAGTCGTTTATAAATATAACAGCGCTAAATTGCAGCATTCACAGAGAGAACATCCCGGCGTTATGCTTGGCTTGGCAAAAATGATCAAGTATCATGGCCTTTGTCCCGTTACGTAGCGGGAAAAAAGTTCCTGTGTGTGCTTCACCTATTTCGGTGTTGTAATCAATCCCCTGCATAGACACAATGTGTTCGATTTATGAAATGATGGATCGTTAATATCATGCATATCTGGTATCTGAACCATTATGCCAAACCCTCATCATTCGGTACCCCGGGCAGATCCTTGTACCTTGCCCGGGCGCTCATGAATATGGGGCACGAACCTCTGATTGTGGCGGCTTCTGATCATCACACAAGGATTAAGCCGGCGCCCGTTGAGGACATTAACCATGTAACGGCTTATGAGGGTGTTTCTTATTATCATGTGCCTACCCGCCCGTATACGGGTAACGGGATATACAGGGTCCTCAACATGCTTGACTATTCAAGAGAGGTGGAACATCTTGCCGGGAAAGTGCGTTCAGGTGAATTGCCGAAGCCCGATATTCTGATTCCTTCCTGTGTTCATATCTTTGCATACCCGGCTGCAAAAAAATTAGCCCGGCTGTGTGGTGCGAAAGTCATCTTTGAAGTTCGGGATATCTGGCCGTTAAGCCTTGTGGAACTGGCAGGAGTTCCTCCATGGCACCCATTAATTTTATGGATGTCACACATTGAAAAGATGGCTTACCGGGAGGCTGATGCCGTTGTCAGCTTAGTCCCCGATGCCGTTGAGTATATGAGCAAAAAAGGCCTTTTACCTGACCGATATCATTATATACCAAATGGAGTCGATCTGGAGGAATGGAATCCTCCTTTTGAGCCTTTACCTGAAGAGCATCAGGCTGTTTTTGATAAATGCCGTGAATCGGGAAAAATGATTGTTGTTTATGCCGGTGCTCATGGGCCCCCAAACGCTCTCGATCAGATTCTTGATCTGAAAAAAGTCTTAAAGAGTCGTGAAGCTCCATATCATTTTATCTTAATAGGTTCAGGTGTAGATAAAAATAAGCTCGTGGATCGTCAGCATCATGATGACATTGATTTTGTCAGTTTTCTTCCAAGAATCCCTAAAAAAGCCATTATATCTGCTATATTGCAGGCGGATGTCTGTTTTATGAGCCTGAAAAACTCGCCTGTTTTCCGCTTTGGCATCAGTCCTAATAAATTAGGAGATTATCTGATAGCTGGACGCCCGATCTTATACGCAGTAAAAGCGAGCAACAACCCTGTCGAAGACTCAGGAAGCGGCATAAGCATTGAGCCCTACAATGTCATGCAGCTGGACGATGCCTTGAGGACGTTTGTCACAATGACGGAACTCGAAAGAAAGGAGATGGGACGAAGGGGGAAATCTTATGCGCTTGAAAATCTTGAATGGTCGATTCTAGGAAAGAGATATGGAACTCTTTGTGAGCACTTGGCAGGTCCCATCAGGTGACGGATTTTACCATCAAGCCTTTTTTATATCAGAAATTCAGTGGACACTAAGTTAATCCAAAGGAACATAAAATATCTTTTAGATAGG